>NC_008027.1:492500-792500 GCF_000026105.1 Pseudomonas entomophila L48
ACCGTGAGGGAAAGGCGAAAAGAACCCCGGAGAGGGGAGTGAAATAGAACCTGAAACCGTATGCGTACAAGCAGTGGGAGCCTACTTTGTTAGGTGACTGCGTACCTTTTGTATAATGGGTCAGCGACTTATATTCAGTGGCGAGCTTAACCGAATAGGGGAGGCGTAGCGAAAGCGAGTCTTAATAGGGCGCTTTAGTCGCTGGGTATAGACCCGAAACCGGGCGATCTATCCATGGGCAGGTTGAAGGTTAGGTAACACTGACTGGAGGACCGAACCGACTACCGTTGAAAAGTTAGCGGATGACCTGTGGATCGGAGTGAAAGGCTAATCAAGCTCGGAGATAGCTGGTTCTCCTCGAAAGCTATTTAGGTAGCGCCTCATGTATCACTGTAGGGGGTAGAGCACTGTTTCGGCTAGGGGGTCATCCCGACTTACCAAACCGATGCAAACTCCGAATACCTACAAGTGCCGAGCATGGGAGACACACGGCGGGTGCTAACGTCCGTCGTGAAAAGGGAAACAACCCAGACCGTCAGCTAAGGTCCCAAAGTCATGGTTAAGTGGGAAACGATGTGGGAAGGCTTAGACAGCTAGGAGGTTGGCTTAGAAGCAGCCACCCTTTAAAGAAAGCGTAATAGCTCACTAGTCGAGTCGGCCTGCGCGGAAGATGTAACGGGGCTCAAACCATGCACCGAAGCTACGGGTATCACCTCTGGTGATGCGGTAGAGGAGCGTTCTGTAAGCCTGTGAAGGTGAGTTGAGAAGCTTGCTGGAGGTATCAGAAGTGCGAATGCTGACATGAGTAACGACAATGCGAGTGAAAAACTCGCACGCCGAAAGACCAAGGTTTCCTGCGCAACGTTAATCGACGCAGGGTTAGTCGGTCCCTAAGGCGAGGCTGAAAAGCGTAGTCGATGGAAAACAGGTTAATATTCCTGTACTTCCAGTTATTGCGATGGAGGGACGGAGAAGGCTAGGCCAGCTTGGCGTTGGTTGTCCAAGTTTAAGGTGGTAGGCTGAGATCTTAGGCAAATCCGGGATCTCAAGGCCGAGAGCTGATGACGAGTGCTCATTAGAGCGCGAAGTGGTTGATGCCATGCTTCCAAGAAAAGCTCCTAAGCTTCAGATAACTGGGAACCGTACCCCAAACCGACACAGGTGGTTAGGTAGAGAATACCAAGGCGCTTGAGAGAACTCGGGTGAAGGAACTAGGCAAAATGGCACCGTAACTTCGGGAGAAGGTGCGCCGGTGAGGGTGAAGCACTTGCTGCGTAAGCCCACGCCGGTCGAAGATACCAGGCCGCTGCGACTGTTTATTAAAAACACAGCACTCTGCAAACACGAAAGTGGACGTATAGGGTGTGACGCCTGCCCGGTGCCGGAAGGTTAATTGATGGGGTTAGCGCAAGCGAAGCTCTTGATCGAAGCCCCGGTAAACGGCGGCCGTAACTATAACGGTCCTAAGGTAGCGAAATTCCTTGTCGGGTAAGTTCCGACCTGCACGAATGGCGTAACGATGGCGGCGCTGTCTCCACCCGAGACTCAGTGAAATTGAAATCGCTGTGAAGATGCAGTGTATCCGCGGCTAGACGGAAAGACCCCGTGAACCTTTACTATAGCTTTGCACTGGACTTTGAGCTTGCTTGTGTAGGATAGGTGGGAGGCTTTGAAGTGGGGACGCCAGTTCTCATGGAGCCATCCTTGAAATACCACCCTGGCAACCTTGAGGTTCTAACTCAGGTCCGTTATCCGGATCGAGGACAGTGTATGGTGGGTAGTTTGACTGGGGCGGTCTCCTCCCAAAGAGTAACGGAGGAGTACGAAGGTGCGCTCAGACCGGTCGGAAATCGGTCGTAGAGTATAAAGGCAAAAGCGCGCTTGACTGCGAGACAAACACGTCGAGCAGGTACGAAAGTAGGTCTTAGTGATCCGGTGGTTCTGTATGGAAGGGCCATCGCTCAACGGATAAAAGGTACTCCGGGGATAACAGGCTGATACCGCCCAAGAGTTCATATCGACGGCGGTGTTTGGCACCTCGATGTCGGCTCATCACATCCTGGGGCTGAAGCCGGTCCCAAGGGTATGGCTGTTCGCCATTTAAAGTGGTACGCGAGCTGGGTTTAGAACGTCGTGAGACAGTTCGGTCCCTATCTGCCGTGGACGTTTGAGATTTGAGAGGGGCTGCTCCTAGTACGAGAGGACCGGAGTGGACGAACCTCTGGTGTTCCGGTTGTCACGCCAGTGGCATTGCCGGGTAGCTATGTTCGGAAGAGATAACCGCTGAAAGCATCTAAGCGGGAAACTTGCCTCAAGATGAGATCTCACTGGAGCCTTGAGCTCCCTGAAGGGCCGTCGAAGACTACGACGTTGATAGGTTGGGTGTGTAAGCGCTGTGAGGCGTTGAGCTAACCAATACTAATTGCCCGTGAGGCTTGACCATATAACACCCAAGCAATCTGCACATGAACGCAGATTGTGGTGGTGAAGACGAAAGAACCGAAAGTTCGCAACATCACAAATCACATATCCGAATTCGCTGGAGTATCCATCTGGATCTTCTGGCAACAGAATTTCTTGACGACCATAGAGCATTGGAACCACCTGATCCCATCCCGAACTCAGCAGTGAAACGATGCATCGCCGATGGTAGTGTGGGGTTTCCCCATGTGAGAGTAGGTCATCGTCAAGATTCATTTCGCAAAACCCCTATCTGCGCATGCAGGTAGGGGTTTTGTCTTTGCGCCCAAGAAACACGCTCTCCTCGTAGGAGCCGGCCTTGCCGGCGAACACCGGCACCGCCGGTGCCAGCCACCGTGTCGCGCCCTGCGCGGGCAAACCGGCACCAACGGGGTAGTCCGATAGGCCCCTTTTCCTATGCAAGCCTACTACCCATGGCTATCATGCCAGCCTTATTCAAAATCGAGACTGGCATGCTGAAGTTGTTGAATCTCCTCAAGGATGGCCGGTTCCATTCTGGCGAGGCTCTGGGGGCTGCCCTCGGAGTGAGTCGCAGTGCCGTATGGAAGCAGCTACAGCACCTCGAGAGCGATCTGAACCTGACCGTTCACAAGGTTCGTGGGCGTGGCTATCAACTGGCTTCTCCGTTGAACTTGCTGGAAGAGCAGGCAATCGTCGGCTTTTCGCAAGGGGAGCAGTGGCCACTGTTCATACACCAGGATATCGACTCGACCAATGCAGAAGGGCTGCGGCTTGCCGCTGCCGAGCAAAGCGCACCGTTCGTGGTGCTGGCCGAGCGTCAGTCTGCCGGGCGTGGGCGCCGTGGTCGGCAGTGGGTCAGCCCCTTCGCGGAAAACCTCTATTACAGTGTGGTGCTGCGCGTCGAAGGTGGCATGCGTCAGCTGGAAGGGCTGAGTCTGGTCGTCGGCTTGGCTGTCATGCGTACGCTGCAGGCCTTTGGGCTTCAGGACGTGGGGCTCAAGTGGCCCAATGATGTGCTGGCTGGCGGAAAGAAGATCACTGGGATACTGCTCGAACTGGTCGGCGATCCTGCAGATGTCTGTCACGTGGTGCTGGGAATCGGTATCAATGTGAACATGCAGCACAATGACCAGGTCGATCAGGCCTGGTCATCGATGCGGACGCAGACTGGCAAGGTAATCGATCGTAATCATCTGGTCGCTTTGCTTACTAAGCAGCTGCAACATGAGCTGGCTCGTCATCGTCGGTATGGTTTTGCGGCATTCCAGGAGGAGTGGGAGCAGGCGCACCTTTGGCAGGGGCGGAAAGTCTCGCTCGTGGCGGGAAATACCCGGATCGACGGTGTGGTGCTCGGAGTGGACGGTCAGGGCGGACTGCGCCTTGATGTCGATGGTGTGGAAAAGAGCTACAGCGGTGGTGAGCTCAGTCTGAGGTTGCGTGATGATTCTTGAGCTCGACTGTGGAAACAGCTTTATAAAGTGGCGTGTCATCCATGTCGCAGATGCCGCTATTGCCGGAGGGGGCGTTGTCGACTCCGACCAGGCGCTGCTGGCTGCGGTCGCCTCGTTAACGGCATTGCGTCTCACCGGTTGCCGAATGGTCAGTGTGCGCAGCGAGGAAGAGACATCATCCTTGTGCGCATTGCTCCAGGGCGCTTTCGCGATAGAGGTGTGCGTGGCGCAGCCGGTAAGGGAAATGGCCGGCGTCCGTAACGGCTATGAGGATTACCAGCGCCTGGGCATGGATCGTTGGCTTGGCGCTCTGGGTGCCTATCACCTGGCGAAAGGGGCCTGCCTGGTCATCGATTTTGGCACTGCGGCCAAGGCCGACTTCGTTGCCGCAGATGGTGAGCACCTGGGAGGGTATATCTGCCCTGGCATGCCATTGATGCGCAGCCAGTTGCGTACTCATACCCGCCGTATTCGCTATGACGATGCTTCCGCCGAGCGAGCGCTGAACAGCCTCGAGCCAGGGCGCTCGACGGTCGAGGCGGTAGAGCGTGGTTGTGTATTGATGCTCCAGGGCTTTGCTCGCACTCAGATGGAGCAAGCAGGTTTGCTTCTGGGGGAGGATTTTACAGTTTTCCTTACTGGGGGTGATGCGCCCCTGGTGCGCGAGGCTGTGCCCCAGGCGCGAATTGTCCCGGACCTGGTATTTGTCGGCTTGGCCATCGCCTGCCCGTTGAATTGAGGTGACTATGCGCTGGTTGTTTCTGCTGTTGGTCGTGCTGAACGTCTTTTATTACGTCTGGCATCAGCAGGAAGCTCCTTTGAAGGCCAAGGAGGTCGCCCCGCTGTCGTTGTACAAGGGCTCTCAGCAGGAGATACGCCTGCTGCGTGAGACTGGTGCTGCGGCGCCGGCCCGGCGTCGCGATGAATGTCTAGTTGTGGGTGGTGTGCCTGCCCGTGAGCAACTGGATATGCTGCGCCAGCGCTTGCTGAGCCTGGATATTTCCGCGCAACCGCTTGCGGGCCAGTTGCCTGGAGCCGAAGGTTTCTGGCTCAAGGTCGCGCCGGAAAGCGAGCGTTTGCTGGACCAGGATGTACTGGCGACTCTTTCCAAGGATTTCAAAGACTTAAAACACAAAATTATTTTGTGCGAGGGTATTGCAACTGCTGAATAGCTTGATAGAATGGCGCCCGCTTCACAGGGAACACCACTGAGGTGGTAGAGCTGGAAGCAGTGTCAAAGTAGCTAAGCTTCAGATTTGATTGAAAAAATTTGAAAAAAAGCTTGACACTAGGACGGTAGACAAATAGAATGCCGGCCACATCTGGAGGGATTCCCGAGCGGTCAAAGGGGACGGACTGTAAATCCGTTGCGAGAGCTTCGAAGGTTCGAATCCTTCTCCCTCCACCAGTTTCAGCGAGAGCCGCAAGCTCCGCGGGTATAGTTTAGTGGTAGAACCTCAGCCTTCCAAGCTGATGATGCGGGTTCGATTCCCGCTACCCGCTCCAAGTTTGCAGTTGTTGCGCAAAGTGTTTCGCTCTTGTAGCTCAGTTGGTAGAGCACACCCTTGGTAAGGGTGAGGTCAGCGGTTCAAATCCGCTCAAGAGCTCCATATAAACAAGGCAGATATGAAAATATCTGCCTTTGTTTTATCAGCGGTATACCTATTTCTTCTGCGGAGGATTGTATCGATGGCTAAGGAAAAGTTTGATCGTTCCCTACCTCACGTCAACGTCGGCACCATCGGCCACGTAGACCACGGTAAGACCACTCTGACTGCAGCGCTGACTCGCGTCTGCTCCGAAGTTTTCGGTTCGGCCGTCGTTGAGTTCGACAAGATCGACTCGGCTCCAGAAGAAAAAGCGCGCGGTATCACCATCAACACCGCTCACGTCGAGTACAACTCGAACATTCGTCACTACGCTCACGTTGACTGCCCAGGTCACGCTGACTACGTGAAGAACATGATCACCGGTGCTGCCCAGATGGACGGCGCGATCCTGGTTTGCTCGGCCGCCGATGGTCCGATGCCACAAACCCGTGAGCACATCCTGCTGTCTCGTCAGGTTGGCGTTCCGTACATCGTGGTCTTCCTGAACAAGGCTGACCTGGTAGATGACGCTGAGCTGCTGGAACTGGTCGAGATGGAGGTTCGCGACCTGCTGTCCACCTACGACTTCCCAGGCGACGACACCCCGATCATCATCGGTTCGGCTCGTATGGCGCTGGAAGGCAAAGACGACAACGAAATGGGCACTACCGCTGTCAAGAAGCTGGTAGAAACTCTGGATGCCTACATTCCTGAGCCAGTTCGTGCCATCGACCAGCCGTTCCTGATGCCGATCGAAGACGTATTCTCGATCTCGGGTCGTGGTACCGTTGTTACCGGCCGTATCGAGCGTGGTATCGTCCGCGTTCAAGACCCGCTGGAAATCGTTGGTCTGCGTGACACCACCACCACCACCTGCACCGGCGTTGAGATGTTCCGCAAGCTGCTGGACGAAGGTCGTGCTGGCGAGAACTGCGGCGTCCTGCTGCGTGGTACCAAGCGTGACGACGTTGAGCGTGGCCAGGTTCTGGTCAAGCCAGGTTCGGTCAAGCCGCACACCAAGTTCACCGCAGAAGTCTACGTCCTGTCGAAGGAAGAAGGCGGCCGTCACACTCCGTTCTTCAAAGGCTACCGTCCTCAGTTCTACTTCCGTACCACTGACGTGACCGGTAACTGCGAACTGCCGGAAGGCGTTGAAATGGTAATGCCAGGTGACAACATTCAGATGACTGTCACCCTGATCAAGACCATCGCAATGGAAGACGGTCTGCGCTTCGCCATCCGTGAAGGCGGTCGTACCGTCGGCGCCGGCGTCGTAGCAAAAATTATTGAATAAGTAGTTGATTTAAATGATCGGGCCGGTATAATGGCCGGCCTGATACAGCGTTATAGGTCAGTAGCTCAATTGGCAGAGCGACGGTCTCCAAAACCGTAGGTTGGGGGTTCGATTCCCTCCTGACCTGCCATTCACCTCGGTGTGATTGGCTTTCTTCTCACAGGATCCTCCTCGATGACTCCCAAAACTGAAGCCCAAGAATCGCGTTTTGATCTGTTCAAGTGGCTCGCTGTTGTTGCATTGGTAGTCGTAGGCGTTGTGGGTAATCAGTATTACTCCGCCTCTCCGATCCTGTATCGCGTACTCGTCCTGCTCGCCCTGGCTGCAGTCGCTGGCTTCGTTGCCCTGCAGACCGCCAAAGGCAAGTCGTTCTTTGCGCTGGCGAAGGAAGCTCGCACCGAGATCCGTAAAGTCGTGTGGCCAACTCGCCAAGAGACCACTCAGACCACGCTGATTGTCGTGGCTGTAGTTCTGGTTATGGCGCTGCTGTTGTGGGGGCTCGACTCCCTGCTCGGCTGGTTGGTCTCCTTGATCGTTGGCTAAGGGTGTCTCGTGGCTAAGCGTTGGTATGTTGTTCATGCTTACTCGGGTTACGAGAAGCATGTCATGCGCTCCCTGATCGAGCGTGTCAAGCTGGCTGGCATGGAAGACGAGTTCGGCGAGATTCTGGTCCCGACCGAAGAAGTCGTCGAAATGCGCAACGGCCAGAAGCGCAAGAGCGAGCGTAAATTCTTCCCTGGCTATGTATTGGTCCAGATGGAAATGAACGAAGGGACTTGGCACCTTGTCAAGGATACCCCTCGGGTCATGGGTTTCATTGGTGGTACCGCGGACAAGCCTGCGCCTATCACTGATAAAGAAGCTGAGGCCATCCTGCGTCGCGTAGCCGACGGCAGTGACAAGCCGAAGCCGAAGACGCTGTTCGAGCCGGGTGAAGTGGTTCGCGTCATTGACGGTCCCTTCGCTGACTTCAACGGTAGCGTCGAAGAAGTTAACTACGAGAAGAGCCGCCTGCAGGTCGCAGTGCTCATTTTCGGTCGCTCTACTCCGGTGGAGCTCGAGTTCAGCCAGGTCGAGAAGGTCTAGCGGAACGCAGCATCCCATACCCCGCAGCCCTATGTGCTGCGGGGTTTTGTCGTCACTGGGATAAAACGCAAGTCATCCGGGGAGCCATCTGGCGTTCGTACCCGATTTTGGAGTAGCTCATGGCTAAGAAGATTCAGGCTTACATCAAGCTGCAAGTAAAGGCCGGCCAGGCCAACCCAAGCCCACCCGTTGGTCCAGCACTGGGTCAACACGGTGTGAACATCATGGAATTCTGCAAGGCCTTCAACGCCCGTACTCAGGGTCAAGAGCCAGGTCTGCCGACTCCAGTGATCATCACTGTCTACAGTGACCGTAGCTTCACCTTCGAAACCAAGAGCACCCCTGCCTCGGTTCTGCTGAAGAAAGCTGCTGGTCTGACCAGCGGTTCGGCTCGCCCGAACACCGTCAAGGTCGGTACCGTTACCCGTGCTCAGCTGGAAGATATCGCCAAGGCTAAGCAGGCTGACCTGACCGCCGCTGACCTGGACGCAGCTGTACGCACCATCGCTGGCTCTGCCCGCAGCATGGGCCTGAACGTGGAGGGTGTGTAATGGCTAAGCTGACCAAGCGTCAAAAGGCAATCGCCGAGAAAATCGAAGCAGGCAAGGCCTACAACTTCGAAGAAGCTGCAACCCTGCTGGCTTCGCTGCCAACTGCCAAGTTCGTAGAGTCCTACGACATCGCCGTTAACCTCGGTGTTGACCCGCGTAAATCCGACCAGGTCGTTCGTAGCGCTACCGTGCTGCCACACGGCACTGGCAAGACCGTACGTGTTGCTGTCTTCACCCAGGGTCCAGCTGCTGAAGCCGCTCTGGCTGCCGGCGCTGACCGTGTAGGTATGGACGATCTGGCTGCCGAAATGAAAGGCGGCGACCTGAACTATGACGTCGTCATCGCATCGCCTGATGCCATGCGCGTTGTCGGTCAGCTGGGTCAGGTTCTGGGTCCTCGCGGCCTGATGCCTAACCCGAAAGTCGGTACCGTTACTCCAGACGTAGCCACTGCCGTGAAAAACGCCAAGGCTGGTCAGGTTCGCTACCGTACCGACAAGAACGGTATCATCCACACCTCCGTTGGCAAGGTTGGCTTCGAAGCCGGCAAGCTGAAGGAAAACGTTGAAGCCCTGATCGCTGATCTGAAGCGTATCAAGCCAGCTTCCTCGAAAGGTATCTACGTCAAGCGCGTTACCCTGAGCACCACCATGGGCCCAGGTCTGATCATCGATCAGAGCTCGCTGAACGTGTAATGCTCGGTCGGTGCGACCTGGTCGCACCGGCTGCTGAAAATTGGGGTCCCTGCCTGGCGGGGGCTATCCAAGACCGTAGGCGGCGCAAGCCTTAAACCTCAAGCCTACGCAGATGGTGCTCCCGATTCGTTCGCGAATCAGACACCAAAACGACATCCGGCTCCGGCCAGATGAAACGGTAGAAACCAGGAGTAAACCCGTGGCAATTAAACTCGAAGACAAGAAGGCCATCGTCGCTGAAGTCAACGAGGCTGCCAAAGTCGCTCTGTCCGCTGTCGTGGCTGATGCCCGTGGTGTGACTGTAGGCGCAATGACCGGACTCCGTAAAGAGGCCCGCGAAGCTGGCGTTTACGTACGTGTCGTACGTAACACCCTGCTCAAGCGCGCTGTTGAAGGCACCGAATTCTCGATCCTCAACGACGCGTTCAAAGGCCCGACCCTGATTGCTTTCTCCAACGAACACCCGGGCGCTGCTGCTCGTCTGTTCAAAGAGTTCGCCAAGGGTCAGGACAAGTTCGAGATCAAGGCAGCTGCGTTTGACGGCAAGTTCCTTGCCGCTAACCAGATCGACGTGCTGGCAACCCTGCCAACTCGCGACGAGGCTATCGCACAGCTGATGAGCGTAATCCAAGGTGCAACCAGCAAGCTGGCTCGCACTCTGGCAGCTCTGCGCGACCAGAAAGAAGCTGCTGCTGCCTAAGGCACGCGCAACCCTTTCAAAATCATATGTTTAATTTGATGGCTGCGTAGGCTGTCACCCCAATACAGGATTTAAGTCATGTCTCTGACTAACGAGCAAATCATCGAAGCAATCGGCCAGAAAACCGTTCTGGAAATTGTTGAGCTGATCAAAGCGATGGAAGAAACCTTCGGCGTTACCGCTGCTGCCGCTGTTGCCGCTGGCCCAGCTGTTGCCGCTGCTGCTGCTGAAGAGCAAACCGAGTTCAACGTCGTTCTGACCGAAGCTGGCGACAAGAAGGTCAACGTGATCAAGGCAGTTCGTGAACTGACCGGTCTGGGTCTGAAAGAAGCCAAAGAGAAAGTCGACGGCGCTCCTCAGGTTATCGCTGAAGGCGTTTCGAAAGAAGCCGCTGAAGACGCGAAGAAGAAGCTGGAAGAAGCAGGCGCTAAAGTCGAGCTGAAGTAATTTCGACTTTGCGACTCCAGTCCGAGCGTTAAGCGAAGGGCTGATGGCTGGTGGCTTATGCCACCGGCCTTTTTCCGTTATTGGTGGCCGATCAGGTCGGCCCCGATAACGAGCGGCAACCACCAAGACGGTGGCGCAAACCAAGGGGTTTGCACGATTTTCTGGCTGCTCCCGCCGGGAGATGCCAAACAAGCAGGTGACCAAGCTGGGGAATGCTGATGGCTTACTCATACACTGAGAAAAAACGTATCCGCAAGGACTTTAGCAAGTTGCCGGACGTCATGGATGTGCCTTACCTCCTGGCCATCCAGCTGGATTCGTATCGCGAATTCCTGCAGGCGGGAGCATCCAAGGATCAGTTCCGCGACGTCGGTCTGCATGCGGCCTTCAAATCGGTATTCCCGATCATCAGCTACTCCGGCAATGCTGCCCTGGAGTACGTCGGCTATCGCCTGGGCGAGCCGGCCTTCGATGTGAAGGAATGTGTCCTGCGCGGTGTGACCTTTGCGGTCCCGCTGCGGGTGAAGGTGCGCCTGATCATCTTCGACAAGGAATCGTCGAACAAAGCGATCAAGGACATCAAAGAGCAAGAAGTCTACATGGGTGAAATTCCCCTGATGACTGAAAACGGTACCTTCGTTATCAACGGTACCGAGCGTGTAATCGTATCTCAGCTGCACCGTTCGCCGGGTGTGTTCTTCGACCACGACCGTGGCAAGACCCACAGCTCCGGCAAGCTGCTGTACTCCGCGCGCATCATCCCTTACCGCGGTTCCTGGCTGGACTTCGAGTTCGACCCGAAGGACTGCGTGTTCGTGCGTATCGACCGTCGCCGCAAGCTGCCGGCCTCGGTACTGCTGCGCGCGCTGGGCTACAGCACCGAAGAAGTACTCAACACCTTCTACACCACCAACGTGTTCCACCTGTCCGGCGAGAAACTCAGCCTGGAACTGGTGCCACAGCGCCTGCGTGGTGAAGTCGCGGTCATGGACATCCATGACGGCAGCGGCAAGGTCATCGTCGAGCAGGGCCGCCGTATCACCGCGCGCCACATCAACCAGCTGGAAAAGGCTGGCGTGAAAGAGCTGGACGTTCCGCTGGAGTACGTACTGGGCCGCACCACCGCCAAGGCGATCGTGCACCCGGCTACCGGCGAGATCCTGGCCGAATGCAACACCGAGCTGACCACCGATCTGCTGGTCAAGATCGCCAAGGCCCAGGTCGTTCGCATCGAGACGCTGTACACCAACGACATCGACTGCGGTCCGTTCATTTCGGACACCCTGAAGATCGACACCACCAGCAACCAACTGGAAGCGCTGGTCGAGATCTATCGCATGATGCGTCCTGGCGAGCCGCCAACCAAAGACGCCGCCGAAACCCTGTTCAACAACCTGTTCTTCAGCGCCGAGCGTTACGACCTGTCTGCCGTCGGCCGCATGAAGTTCAACCGTCGTATCGGTCGTACCGAGATCGAAGGTTCGGGCGTGCTGAGCAAGGAAGACATCGTCGAGGTCCTGAAGACCCTGGTCGATATCCGTAACGGCAAAGGCATCGTCGACGACATCGACCACCTGGGTAACCGTCGCGTCCGTTGTGTCGGCGAGATGGCCGAAAACCAGTTCCGCGTTGGCCTGGTGCGTGTAGAGCGCGCGGTCAAAGAGCGTCTGTCGATGGCCGAAAGCGAAGGCCTGATGCCTCAGGACCTGATCAACGCCAAGCCGGTAGCGGCGGCGGTGAAAGAGTTCTTCGGTTCCAGCCAGCTCTCGCAGTTCATGGGCCAGAACAACCCGCTCTCCGAGATCACCCACAAGCGCCGTGTCTCTGCACTCGGCCCTGGCGGTCTGACCCGTGAGCGTGCAGGCTTCGAAGTCCGTGACGTACACCCGACCCACTATGGCCGTGTGTGCCCGATCGAAACGCCGGAAGGTCCGAACATCGGTCTGATCAACTCCCTGGCCGCTTATGCCCGCACCAACCAGTACGGCTTCCTGGAAAGCCCGTACCGCGTGGTGAAAGAGGGTGTGGTCAGCGACGACATCGTGTTCCTGTCGGCGATCGAAGAAGCGGATCACGTCATTGCACAGGCTTCGGCCGCAATGAACGAGAAGAAGCAGCTGATCGATGAGCTGGTGGCCGTTCGTCACCTGAACGAATTCACCGTCAAGGCGCCGGAAGACGTCACCTTGATGGACGTTTCGCCGAAGCAGGTAGTTTCGGTCGCAGCGTCGCTGATTCCGTTCCTCGAGCACGACGACGCCAACCGTGCGTTGATGGGTTCGAACATGCAGCGTCAGGCTGTACCAACCCTGCGCGCCGACAAGCCGCTGGTCGGTACCGGCATGGAGCGCAACGTTGCCCGTGACTCCGGTGTCTGCGTGGTTGCTCGCCGCGGTGGTGTGATCGACTCGGTCGACGCCAGCCGTATCGTTGTTCGCGTGGCTGACGACGAAGTCGAGACTGGTGAAGCCGGTGTGGATATCTACAACCTCACCAAGTACACCCGTTCGAACCAGAACACCTGCATCAACCAGCGTCCGCTGGTGAGCAAGGGTGATGTGGTCGCGCGTGGCGACATCATGGCTGACGGTCCGTCCACCGACATGGGTGAACTGGCACTGGGCCAGAACATGCGCATTGCGTTCATGGCGTGGAACGGCTTCAACTTCGAAGACTCCATCTGCCTGTCCGAGCGTGTGGTCCAGGAAGACCGCTTCACCACGATCCACATCCAGGAACTGACCTGTGTGGCCCGTGACACCAAGCTTGGCCCAGAGGAAATCACCGCGGACATCCCGAACGTGGGTGAAGCTGCGCTGAACAAGCTGGACGAAGCCGGTATCGTCTACGTGGGTGCCGAAGTCGGCGCTGGCGACATCCTGGTCGGCAAGGTCACTCCGAAAGGCGAAACCCAGCTGACTCCGGAAGAAAAACTGCTGCGTGCGATCTTCGGTGAGAAGGCCAGCGACGTCAAAGACACCTCCCTGCGCGTACCGACCGGTACCAAGGGCACCGTCATCGACGTACAGGTCTTCACCCGTGATGGCGTTGAGCGCGACAGCCGCGCCCTGGCCATCGAGAAGATGCAACTGGACGAGATCCGCAAGGACCTCAACGAAGAGTTCCGCATCGTCGAAGGCGCAACCTTCGAGCGTCTGCGTGCAGCCCTGAACGGCCAGGTGGTCGACGGTGGCGCGGGCCTGAAGAAAGGCACCGTGATCACTGACGACGTGCTGAACGGTCTGGAGCACGGCCAGTGGTTCAAACTGCGCATGGCAGAAGATGCACTGAACGAGCAGCTGGAAAAGGCTCAGCAGTACATCGTCGATCGCCGTCGCCTGCTGGACGACAAGTTCGAAGACAAGAAGCGCAAGCTGCAGCAGGGCGATGACCTGGCACCGGGCGTACTGAAGATCGTCAAGGTCTACCTGGCCATCCGCCGTCGCATCCAGCCGGGTGACAAGATGGCCGGTCGTCACGGTAACAAGGGTGTCGTCTCGGTGATCATGCCGGTCGAAGACATGCCGCACGACGCCAACGGTACTCCGGTCGACGTCGTACTGAACCCGCTGGGCGTACCTTCGCGTATGAACGTCGGTCAGATCCTCGAAACCCACCTGGGCCTCGCGGCCAAGGGCCTGGGCGAGAAGATCGACCGCATGATCGAAGAGCAGCGCAAGGCCGCTGAACTGCGTACCTTCCTCACCGAGATCTACAACGAGATCGGTGGTCGTCAGGAGAACCTGGAAGAGTTCACCGACGAAGAGATCATGGCTCTGGCAAACAACCTGAAGAAAGGCGTGCCTATGGCCACTCCAGTCTTCGACGGTGCCAAGGAGCGTGAGATCAAGGCCATGCTGAAGCTGGCAGACCTGCCGGAAAGCGGCCAGATGCAGCTGTTCGACGGCCGCACCGGCAACAAGTTCGAGCGTTCTGTGACCGTTGGTTACATGTACATGCTCAAGCTGAACCACTTGGTGGACGACAAGATGCACGCGCGTTCCACTGGTTCCTACAGCCTGGTTACCCAGCAGCCGCTGGGTGGTAAGGCGCAGTTCGGTGGTCAGCGTTTCGGGGAGATGGAAGTGTGGGCGCTGGAAGCATACGGCGCGGCATACACCCTGCAAGAAATGCTCACAGTGAAGTCGGACGACGTGAACGGCCGTACCAAGATGTACAAGAACATCGTGGATGGCGATCACCGTATGGAGCCGGGCATGCCCGAGTCCTTCAACGTGTTGATCAAAGAGATCCGTTCGCTCGGTATCGATATCGATCTGGAAACCGAATAACACGTGACGCGAAGGGGAGTGGGGCAGGTAATGCCCGCTCCCTGCTCCGCCAGGAGGAAAGGCCTTGAAAGACCTACTGAATTTGCTGAAAAACCAGGGTCAAGTCGAAGAGTTCGACGCCATCCGCATCGGTCTGGCGTCGCCTGAAATGATCCGTTCGTGGTCGTTCGGTGAAGTCAAAAAGCCGGAAACCATCAACTACCGTACGTTCAAGCCTGAGCGTGACGGCCTGTTCTGCGCCAAGATCTTTGGCCCAGTCAAGGACTACGAGTGCCTGTGCGGCAAGTACAAGCGCCTGAAGCACCGTGGCGTGATCTGCGAGAAGTGCGGCGTTGAAGTCGCCCTGGCCAAGGTTCGTCGTGAGCGCATGGCGCACATCGAGCTGGCCTCGCCGGTTGCCCACATCTGGTTCCTGAAGTCGCTGCCGTCCCGTATCGGCCTGCTGATGGACATGACCCTGCGTGACATCGAGCGCGTGCTCTACTTCGAGAGCTACGTCGTTATCGACCCGGGCATGACCACCCTGGAAAAGGGCCAGCTGCTGAACGACGAACAGTACTTCGAAGCGCTGGAAGAGTTCGGTGACGACTTCGACGCCCGCATGGGTGCCGAGGCTGTCCGCGAGCTGCTGCACGCTATCGACCTGGAGCACGAGATCGGCCGGCTGCGCGAAGAGATTCCGCAGACCAACTCGGAAACCAAGATCAAGAAGCTGTCCAAGCGCTTGAAGCTGATGGAAGCGTTCCAGGGCTCGGGCAACCTGCCTGAGTGGATGGTCCTGACCGTCCTGCCAGTACTGCCGCCGGACCTGCGTCCGCTGGTACCGCTGGATGGTGGCCGCTTCGCGACCTCCGACCTGAACGACCTGTATCGTCGGGTGATCAACCGTAACAACCGTCTGAAGCGCCTGCTCGATCTGTCGGCGCCGGACATCATCGTGCGCAACGAAAAGCGCATGCTGCAGGAAGCGGTCGACGCCCTGCTGGACAACGGCCGTCGCGGTCGCGCCATCACTGGCTCGAACAAGCGTCCGCTGAAGTCCCTGGCCGACATGATCAAAGGTAAGCAAGGTCGCTTCCGTCAGAACTTGCTCGGTAAGCGCGTGGACTACTCCGGCCGTTCGGTAATTACCGTAGGCCCGACCCTGCGTCTGCACCAGTGCGGTCTGCCGAAGAAGATGGCCCTCGAGCTGTTCAAGCCGTTCATTTTCGGCAAGCTGGAAATGCGTGGTCTGGCGACCACCATCAAGGCTGCCAAGAAGATGGTCGAGCGCGAGCTGCCAGAGGTGTGGGACGTTCTCGCCGAAGTGATTCGCGAACACCCCGTACTGCTCAACCGTGCACCAACCCTGCACCGTCTGGGTATCCAGGCGTTCGAGCCGGTTCTGATCGAAGGTAAAGCTATCCAGCTGCACCCGCTGGTCTGCGCCGCGTACAACGCCGACTTCGACGGTGACCAGATGGCCGTTCACGTGCCGCTGACGCTGGAAGCCCAGCTGGAAGCGCGCGCGCTGATGATGTCGACCAACAACATCCTGTCGCCAGCCAACGGTGAGCCAATCATCGTTCCGTCGCAGGACGTTGTACTGGGTCTGTACTACATGACCCGTGAAGCCATCAATGCCAAGGGCGAAGGTCGCGTGTTCGCCGACCTGCAGGAAGTCGACCGCGTATTCCGCGCCGGCGAAGCCGCCCTGCACGCGAAAATCAAGGTCCGTATCAACGAGACCGTGAAAGACCGTGACGGCAGCATCACCAAGAACACCCGCATCGTCGACACCACTGTCGGCCGCGCGCTGCTGTTCCAGGTTGTACCGGCAGGCCTGCCGTACGATGTGGTCAACCAGCCGATGAAGAAAAAGGCGATCTCCAAGCTGATCAACCAGTGCTACCGCGTGGTTGGTCTGAAAGAGACCGTGATCTTCGCCGACCAGTTGATGTACACCGGTTTCGCCTACTCGACCATTTCCGGTGTTTCGATCGGTGTTAACGACTTCGTTATCCCGGACGAGAAAGCTCGCATCATCGGTACCGCTACCGACGAAGTGAAGGAAATCGAGAGCCAGTACGCCTCCGGCCTGGTAACCCAGGGCGAGAAGTACAACAAGGTCATCGACTTGTGGTCCAAGGCGAACGATGAAGTTTCCAAGGCGATGATGGCCAACCTCTCGAAAGAGAAGGTCATCGACCGCAATGGCGACGAAGTCGAGCAAGAGTCCTTCAACTCGATGTACATGATGGCCGACTCGGGTGCTCGTGGTTCCGCGGCCCAGATTCGTCAGCTGGCCGGTATGCGTGGCCTGATGGCCAAGCCGGACGGCTCGATCATCGAGACGCCGATCACTGCGAACTTCCGTGAAGGTCTGAGCGTACTGCAGTACTTCATCTCGACCCACGGTGCTCGTAAAGGTCTGGCGGATACCGCGTTGAAGACCGCGAACTCCGGTTACCTGACTCGCCGTCTGGTGGACGTTGCCCAGGATCTGGTCGTGACCGAGATCGACTGCGGCACCGAACAGGGCCTGCTGATGACCCCGCACATCGAAGGTGGCGACGTTGTAGAGCCGCTGGGTGAGCGCGTACTGGGCCGTGTCATTGCCCGTGACGTGTTCAAGCCAGGCACCGAGGACGTCATCGTTCCGGCCGGTACCCTGGTCGACGAGCAGTGGGTCGAGTTCATCGAGCTGAACAGCATCGACGAAGTGATCGTGCGTTCGCCGATCAACTGCGAAACCCGCTACGGCATCTGCGCCAAGTGCTACGGTCGCGACCTGGCTCGCGGTCACCAGGTGAACATCGGTGAAGCTGTCGGCGTTATCGCTGCACAGTCGATCGGTGAGCCGGGTACCCAGCTGACCATGCGTACGTTCCACATCGGTGGTGCTGCAAGCCGTACCTCGGCTGCCGACAGCGTCCAGGTGAAGAACGGCGGTATGGTGCGCCTGCACAACCTGAAGCAGGTCGTGCGCGCCGATGGCAACCTGGTTGCCGTATCGCGTTCCGGCGAGCTGGCCATTGCCGACGAATTCGGCCGTGAGCGTGAGCGCTACAAGCTGCCTTACGGTGCGGTGATTTCGGTCAAGGAAGGTGAGAAGGTCGAAGCTGGCGCCATCGTCGCCAAGTGGGACCCGCACACCCACCCGATCGTTACCGAACTGAAAGGTACCGTGACCTTCGTGGGCATGGAAGAAAACATCACCATCAAGCGCCAGACCGACGAACTGACCGGCCTGACCAACATTGAGGTGATGGACGTCAAGGATCGCCCTGCCGCAGGCAAGGAAATCCGTCCGGCGATCAAGATGGTCGACGCCAATGGCAAGGACCTGTACCTGCCTGGTACCGACGTACCGGCCCAGTACTTCCTGCCGGCCAACGCCCTCGTCGGTGTGGCTGACGGTGCCCAGATCGGCGTCGGTGACGTTATCGCGCGTATCCCGCAAGAAACGTCGAAGACCCGTGACATCACCGGTGGTCTGCCACGCGTTGCCGACCTGTTCGAAGCGCGTCGTCCGAAAGAAGCCTCGATCCTGGCTGAAGTCAGCGGCACCATCGCATTCGGTAAGGAGACCAAGGGCAAGCGTCGTCTGGTCATTACTCCGACCGACGGTAGCGATCCGTACGAAGAGCTGATTCCGAAGTGGCGCCACCTGAACGTCTTCGAAGGCGAACAGGTAAACCGCGGCGAAGTTATCTCCGACGGCCCGAGCGATCCGCACGACATCCTGCGTCTGCTGGGTGTGAGCGCGCTGGCGAAGTACATCGTCAACGAGATCCAGGACGTTTACCGCCTGCAAGGCGTTAAGATCAACGACAAGCACATCGAGACCATCCTGCGTCAGATGCTGCGCAAGGTCGAGATCGCCGAGTCGGGTGACTCCAGCTTCATCAAGGGCGACCAGATGGAACTGACTCAGGTGCTGGTCGAGAACGAGCGTCTCGCCGCCGAAGACAAGTTCATCTCCAAGTACACCCGTGTGCTGCTGGGTATCACCAAGGCCTCGCTGTCCACCGAATCGTTCATCTCGGCGGCTTCCTTCCAGGAAACCACCCGCGTACTGACCGAAGCGGCGGTAACCGGCAAGCGCGATTACCTGCGCGGCCTGAAAGAGAACGTGGTTGTGGGTCGTCTGATCCCGGCCGGTACTGGTCTGGCCTACCACAGCGAGCGCAAGCGTCGCCGTGATGCCGACAAGCCGCTGCGTGTGAGCGCCAGTGAGGTGGAAGCCGCACTGACCGAAGCGCTGAACTCCAGCGGTAACTAAGTGCAGGGCAGGGCCCCGGCACCCCTCGCAAGACCCTCGGCGACATGAATTGTTGCCGATGATCGGGCGGGGAGGGCCGGGGCCTCGTCTTGACTGGGTGCAAGATCCTCTTTAGACTTTTGTACCCTTAAATTTGGTGAGGCTCCGTCTCGCCAATTTTTGGCTTTCTTGCAAGACAATAGAGTCGCAAGACAATCAGTGGAGCTAGTAGATGGCAACTATCAACCAGCTGGTACGTCAGCCGCGTAAGCGTTCGGTCGAGAAGTCCGACGTTCCTGCGCTGCAGAACTGCCCGCAGCGTCGTGGCGTGTGCACCCGCGTGTACACCACCACGCCGAAAAAACCTAACTCGGCACTGCGTAAAGTATGCCGTGTGCGTCTGACCAACGGTTTCGAGGTTTCCTCGTACATCGGTGGTGAAGGCCACAACCTGCAAGAGCACAGCGTCGTCCTGATCCGTGGCGGCCGTGTAAAAGACTTGCCAGGTGTTCGTTACCACACCGTTCGCGGCTCTCTGGATACTTCGGGCGTCAAAGGCCGTAACCAGGGTCGTTCGAAGTACGGTACCAAGCGTCCGAAGTAATCGGTCGTTTGCAGACATCCATTTTTTTGAGTCGATAAGAGTAAGGTCGGGCGTAGGTCGAGAGACCTGGTCCCGGGCTAACCTGAAGACCGTTTGAGGGCTTATCATGCCAAGACGTCGTGTAGCAGCAAAACGTGAGATCCTTGACGATCCGAAGTACGGATCCCAGATCCTCGCCAAGTTCATGAACCACGTGATGGAAAGCGGCAAGAAGGCCGTAGCCGAGCGCATCGTTTACGGTGCCCTGGATACCGTCAAAGCACGCAAGAACAGCGACCCCCTGGAAATCTTCGAGAAAGCTCTCGACGCCATCGCTCCGCTGGTCGAAGTAAAGTCCCGCCGTGTCGGCGGTGCCACTTACCAGGTCCCTGTTGAAGTTCGCCCATCCCGTCGTAACGCTCTGGCAATGCGCTGGCTCGTAGACTACGCCCGCAAGCGCGGCGAGAAGTCGATGGCTCTGCGCCTGGCTGGCGAGCTGCTGGATGCTGCTGAAGGCAAGGGTGCTGCAGTCAAGAAGCGTGAAGACGTTCACCGTATGGCTGAAGCCAACAAAGCGTTCTCGCACTACCGCTTCTAATTCAAGCATCAATCATTTTGCGAGGGCTTTATGGCTCGTACTACAGCAATTAACCGCTACCGTAACATCGGTATCTGCGCGCACGTTGACGCGGGCAAGACTACCACTACCGAGCGGATCCTGTTCTACACAGGTCTGAGCCACAAGATGGGCGAGGTGCACGACGGCGCCGCGACCACCGACTGGATGGTGCAGGAGCAGGAGCGCGGTATCACCATTACCTCCGCTGCCGTTACCACCTTCTGGAAAGGTTCCCGTGGTCAGTACGACAACTACCGCGTAAACGTCATCGATACCCCCGGCCACGTTGACTTCACCATTGAAGTAGAGCGTTCGCTGCGCGTACTCGACGGCGCGGTCGTTGTGTTCTGCGGTACCTCCGGCGTTGAGCCGCAGTCCGAAACCGTATGGCGTCAGGCCAACAAATACGGTGTTCCACGTGTTGTTTACGTGAACAAGATGGACCGTGCCGGTGCCAACTTCCTGCGCGTTATCGGCCAGATCAAGAACCGCCTGGGTCACACCCCGGTTCCGGTCCAGCTGGCTATCGGTGCAGAAGATGACTTCCAGGGTCAGGTTGACCTGATCAAGATGAAAGCCATCTACTGGAACGATGACGACAAGGGCACCACCTACCGCGAGGAAGAGATTCCTGCTGAGCTGGTGGACCTGGCCAACGAATGGCGCAGCAACATGGTCGAAGCTGCTGCCGAGGCCAACGAAGAGCTGATGAACAAGTACCTTGAAGAAGGTGACCTGTCCGTCGAAGACATCAAGGCTGGTCTGCGCGCCCGTACCCTGGCGAGCGAGATCGTTCCTGCTGTCTGCGGTTCCTCGTTCAAGAACAAGGGTGTTCCCCTGGTTCTCGACGCCGTTATCGACTTCCTGCCTGCCCCGACCGAAATCCCGGCGATCAAGGGTATCCACCCTGACCTGATCGACGTGCCGAAGGACGAAGTCACCCCAGAGCAGTACGACGAGCGTCCTGCTGACGACAACGAGCCGTTCTCGGCCCTGGCGTTCAAGATTGCCACCGACCCGTTCGTGGGTACTCTGACCTTCGTTCGCGTCTACTCGGGCTTCCTGACCTCCGGTGACTCTGTCATCAACTCGGTCAAGGGCAAGAAAGAGCGCGTTGGTCGTATGGTGCAGATGCACGCCAACCAGCGTGAAGAGATCAAAGAAGTACGCGCTGGCGACATCGCTGCTCTGATCGGCATGAAGGACGTCACCACCGGTGACACCCTGTGCAACGCCGACAAGCCGATCATCCTCGAGCGTATGGACTTCCCTGAGCCGGTGATTTCGCTCTCCGTAGAGCCGAAGACCAAGGCTGACCAGGAGAAGATGGGTATCGCACTGGGCAAGCTGGCCCAGGAAGACCCGTCGTTCCGCGTCAAGACCGACGAAGAAACCGGCCAGACCATCATCTCCGGTATGGGTGAGCTGCACCTGGACATCCTCGTTGACCGCATGAAGCGCGAGTTCAACGTCGAGTGCAACGTCGGCAAGCCGCAGGTTTCGTACCGCGAGAAGATCACCAAGTCCGGCGTCGAGATCGAAGGCAAATTCGTTCGTCAGTCGGGTGGTCGTGGTCAGTTCGGTCACTGCTGGATCCGCTTCTCGGAACCAGAGCAGGACGACAAAGGCAACATCACCGAAGGTCTGGTGTTCACCAACGAAGTCGTTGGTGGCGTGATTCCTAAGGAGTTCATCGCCCCGATCCAGAAAGGTATCGAAGAGCAGATGAAGAACGGCGTTGTCGCCGGCTATCCGCTGATCGGCCTGAAGGCTACGGTATTCGACGGTTCGTACCACGACGTCGACTCCAACGAAATGGCGTTCAAAATCGCTGCTTCGATGGCAACCAAGCAGCTGGCCACCAAGGGCGGCGGCGTGGTTCTCGAGCCGATCATGAAGGTCGAAGTTGTAACCCCGGAAGACTACCTGGGTGACGTGATGGGTGACCTGAGCCGTCGTCGCGGGATGATCCAGGGTAATGAAGACTCGGTGTCCGGCAAGGTAATCACTGCTGAGGTGCCGCTCGGAGAAATGTTCGGTTACGCAACCGACGTTCGTTCCATGTCTCAGGGTCGCGCAAGCTACTCCATGGAATTCTCCAAATACGCCGAAGCTCCGTCGAACATCGTCGAAGCACTCGTTAAAAAACAAGGCTAATCCCCTTTAGGCAAGAGGTTCACTGTCGTGGCTAAAGAAAAATTTGATCGTTCCCTTCCCCACGTTAACGTCGGCACTATCGGCCACGTTGACCACGGTAAGACCACTCTGACCGCAGCTCTGACTCGCGTCTGCTCCGAAGTTTTCGGTTCGGCCGTCGTTGAGTTCGACAAGATCGACTCGGCTCCAGAAGAAAAAGCGCGCGGTATCACCATCAACACCGCTCACGTCGAGTACAACTCGAACATTCGTCACTACGCTCACGTTGACTGCCCAGGTCACGCTGACTACGTGAAGAACATGATCACCGGTGCTGCCCAGATGGACGGCGCGATCCTGGTTTGCTCGGCCGCCGATGGTCCGATGCCACAAACCCGTGAGCACATCCTGCTGTCCCGTCAGGTTGGCGTTCCGTACATCGTGGTCTTCCTGAACAAGGCTGACCTGGTAGATGACGCTGAGCTGCTGGAACTGGTCGAGATGGAAGTTCGCGACCTGCTGTCCACCTACGACTTCCCAGGCGACGACACCCCGATCATCATCGGTTCGGCTCGTATGGCGCTGGAAGGCAAAGACGACAACGAAATGGGCACTACCGCTGTCAAGAAGCTGGTAGAAACTCTGGATGCCTACATCCCTGAGCCAGTTCGTGCCATCGACCAGCCGTTCCTGATGCCGATCGAAGACGTATTCTCGATCTCGGGTCGTGGTACCGTTGTTACCGGCCGTATCGAGCGTGGTATCGTCCGCGTTCAAGACCCGCTGGAAATCGTTGGTCTGCGTGACACCACCACCACCACCTGCACCGGCGTTGAGATGTTCCGCAAGCTGCTGGACGAAGGTCGTGCTGGCGAGAACTGCGGCGTCCTGCTGCGTGGTACCAAGCGTGACGACGTTGAGCGTGGCCAGGTTCTGGTCAAGCCAGGTTCGGTCAAGCCGCACACCAAGTTCACCGCAGAAGTCTACGTCCTGTCGAAGGAAGAAGGCGGTCGTCACACTCCGTTCTTCAAAGGCTACCGTCCTCAGTTCTACTTCCGTACCACTGACGTGACCGGTAACTGCGAGCTGCCGGAAGGCGTTGAAATGGTAATGCCAGGTGACAACATTCAGATGACTGTCACCCTGATCAAGACCATCGCAATGGAAGACGGTCTGCGCTTCGCCATCCGTGAAGGCGGTCGTACCGTCGGCGCCGGCGTCGTAGCCAAAATCATCGAGTAATCACTCGATCGGTTGAAAAAACCCCCGCTCAGCGGGGGTTTTTTTTATTGGGTTGACACTAAATTGGGGCGTCTATAGAATCACGCCTCCTTTTAACGGGCGTAGTGCGCCCGATGGGAACAGCCTGGAGTCTGAAATCCAATGCAAAATCAGCAAATCCGTATCAGGTTGAAGGCTTTCGACCATCGCCTGATCGACCAATCCACCCAGGAAATCGTGGAAACCGCGAAACGTACTGGTGCACAAGTGCGTGGTCCAATTCCACTGCCAACCCGCAAAGAGCGTTTCACCGTTCTGATCTCCCCGCACGTCAACAAAGACGCGCGTGATCAGTACGAGATTCGCACTCATAAGCGTGTTCTGGACATCGTCCAGCCAACGGATAAAACCGTTGATGCGCTGATGAAGCTTGATCTCGCGGCAGGCGTGGAAGTGCAGATCAGCCTCGGCTAAGACTTCGGTCTGGTCGTGTAACGCTCTGAAATGGGCGGCCATAGCGGGTGAAAGCCCCGTACACTCATGAGGTTTACAACATGACTATTGGTGTAGTCGGTCGAAAAGCGGGCATGACCCGTATTTTCACCGAAGAAGGTGTCTCCATTCCGGTCACGGTCATCGAGATCGAGCCGAATCGCGTCACCCAGTTCAAAACTGAAGAAACCGATGGCTACCGTGCAGTGCAAGTCACTGTCGGCGAGCGTCGTGCTTCGCGTGTGACTGCCGCTCAGGCAGGTCACTTCGCCAAGGCTAACGTTGCCGCTGGTCGCGGTGTCTGGGAGTTCCGTCTTGAAGAAGGCGATTTCCAGGCTGGCGATCTGATCAAAGCTGAACTCTTCACTGCAGGCCAGCTGGTAGACGTAACCGGTCAGTCCAAAGGTAAAGGCTTCGCCGGTACCATCAAGCGTTGGAACTTCCGTGGTCAGGACAACACCCACGGTAACTCCGTATCGCACCGTGTCCCTGGCTCCATCGGCCAGTGCCAGACTCCTGGTCGTGTATTCAAGGGCAAGAAAATGTCCGGTCACATGGGCGCCGAGCGCGTGACTGTTCAGTCCCTGGAAGTAGTACGCGTAGACGCTGAACGCAACCTGCTGCTGATCAAGGGTGCCGTCCCAGGCGCTACTGGCGGCGACGTGGTCGTGCGTCCGGCTGTCAAGGCTCGCGGTTAAGGGGAAACTGACATGCAACTTAATGTAAATGACGCTCAGGCGATCGAAGTTTCCGAACTGACCTTCGGTGGCGAATTCAACGAGACGCTGGTACACCAAGCAGTCGTGGCCTACATGGCCGGCGGCCGTCAGGGCACCAAGCAGCAGAAGACCCGTTCTGACGTGGCCGGTGGCGGTAAGCGCCCATGGCGTCAGAAAGGTACTGGCCGCGCTCGTGCCGGTACTACCCGTGGTCCGATCTGGCGTGGCGGTGGTGTAACCTTCGCAGCTCGCCCTCAAGATCACTCGCAAAAGCTCAACAAGAAGATGTACCGCGCAGCCCTGCGCTCCATCCTCGCCGAGCTGGTGCGTAGCGACCGTCTGGTCGTGGTTCAGGACTTCGCTGTTGAAGCACCGAAAACCAAGGATCTGCTGAACAAGCTGAACGGCATGGGTCTGAACGACGTTCTGATCGTTTCCGACGCTGTTGATCAGAACCTGTACCTGGCTGCTCGCAACCTGCCGCACGTCGACGTACGTGACGTTCAAGGTTCCGACCCGGTCAGTCTGATCGCATACGAGAAAGTGTTGATCACTGTCTCGGCCGTGAAGAAATTCGAGGAGCTGCTGGGATGAACCAGGAACGCGTATTCAAAGTCCTCCTTGGCCCGCACGTTTCCGAGAAGGCTACCGTTCTGGCTGAGAAAAAAGGCCAGTTCGTATTCAAGGTTGCTACCGATGCAACCAAGCTGGAAATCAAGAAAGCTGTCGAAGGCCTGTTCAACGTAAAAGTTGAAAACGTGTCGACTGTTAACGTTCTGGGTAAAACCAAGCGTACCGCACGTGGTCTGGGCAAGCGTAATGACTGGAAGAAGGCGATCGTCTCCCTTCAGCCAGGCCAAGATCTCGATTTCAGCAGCAGTGCTGAGTAAGGAAGGGGTGCATCATGGCAATCGTTAAATGCAAACCGACTTCCCCTGGCCGCCGTTTTGTGGTCAAGGTGGTCAACAAGGAGCTGCACAAAGGCGCTCCTCACGCACCGCTGATCGAGAAAAAATCGAAGTCTGGTGGTCGTAACAACAATGGCCGCATCACCACTCGTCACGTTGGTGGTGGTCATAAGCAGCATTACCGTCTGGTCGACTTCCGTCGCAACGACAAAGATGGCATTCCAGCCACTGTCGAGCGTATCGAATACGACCCGAACCGTACTGCTCACATCGCCCTGCTGTGCTACGCAGACGGTGAGCGTCGCTACATCATCGCCCCTAAAGGCGTGAGCGCTGGCGACCAGCTGATCGCAGGTGCCCTGGCCCCAATCAAGGCCGGTAACTCCCTGCAGCTGCGCAACATCCCAGTAGGTAGCACCGTTCACGGCATCGAACTGAAGCCGGGTAAAGGTGCTCAGATCGCTCGTTCCGCTGGTGCTTCCGCTCAGCTGATCGCGCGTGAAGGCGTCTACGTGACTCTGCGTCTTCGCTCTGGCGAAATGCGTAAAGTACTGGCTGAGTGCCGTGCGACCCTGGGCGAAGTCTCGAACTCCGAGCACAGCCTGCGTTCGCTGGGTAAAGCGGGTGCCAAACGCTGGCGCGGCGTTCGCCCAACCGTTCGTGGCGTTGCCATGAACCCGGTTGACCACCCGCATGGTGGTGGTGAAGGTCGTACCTCCGGTGGTCGTCATCCGGTATCGCCATGGGGCTTCCCAACCAAGGGTGCTAAAACCCGCGGTAATAAGCGTACCGACAACATGATCGTCCGTCGTCGCAAGTAACTAGAGGGATACGACAGTGCCACGTTCTCTGAAAAAAGGTCCTTTTATCGATCTTCACCTGCTGAAGAAGGTCGAAGTGGCGGTGGAGAAGAACGATCGCAAGCCAGTTAAAACCTGGTCGCGCCGTTCGATGATCCTGCCACAAATGGTCGGTCTGACCATCGCGGTACACAACGGTCGCCAACACGTCCCCGTTCTCGTGAACGAAGACATGGTCGGCCACAAACTGGGCGAGTTCGCCGGTACCCGCACCTACCGCGGGCACGTGGCTGACAAGAAAGCCAAGCGTTAAGGGGTAAGGAAATGGAAGTAGCCGCTAAGTTGTCGGGCGCTCGCATCTCCGCCCAGAAAGCCCGCTTGGTCGCCGACCAGATCCGCGGGAAGAAGGTGGGCGAAGCGCTCAACCTGTTGGCCTTCAGCAGCAAAAAAGCCGCTGAAATCATGAAGAAAGTCCTCGAGTCGGCCGTTGCCAACGCCGAACACAACGAAGGCGCTGACGTTGATGACCTGAAGGTCTCCACCGTCTTCGTCAACGAAGGGCGTTCGCTGAAGCGCATCATGCCACGTGCCAAAGGCCGTGCTGATCGCATCGTCAAGCGGTCTTGCCATATCACTGTCAAGGTTGCGGACAAGTAACGGAGTCGATCAGATGGGTCAGAAAGTACATCCCACTGGCATTCGCCTGGGAATCGTCAAGGAGCACACCTCCGTCTGGTACGCAGACGGCGCGACTTACGCAGATTACCTGCTGAAGGATCTGCAAACTCGCGAGTACCTCCAGGACAAACTAAAAAGCGCGTCCGTTAGCCGTATCGATATTCATCGTCCGGCTCAAACTGCACGCATCACCATCCACACCGCTCGTCCCGGTATCGTTATCGGCAAGAAAGGTGAAGATGTTGAGAAGCTGCGTCAGGACCTGACCAAGCAGATGGGTGTGCCTGTGCACATCAACATCGAAGAGATCCGCAAGCCGGAACTCGACGCCATGCTGGTTGCTCAGAGCGTAGCCCAGCAGCTGGAACGCCGCGTAATGTTCCGTCGCGCCATGAAGCGCGCCGTACAGAACGCCATGCGTATTGGTGCCAAGGGCATCAAGATCCAGGTGAGCGGTCGTCTCGGCGGTGCCGAGATCGCACGTACCGAGTGGTATCGCGAAGGTCGTGTGCCTCTGCACACCCTGCGTGCCGATATCGACTACAACACCTACGAAGCTCACACCACCTACGGTGTGATCGGTGTGAAGGTTTGGATCTTCAAAGGCGAAGTGATTGGTGGTCGCCAGGAAGAGCTGAAGCCTCAAGCACCAGCGCCTCGTAAAAAAGCTGCTAAGTAAGGGGTACGCCAAATGTTGCAACCAAAGCGTACAAAATTCCGCAAGCAGATGACTGGCCACAACCGTGGTCTGGCACTGCGCGGTAGCAAGGTCAGCTTCGGCGAATTCGCTCTGAAAGCTGTCGCTCGCGGTCGTCTCACCGCTCGCCAGATCGAGTCGGCACGTCGTGCCCTGACCCGTCACGTAAAACGTGGCGGCAAGATCTGGATCCGTGTGTTCCCGGACAAGCCGGTTACCAAGAAGCCTCTCGAAGTGCGGATGGGTAAAGGTAAGGGTTCCGTGGAATACTGGGTTGCCCAGATCCAGCCAGGCAAAGTCCTGTACGAGATCGAGGGTGTTTCTGAAGAGCTGGCGCGCGAAGCTTTCGCCCTGGCTGCTGCAAAGCTGCCTCTCGCCACCTCCTTTGTTAAGCGGACGGTGATGTGATGAAAGCGAATGAACTTCGTGAAAAATCGGCACAGCAACTGAATGAGCAACTGCTCGGCTTGCTGCGCGACCAGTTCAATCTGCGCATGCAGAAAGCAACTGGCCAGTTGGGGCAGTCGCACCTGCTCTCGCAAGTTAAGCGTGACATCGCTCGCGTGAAAACTGTGCTCAACCAGCAGGCAGGTAAGTGATCATGGCTGAAGCTGAAAAAACCGTCCGTACGCTGACTGGCCGTGTCGTCAGCGACAAAATGGACAAGACCATCACCGTTCTGATCGAGCGTCGCGTCAAGCACCCGATCTACGGTAAATACGTTAAGCGTTCGACTAAGCTGCACGCGCACGACGAATCCAACCAGTGCAAGATCGGCGACAAGGTTTCCATCCGTGAAACCCGTCCGCTGGCCAAGACCAAGTCCTGGGCACTGGTTGAAGTCCTCGAACGCGCTGTTGAAGTCTAAGGGCTAGGGGTCGGAGAAATTTTATGATTCAGACTCAATCCATGCTCGATGTGGCCGATAACAGCGGCGCTCGTCGCGTCATGTGCATCAAGGTGCTCGGCGGTTCCCACCGCCGTTACGCCGGCATCGGTGACATCATCAAGGTTACCGTCAAGGAAGCAATTCCGCGCGGTAAGGTCAAAAAAGGCCAAGTGATGACCGCTGTTGTCGTCCGTACCCGTCACGGTGTACGTCGCGCTGACGGTTCCATCATTCGTTTCGACGGCAACGCTGCTGTTCTGCTGAACACCAAGCAAGAGCCGATCGGCACTCGCATCTTCGGGCCAGTGACCCGTGAACTTCGTACCGAGAAGTTCATGAAGATCGTCTCGCTCGCCCCTGAAGTGCTCTAAGGAGATCCGACATGCAAAAGATTCGTCGTGACGACGAGATCATCGTGATCGCCGGCAAAGACAAAGGTAAGCGCGGTAAGGTGCTGAAGGTTCTGGCTGATGACCGTCTGGTCATCGGTGGTGTGAACCTGGTCAAGCGTCATACCAAGCCTAACCCGATGGCGGGCGTCCAGGGCGGTATCGTCGAGAAAGAAGCGCCTCTGCACGCTTCCAACGTTGCCATCTTCAATGGCGAAACCAACAAGGCTGACCGCGTTGGTTTCAAAGTAGAAGACGGTAAGAAAATTCGTGTCTTCAAGTCGACCCAAAAAGCGGTTGATGCTTGAACACTGCTAGGTAGAAGACCATGGCACGACTGAAAGAGATTTACCGGAACGAAATCGCTCCTAAGCTTAAGGAAGAACTTAAGCTGTCGAACGTGATGGAAGTTCCGCGCGTTACCAAGATCACCCTGAACATGGGTCTGGGCGAAGCGATCGGCGACAAGAAAGTCATCGAGCACGCTGTTGCCGACCTGGAAAAGATCACCGGTCAAAAGCCGGTCGTGACTTTCGCTCGTAAATCCATCGCGGGCTTCAAAGTCCGTGAGGGCTGGCCGATCGGCGTCAAGGTGACCCTGCGTCGCGACAAGATGTACGAATTCCTGGACCGCCTGCTGGCGATCTCCCTGCCTCGGGTTCGCGACTTCCGCGGCCTGAATGCCAAGTCCTTCGATGGTCGTGGCAACTACAGCATGGGCGTGAAAGAGCAGATCATCTTCCCGGAAATCGACTACGACAAGATCGATGCTCTGCGCGGTTTGGACATCACCCTGACCACCACTGCTCGTTCGGACGACGAAGGCCGCGCTCTGCTGCGTGCTTTCAAGTTCCCGTTCCGCAACTGATTGGAGTAGGAAAATGGCCAAGAAGAGCATGAAAAACCGCGAGCTGAAGCGTCAGCTCACGGTAGCCAAGTTCGCTAAAAAGCGTGCTGAGCTGAAAGCGACCATCGTCAACCTGAACGCCTCTCCAGAAGAGCGTTTCGCTGCCGTTGTCGCCCTGCAGAAGCAACCACGTGACGCCAGCGCCTCGCGCCTGCGTAACCGTTGCCGCCTGACCGGTCGTCCGCACGGCGTGTACCGCAAGTTCGGCCTCGGTCGTAACAAGCTGCGCGAAGCCGCCATGCGTGGTGACGTGCCAGGTCTGGTCAAGGCCAGCTGGTAATTCAGCTGGCGTGATCGCCGGCGGGAGGGGAGTGATCTTCCGACCGCCGGTGACCTCGCAACGAAACAAGCCCCTATATGGGGCTTGTTTCGTTTCTGCCTTGTGTCTAGAATGACCGGCTCACCCGAGCCTGGGTTTTTTGCCCTGCGCGCTCGGGTGGTTGTGATAGCCGCAAGGCTAATAATTCTTGTATCAGGAGCATCTAGCCCATGAGTATGCAGGACCCGTTAGCGGACATGCTAACTCGCATCCGTAATGCCCAGATGGCTGAAAAGTCTGTCGTAAGCATGCCTTCCTCCACCCTGAAGGTCGCGGTTGCCAAAGTACTGAAAGACGAAGGTTACATCGCTGGCTACGAAGTCACTGGTGAAGCCAAGCCTTCCCTGTCGATCGAACTGAAGTACTTCGAAGGCCGTCCGGTCATCGAGGAACTGAAGCGTTCCAGCCGTCCTGGCCTGCGCCAGTACAAGGCCGTCTCTGAGCTGCCGAAAGTACGTGGCGGCCTGGGCGTGTCTATCGTCTCCACCAACAAAGGTGTGATGACTGACCGCGCTGCGCGCGCTGCCGGTGTCGGCGGCGAAGTTCTGTGCACAGTGTTCTAAGGGGAGATAGGCATGTCTCGCGTCGCTAAGAACCCCGTTAAGCTGCCAGCAGGCGTCGAAGTCAAATTCGCCGGTCAGCAGCTTTCGGTGAAGGGTGCCAAGGGCACTCTCGAACTGAACGTTCACTCGTCTGTTGAAGTTACCGAAGAAGCTGGTGAGCTGCGTTTCTCCGCTCGCAACGGTGACCAGCAAGCTCGCGCCATGGCCGGTACCACCCGCGCCCTGGTGAACAACATGGTCCAGGGCGTAAGCCAAGGCTTCGAGCGCAAGCTCCAGCTGGTCGGTGTTGGTTACAAGGCACAGGCCAAAGGCACCGTCCTGAACCTGGCTCTGGGCTTCTCGCACCCAGTGGATTACGAACTGCCAGCCGGTATCACCGCTGAAACCCCAAGCCAGACCGACATCCTGATCAAGGGTATCGACAAGCAGCTGGTAGGTCAGGTGGCCGCTGAAGTCCGCGGTTTCCGTCCGCCAGAGCCTTACAAGGGCAAGGGTGTGCGTTACGCGGACGAAGTAGTCCGTCGTAAAGAAGCCAAGAAGAAGTAGGGCCTAGCAAATGACCGACAAAAAAGTTACTCGACTGCGTCGCGCTCGCAAAGCACGCCTGAAAATGCACGAGCTCGAAGCCGTGCGTCTGTGCGTGTTCCGCTCCTCGCAGCACATCTACGCCCAGGTCATTTCGGCCGACGGCAGCAAGGTTCTGGCAAGCGCCTCGACCTTGGACAAAGAACTGCGTGATGGCGCCACCGGCAACATCGACGCGGCCACTAAGGTTGGCAAGCTGGTAGCTGAGCGTGCGAAAGCCGCCGGTGTATCTCAAGTTGCCTTTGACCGTTCCGGCTTCAAGTACCATGGCCGCGTCAAAGCGCTGGCTGATGCTGCTCGTGAAGGCGGGCTGGAGTTCTAAGTTATGGCAAATAACGATCAAAAGCGCGACGAAGGCTACATCGAGAAGCTGGTTCAAGTTAACCGCGTAGCCAAAACCGTAAAAGGCGGCCGTATCTTCACCTTCACCGCGCTGACCGTGGTAGGTGATGGCAAGGGCCGTGTTGGCTTCGGCCGTGGCAAATCGCGCGAAGTACCTGCCGCGATCCAGAAAGCCATGGAAGCTGCCCGTCGCAACATGATTCAGGTTGACCTGAAAGGCACCACCCTGCAGTACGCCACCAAGGCCGCCCACGGCGCCTCGAAGGTCTACATGCAGCCTGCCTCGGAAGGTACCGGTATCATCGCCGGTGGCGCAATGCGTGCCGTCCTGGAAGTTGCTGGTGTTCAGAACGTCCTGGCCAAGTGCTACGGTTCGACCAACCCGGTGAACGTGGTTCATGCCACCTTCAAGGGTCTGAAAGCCATGCAATCCCCTGAGTCCATTGCTGCCAAGCGCGGCAAGACTGTCGAGGAGATCTTCTGATCATGGCAACCGTAAAAGTAACGCTGATCAAGAGCGTCTCGGGCCGTATCCCTAACCACAAGCTGTGCGTTAAGGGTCTGGGTCTGCGTCGCATCGGTCACACTGTAGAAGTCCAGGATACTCCCGAGAACCGCGGGATGATCAACAAGGCCTACTACATGCTGAAGGTCGAGGGCTAATCAATGAAACTCAATGATCTGAGTCCAGCGCCGGGTTCCCGTCGCGAGAAGCACCGTCCGGGCCGTGGTATCGGTAGCGGTCTGGGTAAAACCGGTGGCCGTGGCCACAAAGGTCAGACCTCCCGTTCCGGTGGTTCCATTGCTCCAGGCTTCGAAGGCGGTCAACAGCCGCTGCACCGTCGCCTGCCGAAGTTCGGCTTCGTTTCCCTGAAAGCCATGGACCGCGCTGAAGTGCGTCTGTCCGAGCTGGCCAAGGTGGAAGGCGATCTGATCACCGTTCAGTCCCTCAAGGACGCCAACGTGATCGGCCAGCACGTACAGCGCGTGAAAATCATGCTGTCGGGCGAAGTCACTCGCGCAGTCACCCTCAAGGGTATCGCCGTCACCAAAGGTGCACGTGCGGCTATCGAAGCAGCTGGCGGCAAGTTCGAGGAATAAATGGCTAAGCAAGGTGCTCTCTCTTCGCTCGGTAAGGGCGGGATGTCGGAACTCTGGGCTCGTCTGCGTTTTCTGTTCATGGCGATCATCGTCTATCGAATCGGCGCGCACATCCCGGTACCAGGCATTAACCCGGACCGTCTCGCGGATCTGTTCCGGCAGAATGAGGGGACCATTCTTAGCTTGTTCAACATGTTTTCCGGCGGCGCGCTGGAGCGCATGAGCATTTTTGCACTGGGGATCATGCCGTACATCTCGGCGTCGATCATCATGCAGCTCATGACCGCTGTCAGCCCGCAGCTGGAGCAGTTGAAGAAGGAAGGTGAAGCTGGCCGTCGCAAGATCAGCCAGTACACCCGCTACGGCACCGTTATCCTGGCGCTGGTTCAAGCCATTGGCATGTCCATTGGCCTGGCCAACCAGGGCGTGGCGTTTTCTGCAGGCCTCGGCTTCCATGTCGTCGCCGTCTCCACTTTCGTGGCGGGCGCGATGTTCATGATGTGGCTGGGCGAGCAGATCACCGAGCGCGGTGTGGGCAACGGTATCTCGATGTTGATCTTCGCAGGTATCGTTGCCGGTCTTCCGAGAGCAATCGGGCAGTCTTTCGAGTCTGCGCGTACAGGCGATATCAACATCTTCGCCCTGGTCGCAATCGGTTTGCTGGCAGTAGCGATTATCGGCTTCGTGGTGTTCATCGAGCGTGGTCAGCGTCGTATCGCCGTTCACTACGCCAAGCGTCAGCAGGGCCGCAAGGTCTTCGCTGCGCAGACCAGCCACCTGCCGTTGAAGGTGAACATGGCGGGCGTAATCCCGGCCATTTTCGCGAGCAGCATTCTGCTGTTCCCGGCTTCGCTGGGTGCCTGGTTCGGTCAGTCCGAGGGTATGGGCTGGCTGCAGGACATCTCGCAGTCGATCGCTCCTGGTCAGCCGTTGAACATTCTGCTGTTTAGTGCAGGGATCATTTTCTTCTGCTTCTTCTACACAGCGTTGATGTTCAACCCGAAAGACGTAGCGGAAAACCTGAAGAAGTCCGGTGCCTTTATTCCGGGTATCCGTCCTGGTGAGCAGTCGGCACGCTACATTGATGGCGTCCTGACCCGTTTGACCATGTTCGGTGCTCTTTACATGATGGCCGTCTGCCTTCTGCCCCAGTTCCTGGTGGTGGCAGCAAACGTGCCGTTCTACCTTGGCGGGACCTCGTTGCTGATTGTGGTAGTGGTTGTGATGGACTTCATGTCCCAAGTACAATCGCACCTCGTTTCGCACCAGTACGAATCCCTGATGAAGAAAGCCAACCTGAAAGGCTACGGCGGCAGCGGTCTGCTGCGCTGATTTAGCCCCTTAAGGTTCGAGGAGTCGGTAATGAAAGTTCGTGCATCGGTGAAAAAGCTGTGCCGTAACTGCAAGATCATTCGTCGCGAAGGTATCGTGCGCGTGATCTGCAGCGCGGAACCGCGTCACAAGCAGCGCCAAGGCTGAGTGTGATCTGCGCTTCAAACCCAGCAGCTAGTGTGCTGCTGGGTTGATTATTCGTTTCTACAGCGATATTATCTCGCGCCCTATTTCTTGGCTTCCGGGGCGTAGGTAGCTGTCAATTGGAGTCCCACTGAATGGCCCGTATTGCAGGCGTCAACATTCCAGATAACAAGCATACTGTTATCTCGCTGACCTACATCTATGGTGTCGGTCGCACAACTGCACAGAAGATCTGTGCAGACGCTGGTGTCAACCCAGCCGCTAAGATCAAGGATCTGAGCGACGAGCAAATCGAAACCCTGCGTGGCGAAGTCGCGAAGTTCACCACCGAAGGTGACCTGCGTCGTGACATCAACATGAAGATCAAACGCTTGATGGACCTGGGTTGCTACCGCGGCCTGCGTCATCGTAAAGGTCTGCCGGTTCGCGGTCAGCGCACCAAGACCAACGCACGCACCCGTAAGGGCCCGCGTAAGCCGATCCGCAAGTAATCGCCCAGGAATATAGACATGGCAAAACCTGCTGCTCGTCCTCGTAAGAAAGTCAAAAAGACAGTGGTTGATGGCATCGCCCACATCCATGCGTCTTTCAACAACACCATCGTGACCATCACCGACCGTCAGGGCAACGCACTGTCCTGGGCTACTTCCGGTGGTTCGGGTTTCCGTGGTTCGCGCAAATCCACCCCGTTCGCAGCCCAGATCGCTGCTGAGCGTGCTGGTCAAGCTGCGCTGGAATATGGTCTGAAGAACCTCGACGTCAACGTCAAGGGTCCAGGTCCAGGTCGTGAATCCGCCGTTCGTGCACTGAACAGCTGCGGCTACAAGATCGCCAGCATCACCGACGTGACGCCAATCCCGCATAACGGGTGCCGTCCGCCGAAGAAGCGTCGCGTGTAATCAGGAGACAGATAAATGGCACGTTACATTGGTCCAAAATGCAAACTGTCTCGCCGTGAAGGCACTGACCTGTTCCTGAAGAGCGGCGTTCGCGCTCTGGAATCGAAGTGCAACATCGAAGCAGCCCCAGGTATCCACGGCCAGCGCCGTGGCCGTCAGTCCGACTACGGTACCCAGCTGCGCGAGAAACAAAAAGTTCGTCGTATCTACGGCGTACTGGAGCGTCAATTCCGCGGTTACTACCAAGCGGCTGCCTCGAAGAAAGGCGCCACCGGTGAGAACCTGCTGCAGATGCTCGAGTGCCGTCTGGATAACGTCGTCTACCGTATGGGCTTCGGCTCGACTCGTTCCGAGTCCCGTCAGCTGGTTTCGCACAAAGCGATCAGCGTCAACGGTAAGACTGTAAACATTCCATCCTACCAAGTTCGTCCGGGTGACGTGGTCTCGGTTCGCGAGAAGTCGCTGAACCAGCTGCGCATTGTTCAAGCCCTTGAACTGTGCGCCCAGCGTGGCCGCGTTGAGTGGGTAGACGTGGATGCTGCTAAAAAGTCGGGCGTTTTCAAGAACGTTCCTGCTCGCAGCGACCTGTCCGCCGACATCAACGAAAACCTGATTGTCGAGCTCTACTCCAAGTAAGGGCTAGAAAATAGGTGCATCCATGCAGATTTCGGTAAATGAGTTTCTGACACCCCGCCACATCGATGTGCAGGTTGTCAGTCCAACCCGCGCCAAGATCACGCTCGAGCCTCTCGAGCGTGGCTTCGGCCATACCCTGGGCAACGCGCTGCGCCGCATCCTGTTGTCCTCCATGCCTGGCTGTGCAGTAGTCGAGGCCGAGATCGACGGCGTACTCCATGAGTACTCCGCGATCGAAGGTGTACAGGAAGACGTCATTGAAATCCTGTTGAACCTGAAAGGCCTGGCTATCAAACTGCACGGTCGTGACGAAGTTACGCTGACCTTGTCGAAAAAGGGTTCGGGGGTGGTTACCGCTGCCGATATTCAGCTGGATCACGATGTCGAGATCGTCAACCCCGATCACGTAATCGCGAACCTGGCGTCCAACGGCGCCCTGAACATGAAGCTCACCGTAGCTCGTGGTCGCGGTTACGAGCCGGCCGACTCCCGTCAGACTGACGAAGACGAAAGCCGCAGCATTGGTCGCCTTCAGCTGGACGCTTCGTTCAGCCCGGTGCGTCGTATCGCCTATGTGGTCGAGAACGCCCGTGTTGAACAGCGTACCAACCTGGACAAGCTGGTCATCGATCTGGAAACCAACGGTACCCTGGATCCTGAAGAGGCTATCCGTCGTGCCGCGACCATCCTGCAACAGCAGCTGGCCGCGTTCGTCGACCTCAAAGGTGACAGCGAGCCGGTTGTGGTCGAGCAGGAAGACGAGATCGATCCGATCCTGCTGCGCCCGGTTGACGACCTGGAACTGACCGTACGTTCGGCCAACTGCCTCAAGGCGGAGAACATCTACTACATCGGCGACCTGATTCAGCGTACCGAAGTAGAGCTGTTGAAGACTCCTAACCTGGGCAAGAAGTCCCTGACTGAAATCAAGGACGTCCTGGCCTCCCGTGGTCTGTCTCTCGGCATGCGCCTCGACAACTGGCCGCCTGCAAGTCTTAAGAAGGACGACAAGGCGACTGCCTGATCGTCGTAATCACCGAACGTAGTGTTTGGTAAGGAATGAATCATGCGTCATCGTAAAAGTGGACGTCACCTGAGCCGTACCAGCTCTCACCGCAAGGCTATGTTCCAGAACATGGCAGTGTCGCTGATCGAGCACGAGCTGATCAAAACCACCCTGCCGAAAGCCAAGGAACTGCGCCGCGTTGCCGAGCCGCTGATCACCCTGGCCAAGGAAGACAGCGTAGCCAACCGTCGTCTGGCCTTCGACCGTACCCGTTCGAAGTCCGCCGTTGGCAAACTGTTCAACGATCTGGGCAAGCGCTACGCCACCCGTCAAGGCGGCTACCTGCGCATCCTGAAGTGCGGTTTCCGCGCTGGCGACAACGCGCCTATGGCGTACGTCGAGCTGGTTGATCGTCCAGTCGGTGGTGCTGTAGAAGCTGCCGAGTAAGACGTTCTGTCTGCTACAAGAAACCGGGCCTAGTGCCCGGTTTTTTGTGTCTATATCAATTGAAAATATCTATCGAAACTAGAATTTCAATGAATTAGTTAATGGAATCATGCTCGCGGATACTCCTCTACATACCGCCTAGCCGGCGATTAGAGACCGATAAGGAGAGCCCATGAGCAAGATTCTGACCACCGCCAGCGGTGCACCTGTAGCCGACAACCAGAATTCCCGTTCCGCAGGCCCTCGCGGCCCGTTGCTGCTCGACGATTTCCACCTGATCGAGAAGCTCGCCCACTTCAACCGCGAGAACATTCCCGAGCGGCGCGTGCACGCCAAGGGCTCGGGCGCCTATGGTACCTTCACTGTCACCCGCGATATCACTGACCTGTCCTGCGCCAAGCTGTTCAGCACCGTGGGCAAGCAGACCGAGACATTCCTGCGGTTCTCCACAGTGGGCGGTGAGCGTGGCTCGGCCGACACCGAGCGCGATCCTCGGGGCTTTGCGGTCAAGTTCTACACCGAGGAAGGTAACTGGGATATCGTCGGCAACAACACGCCGGTGTTCTTCATCCGTGACCCGTTGAAGTTCCCTGACTTCATCCACACCCAGAAGCGCCACCCGCAGAGCAACCTGAAGAATGCCCAGATGATGTGGGACTTCTGGTCGCATTCGCCCGAAGCGCTGCACCAGGTCACCATCCTGTTCTCCGACCGTGGAATTCCGGATGGCTACCGCCACATGCACGGCTTTGGCAGCCACACCTACAGCTTGATCAACGACAAGGGCGAGCGTACGTGGGTGAAGTGGCACTTCAAGACCCAGCAAGGCATCAAGAACCTGGCCCCGGCGGATGCTGCGCGCCTGGCGGGTACTGATCCTGACTACGCCCAACGAGACCTGTTCGAGGCCATCGAGCGTGGCGACTTCCCACGTTGGACAGTCTGCATTCAGGTCATGAGCGAGGCCGAGGCCGCGAATCGCCAGGAGAACCCGTTCGACGTGACCAAGACCTGGTCGCAGAAGGACTACCCGCTGATCGAAGTGGGCGTGTTGGAGCTGAATCGCAACCCGCTCAATTACTTCGCCGAGGTGGAGCAGGCGGCCTTCGGTCCGAGCAATATGGTCCCAGGTGTCGGCCTGTCGCCCGACCGCATGCTACAAGGCCGCGTGTTCGCCTACGCCGATGCCCATCGCTACCGCGTGGGTACCAACCACCAGCAGTTGCCGGTCAATGCACCGCGCAGCCCAGTGCACAGCTACCAGCGTGACGGTGCCATGGCCACGGGCAGCTACGGTGGCGCACCGAACTATGAGCCGAACAGCTATGGCGATGCGCCGAAGCAGTCGCCACGTCACGCGGAGCCAGCACTGGCATTGAACGGCGCGGCTGATCGCTACGATCACCGCGAGGACAACGACTATTACAGCCATGCTGGTGCGCTGTTCCGCCTGATGAGCGATGAGCAGCGAGCGCTGTTGATCAGCAACATTGCCGGGACCCTCGCCGGGGTCAGTGAGGATGTGGTGCAGCGTCAGCTGCAACACTTCTTCAAGGCCGACCCAGCGTATGGTGAAGGTATCGCCAAGGCCTTGGGCATGAATCTCGCCTAAGTCGAAGTGATAAGAAGAACCGCCCTCATTTGGGCGGTTTTTCAATGAAAATCACTACCGTTCAACCATTTTTTTGCATCTTATTGCGCATTTCTCAGTGACCGCGAGCAGAAGCTGGTTCAAACTATGTTCATTGACGCATTCACAGGGAGAAGCAGGGCGATGCAAGGTCACCCGGACGTAATCAACTACCTCGTCACGTTGCTCAAAGGCGAGCTGGCCGCGCGCGACCAGTACTTCATTCACTCGCGGATGTACGAAGACTGGGGGCTGGGCAAGCTCTACGAGCGTATCAACCACGAGATGGAAGAAGAGACCCAGCACGCCGATGCGCTAATGCGCCGTATCCTGATGCTCGAAGGTACGCCCGACATGCGCGCCGACGACCTGGAAGTGGGCACCACCGTGCCGGAGATGATCGAGGCCGACTTGAAGCTCGAGTACAAGGTCCGCGCCGCGTTGTGCAAGGGCATCGAGCTGTGCGAACTGCACAAGGACTACATCAGCCGCGACATTCTGCGCGCGCAACTGGCGGATACCGAAGAAGATCACACCTACTGGCTGGAGAAGCAGCAAGGGTTGATCAAGGCCATTGGCCTGGAGAACTACCTGCAATCGCAGATGTGATCGGGCGGCCCTGTTCGCCGGCAAGCCGGCTCCTACGGGGGCCCAGGTGCGCCGCTCTTCTGTAGGAGCCAGCTTGCTGGCGAACAGGTCGGTGCAGGCCACACAAAAAAAGCCCCTGGCATTCAACGATGCCAGGGGCTTTTTCATATCAGGTCAGGCCCGATCTCGCTCAAGCAGTGGCTTGAGGTAATGCCCGGTGTAAGACTGCTTCTGCTCGGCCAGTTCCTCAGGCGTACCACAGGCGATGATCTGGCCACCCTTGGAGCCACCCTCCGGCCCCAGGTCCACCAACCAGTCGGCGGTCTTGATCACATCCAGGTTGTGCTCGATCACCACCACGGTGTTGCCGTGGTCGCGCAGGCGGTGCAGTACGTCGAGCAATTGCTGGATGTCGGCGAAGTGCAGGCCGGTAGTGGGCTCGTCAAGGATGTACAGGGTCTTGCCGGTATCGCGCTTGGACAGCTCGCGCGACAGCTTGACCCGTTGCGCCTCGCCACCGGACAGCGTGGTCGCCGACTGCCCCAGCTTGATGTAGGAAAGCCCCACGTCCATCAGCGTCTGCAGCTTGCGCGCCAGGGCAGGGACCGCGTCGAAGAACTCGCGGGCATCCTCGATGGTCATTTCCAGCACCTCGTGGATGTTCTTGCCCTTGTACTTGATCTCCAGGGTTTCGCGGTTGTAGCGCTTGCTCTTGCACACGTCGCAGGGCACGTAGATGTCCGGCAGGAAGTGCATCTCCACCTTGATCAGGCCATCGCCCTGGCAGGCCTCGCAGCGGCCTCCCTTGACGTTGAACGAGAAGCGCCCAGGCCCGTAGCCGCGTGAGCGGGCCTCCGGCACGCCGGAGAACAGCTCGCGGATTGGCGTGAAGATGCCGGTGTAGGTGGCTGGATTGGAGCGCGGGGTGCGGCCGATTGGGCTCTGGTCGATATCGACCACCTTGTCCAGGTGCTGCAGGCCGTCGACGCTGGCGTGCGGCGCCGCCTCCAGGCTGCTCGCGCCATTGAGGGCAGTGGCGGCGAGAGGGAACAGGGTGTTGTTGATCAGTGTCGACTTGCCCGAGCCGGACACGCCGGTCACGCAGGTCAGCAGGCCGATCGGCACGTCCAGGTCGACGTTCTGCAAGTTGTTGCCGCGCGCGCCCTTGAGCTTGAGCGACAGCTTCTTGTTGCGCGGGGTGCGCTTGGCAGGCACGACGATCTTCTTGCGCCCGGACAGGTATTTGCCGGTCAGCGAATCAGGGTGCGCCATGACCTCTTCCGGCGAGCCCTCGGCGACGATCTGCCCGCCGTGCACGCCAGCACCTGGGCCGATGTCCACTACATAGTCGGCCAGGCGGATGGCGTCCTCGTCGTGCTCCACCACGATCACGGTGTTGCCTAGGTCGCGCAGGTGGTTGAGGGTGGCCAGCAGGCGGTCGTTGTCGCGCTGGTGCAAGCCGATGGACGGCTCGTCGAGGATATACATCACGCCCACCAGGCCGGCGCCGATCTGGCTGGCCAGGCGGATGCGCTGGGCTTCGCCGCCGGACAGGGTGTCGGCGCTGCGATCGAGCGTCAGGTAGTCGAGGCCGACGTTGACCAGGAACTGCAGACGCTCGCAGATCTCCTTGAGGATCTTCGCGGCAATTTCACCGCGGCGGCCGGTCAGGGTCAGGTCGCCGAAATACGTGCTCGCTTCGCCGATTGGCAGGTTGGTGACTGCCGGCAGGGTTTTCTCGCCCACCCACACATGCCGCGCCTCACGGCGCAGGCGCGTGCCACGGCAGTCGGGGCAGGGCTGGGTGCCGAGGAACTTGGCCAGCTCCTCGCGCACGGTGGCCGACTCGGTCTCGCGGTAGCGGCGCTCGAGGTTGGGCACGATACCCTCGAACGGGTGCGAGCGCTTGACGATGTCGCCACGGTCGTTGAGGTACTTGAAGTCGACGCTCTGCTTGCCGCTGCCGTGCAGGATCACTTTCTGATGATCGGCAGAGAGCTCGCCGAAGGGTTCTTCAAGGCTGAAGCCGTAGTGCGCGGCCAGTGAGCCGAGCATCTGGAAGTAATAGACGTTGCGCCGGTCCCAACCGCGTATCGCGCCCTCGGCGAGGGTGAGTTCGGCGTTGACCAGGCGCTTGGTGTCGAAGAACTGCTTCACCCCCAGGCCATCGCAGGTCGGGCAGGCGCCGGCCGGGTTGTTGAAGGAGAACAGCTTGGGTTCCAGCTCGCTGATGGCATGGCCGCAGATCGGACAGGCGAAGCGCGCGGAGAAGATCACTTCCTCGCCTTCCTCGTCATCCATCGGCGCCACGAGGGCGATACCGTCGGCCAGCTTGAGCGCCGTCTCGAACGATTCGGCCAGGCGCTGCTGCAGGTCGGCACGGACCTTGAAACGGTCCACCACCACATCGATGCTGTGCTTCTTCTGCTTATCCAGCTTGGGCAGTTCATCGAGCTCGTAGAGCTTGCCGTTGACCCGCGCGCGCACGAAACCCTGGGCGCGCAGCTCGTCGAACACCGCCAGGTGCTCGCCCTTGCGCTCGCGGATCACCGGGGCCAGCAGCATCAGCTTGCTGCCTTCGGGTTTTTCCAGCACCAGGTCGACCATCTGGCTGATCGTTTGCGCTTCCAGCGGGATGTCGTGGTCCGGGCAGCGTGGCGTGCCGACCCGTGCATAGAGCAGGCGCAGGTAGTCGTAGATCTCGGTGATGGTACCGACAGTCGAGCGCGGGTTGTGCGACGTCGACTTCTGCTCGATGGAGATGGCCGGTGACAGGCCTTCGATGGTATCGACGTCGGGCTTTTCCATCATCGACAGGAACTGCCGGGCATAGGCCGACAGCGATTCCACGTAGCGGCGCTGGCCTTCGGCGTACAGGGTGTCGAATGCCAGGGACGACTTGCCGGAACCGGACAGGCCGGTGATCACGATCAGCTTGTCCCGCGGTAGCGTGAGGTCGATGTTCTTCAGGTTGTGGGTGCGTGCCCCACGGATCAGGATCTTGTCCACTGCGGCCTCGCTCGGCGGGCATAAACACAGGAGTATACGGCGCGCTGCCAGTACGCGGCAAAGCGTCACGTATATGCCGTCAACGCGTCGGACTGATAGAATCGCCGCCGGTTCACACGAGGTTATTCCATGCACGACACCCACAACGAGCGCATGAGTGGCAGCGAAACCCGCGCCGCTAGCGGCCTGGCCCTGGTCTTTGCCTTTCGTATGCTGGGCATGTTCATGGTACTGCCGGTGCTGGCCACCTACGGCATGGACCTGGCCGGCGCCACCCCCGCGCTGATCGGCCTGGCCATCGGCGCCTATGGCCTGACCCAAGCCGTGTTGCAGATTCCGTTCGGGGTGATTTCCGACCGCATCGGCCGTCGCCCGGTGATCTACCTGGGGCTGGTGATCTTCGCTCTGGGCAGCGTGCTGGCGGCTCAGGCCGATTCGATCTGGGGCGTGATCGCCGGGCGTATCCTGCAAGGCGCGGGCGCTATTTCCGCGGCGGTGATGGCGCTGCTTTCCGACCTCACCCGCGAACAGCACCGGACCAAGGCCATGGCGATGATCGGCATGAGCATCGGCTTGTCGTTCGCCGTGGCGATGGTGATCGGGCCGCTGTTGACCCGCGCCTTTGGCTTGTCAGGATTGTTCCTCGCTACCGCAGGACTTGCCCTGGTTGGTATCGCCCTGATCGCCTTCGTTGTGCCCAACACCCACAGCACCTTGCAGCATCGCGAATCCGGCGTGGCCCGCCAGGCCCTCGGCCCGACCCTGCGTCATCCGGACCTCCTGCGCCTGGATGTGGGCATCTTCATCCTCCATGCCATTCTCATGGCCAGCTTCGTGGCGCTGCCGCTGGCGTTCGTCGAGCGCGGCGGGTTGCCGAAAGAGCAGCACTGGTGGGTGTACCTGACCGCGCTGCTCGTCTCATTTTTTGCAATGGTCCCGTTCATCATCTACGGCGAGAAGAAGCGCAAGATGAAACGCGTGCTGCTCGGGGCGGTCAGTGTGTTGCTGCTGGTGGAGGTGTTCTTCTGGCAGTGGGCTGACAACTTGCGCGGACTGGTGATCGGCACCGTGGTATTCTTTACTGCCTTCAACCTGCTGGAGGCATCCTTGCCTTCGCTGGTCAGCAAGGTGTCGCCCGCCGGCGGCAAAGGGACTGCGATGGGGGTGTACTCCACCAGCCAGTTCCTGGGTGCCGCGCTGGGAGGAATCATCGGTGGCTGGTTGTTCCAGCACGGTGGCCTGAGCATGGTGTTCCTCGGTTGCGCGGGCCTGTGTGCGGTGTGGCTGTTCACTGCATTGCGCATGAACGAGCCGCCCTACGTGACCAGCCTGCGCATGCCGCTGACGCCGGAGGCGGTCCGGGAAGCCGGGCTGACCGAGCGCTTGATGGCCGTGCCGGGTGTGACCGACGCCGTGGTGGTGGCAGAAGAAGCCGCCATCTATATCAAACTGGATACGAAAATTTTGGACCGTACGACCCTCGAGCGTCTGGTGAACCCAGCCTCTTCGGCGTGCGAAGCCTAGGAGAACGTTATGGCCCGTGGGGTTAACAAAGTCATTCTGGTCGGTACCTGCGGTCAGGATCCCGAAGTCCGCTACCTGCCCAACGGTAACGCCGTGACCAACCTGAGCCTGGCCACCAGCGAGCAGTGGACCGACAAGCAGTCCGGGCAGAAGGTCGAGCGTACTGAATGGCACCGCGTGTCGCTGTTCGGCAAGGTTGCCGAGATCGCCGGCGAGTACCTGCGCAAAGGTTCGCAGGTGTACATCGAAGGCAAGCTGCAGACCCGCGAGTGGGAAAAAGACGGTATCAAGCGCTACACCACCGAGATCATCGTCGACATGCAGGGCACCATGCAGCTGCTCGGTGGCCGTCCGCAGAACCAGCAGCAGGGCGGCGATCCGTACAACCAGGGTGGCGGCAACTACAACCAGGGTGGCCAGCAGCAGTACAACCAGGCGCCGCGCCAGCAGGCGCCGCGCCCGCAGCAGGCTCCTCAGCGTCCGGCACCGCAGCAGCCTGCCCCACAGCCGGCCGCTGACTTCGACAGCTTCGACGACGATATTCCGTTCTAAGCCTGAAGTGTGACCGCTGGTTGCGAGCCCCCGGGACGAAAGTTTCGGGGGTTTTTTGTTGCCGAGTACACCGGCGTGGTACTCAGTTCGAAACTGCAGCGCATGTGAAAACAACTTGATGGCACTATGCCATAGTTGAGGCATTTCGTCGGTTTAACAGTGCGCCTTCGTTCTGATCGTAACTTTTCCGACAGGTATTCCAGAAAAAAACGCAGCACGAAAACGCTGCGATTTTTTTTAATGGCTGTTAAATTTTTCAAAGAGTTATCCACGATACCTGATTGAGTTTCGTCAATAACTTTTGCAGTTGCCTCAGGGATAATATTAGTCGGCATCAGGGAAACCCTGAGATGGTGTTTTCATTCCGCTTTTGCCTATCCTTTTGAGTGGTTGCAATGTGGCATTGATGGCATTAGGCTATTCATCCGCTTGACCACCTGTTCACTGGATTGTGAACTGAATCGATAGAACTTCCCGACAGCAAAGTTTTGGAACTCCGGTTCCGGAACCAATGTGCGAGTTCTAAATGCGAGAAATGGATGTCTTATTCTTCTAAACTGGCTGCGCGCTATCTCGAACTCGGCAAGAATGCCGTCTCGCCGGGCTCCTTCGGTGGTGACGACGTGCGCTTCTCCACCGAGTTCGAAGCCCTCGAAGGTGAGCTGACCCGGGCCCAGTCGATCCATGCCAGCGGCCAGGTGGACTGGCTGAAGATCCTCGAGAACAGTGAAGCGCTGCTACGCGACCAGTCCAAGGATCTGCGCGTGGCCTCCTGGCTGACCTGGGCCCTGTTCCAGCGCGAATCCTACGCCGGCCTGCTGGCGGGTATCAGCCTGCTGCGCGAGCTGTGCGAGCACCATTGGGACGACGTCCACCCCGCCAAACCCCGTACCCGTTCCGCCGCCATCGGTTGGCTGGTGCCGCGCCTCGAGCAGGCGCTGGGCGCCGACATCGCGATCAAGGAGCAGTTGCCGCTGTTCCAGCAGATGGTCGAGCAACTGGCTGGCCTGGAGGCGGCGTTGTCTGCCCGGCTGGGCGACGATGCGCCGCTGCTGCTGCCCATCTGCCGCGCCCTCAAGGGCCAGGTCCAGCGTTCGGCCGACAACGAGCCGCAGCCCGGCGCGGTCGGCGCCATCGTCGCCCAGGTCAAGCAGGCGGCCACCCAGCTGTTCACCCCGGGCGAGCCGGTAGAGAACGAGAAGGATGCGAATAAAGCCCTGCGCGCCCAGCAAGAGCAGGGCCGGCAGCTGTGCGTGTGGTGGCAGCGACAGAAAGCCACCGACCTGCGCGCCCTGCGCCTGAACCGCACGCTGCTGTGGCTGCCCATCGAGGCGATGCCCGAGCGTAACGCCGAAAACGTCACCGCCTTGCGCGGCCTGCCCGCCGACAAGCTCAAGAGCTACCGCGAGCGTTTCGAACAGGGCAACTACGCCGACCTGCTGGTGGAACTGGAGAACAGCGTGGCCAAGGCGCCGTTCTGGTTCGATGGCCAGCGCCTGGTGTGGGAATGCTGCCAGGCCCTGAACGTCGAGGCCGGCATGCGCGAGGTGGAGATGAACTTCGCCTCGCTGCTGCAGCGCCTGCCCAGCGTGATCGAGCTGAAGTTCCATGACGGCACCCCCTTCGCCGACCCCGAGACCCGCGCCTGGGTCGCCGCCCAGGTCACCCCTCACTTGCAGGCCGAGGTGGCTCAGCCGGTGGCCGAGCCCGGCATGCGCCAGATGCCCTGGGAGGAAGCCCTGGAGGCGGTGCAGCCGATCCTGCGCAAGGATGGCCTCAAGAGCGCGGTGCAACACCTCAAACAGCAGATGCAGGGCGCCCACGGCGGGCGCGAGCGCTTTTTCTGGCAACTCAGCCAGGCGCGCCTCTGCTACACGGCCAAGAAATACGAACTGGCCAAGACCCAGCTGGAAGCCCTCGACGAGCAACTGCGCCAATCCGGCGTGGATGCCTGGGAACCCGACCTGTCGCTGCAGGTGCTGCACCTGCTGCATACCTGTTGCGAGCTGCTGCCGCAGAACCATGTGGTGCGCGAACGCAAGGACGAGATCTACCGCCGACTGTGCCATCTCGATCTCGAAGTCGTACTCGAATAGGCCCAAGGGCCATAACCCTCAAGGAGAAAACCAATGGCCAAAGAAGGCTCGGTAGCCCCCAAGGAACGCATCAACGTCACGTTCAAACCCGCCACCGGTGGGGCTCAGGAAGAGATCGAACTGCCGTTGAAACTACTGGCGATCGGTGACTACACCCTGCGTGCCGACGATCGCAAGATCGAAGACCGCAAGCCGATCAGCATCGACAAGATGAACTTCGACGAGGTGCTGGCCAAGCAGGAACTGAGCATGACCCTGGCCGTGCCCAACCGCCTGCAGGAAGGTGCCGAAGGCGACGAGCTGGCGGTCAGCCTGCGCGTCAACACCATGAAGGACTTCAACCCGGCCAGCCTGGTCGAGCAAGTGCCGGAGCTGAAGAAGCTGATGGAACTGCGTGAAGCCCTGGTTGCCCTGAAAGGCCCGCTGGGCAACGCCCCGGCGTTCCGCAAGGCCATCGAAGGCGTGCTGGCCGACGGCGAGTCCCGCGAGCGCGTGCTCGGTGAGCTGGGCCTGAACGCCGCGCCTGACGCCTGATCCCCCTAGTCAAGGAAGCTAATTGCCATGAGCACCGCCGCACAACAACAGAGCGCCGAGAACAGCGAATTCAGCATTCTCGACAGCATCATCGCCGAAACCCGCCTGACCCCGGACGACGAAGCCTACGACATCGCCAAGCGTGGCGTGTCGGCCTTCATCGAAGAGCTGCTCAAGCCGCAGAACGACGGTGAGCCGGTCAAGAAGGCGCTGGTCGACCGCATGATCGCCGAGATCGATGCCAAGCTCAGCCGCCAGATGGACGAGATCCTCCACCACCCGGACTTCCAGGCCATGGAATCGGCCTGGCGCGGGCTGCAGCTGCTGGTCGATCGCACCAACTTCCGTGAAAACATCAAGATCGAGATCCTCAACGTCTCCAAGCAGGACCTGCTGGACGACTTCGAAGACTCGCCGGAAGTGATGCAGGCTGGCCTGTACAAGCATATCTACACCGCCGAATACGGCCAGTTCGGTGGCCAGCCGGTCGGCGCGGTCATCGCCAACTACTACCTGTCGCCGAGCTCGCCTGACGTCAAGCTGATGCAGTACGTCTCCAGCGTCTCCTGCATGTCCCACGCGCCGTTCATCGCCGCTGCCGGCCCGAAATTCTTCGGCCTGGAAAGCTTCACCGGTCTGCCGGACCTGAAGGACCTGAAGGATCACTTCGAAGGCCCGCAGTTCACCAAGTGGCAGAGCTTCCGCGAGTCCGAGGACGCGCGCTACATCGGCCTGACCGTGCCGCGCTTCCTGCTGCGCAACCCGTACGACCCGGAGGAGAACCCGGTCAAGTCGTTCGTCTACAAGGAAACCGTGGCCAACAGCCACGAGCACTACCTGTGGGGCAACACTGCGTACGCCTTCGGTACCAAGCTCACCGACAGCTTCGCCAAGTTCCGCTGGTGCCCGAACATCATCGGCCCGCAGAGCGGTGGCGCGGTGGAAGACCTGCCGCTGCACCACTTCGAGAGTATGGGCGAGATCGAGACCAAGATCCCGACCGAAGTGCTGGTGTCCGACCGTCGCGAGTACGAGCTGGCCGAAGAGGGCTTCATTGCCCTGACCATGCGCAAGGGCAGCGACAACGCGGCGTTCTTCTCGGCCAACTCGGCGCAGAAACCGAAGTTCTTCGGTATCAGCGCAGAAGGCAAGACCGCCGAGCTGAACTACAAGCTGGGCACCCAGCTGCCGTACATGATGATCGTCAACCGCCTGGCCCACTACATCAAGGTCCTGCAGCGCGAGCAGCTGGGCTCCTGGAAGGAACGCACCGACCTGGAGCTGGAACTGAACAAGTGGATCCGCCAGTACGTGGCCGACCAGGAGAACCCGAGCGCCGAAGTACGTGGCCGTCGTCCGCTGCGCGCCGCCCAGGTGATCGTCAGCGACGTGGAAGGTGAGCCGGGTTGGTACCGCGTCAGCTTGAACGTGCGTCCGCACTTCAAGTACATGGGTGCCGACTTCACCCTGTCGCTGGTCGGCAAGCTGGACAAGGAGTAAGCGTCGATGATGAATGGTTACGGAAGCCTGTTCGAACGCCTGAGCGGCGAGTCCGACCAGCGTGCCAACTGGCGGCGTGAAGACGCCGCCATGGCTTCCGTGGCCGCTCATCTGGCGAAGATGCTCAGCACCCGGGCCGGCAGCGTGCAGACGCTTGCCGACTACGGGTTGCCGGACCTCAACGACATGCGCCTTAGCCTTCACGATGCGCTCAGCCAGGCCCGTCGGGCCATCGAGCATTTCATCGAGGCCTACGAGCCGCGCCTGTCCGATGTCCGGGTGATTTCCCGACCGCGTGATCACGATCAGCTCAAGCTGGCTTTCAGTATCGAAGGCCAGCTTGAGGTGGACGGCATCAAGCGCTCTGTCAGTTTTGCCGCGCGCCTGGATGGCAGCGGGCAAGTCAGTGTCAGTCAAGGAGACTAACGATGTCGCGCCTCCCATAGCCCTGGATTTCACGAACCCTGCGCCACTGGCGGTACTCGAGATCTGAATTCAGGCGGAACGACGGATGTCCTTCAATTACTACTACCAAAGCGAGCTGACGGCACTGCGCCAGCTGGGGCGGCGCTTTGCCGAACGCAGCCCGGCGCTGGCGCCGTTCCTCGGCCAGGCCGGGCGCGACCCGGACGTCGAGCGCCTGCTCGAGGGCTTCGCCTTCCTCACCGGCCGCTTGCGGCAGAAGCTCGACGACGAGCTGCCTGAACTCACCCACTCGCTGATGCACCTGCTGTGGCCGAACTACATGCGCCCGCTGCCGGCGTTCAGCATCCTGCAGTTCGACCCCCTGCGCCAGGCCGGCCCGGCCCTGCGGGTCGAGCGCGACACGCCGGTTGAAGGCAAGCCGATCGACGGTGTCAGCTGCCGCTTTCGCACCTGCTACCCGACCGAGGTGCTGCCGCTGCGCCTGAGCGCGCTGAACTACTCGCTCAATGGCCAGGGCGCGCTGCTGAGCCTGCGCCTGGACATGAACTGCGACGGCAACCTGGGCGATGTGAAGCTCAGCAAGCTGCGCCTGCACCTGGCCGGCGAGCGCTACATCAGCCAGATGCTCTACCTGAGCCTGCTGCGCAGCCTGGCCGGTATCGAGCTGATGCCGCTGGACAGCCACGGCAAGCCGATGCTCAACGCCAAGGGCGAGCCGCTGCTGCTGCGCGCGCCGGCGGCCAAGGTGCACCCGGTGGGCTTCGCCGAGGAAGAGGCGCTGATCCCTTACCCGCTGAACACCTTCCGTGGCTACCGTTTCCTGCAGGAGTACTTCGCCTTCCAGGACAAGTTCCTGTTCGTCGACGTGACCGGCCTGGAGGTGCTGCAGAGCCTGCCGGAGGAAACCCTCAAGCAGGTGCATGGCGTCGAGCTGCGCTTCGACATCCGCCGTGGCGAGGCCCAGCGCCTGCGCCCGACCCTGGACAACGTCAAGCTGTACTGCACGCCCATCGCCAACCTGTTCAAGCACGATGCGCTGCCCATCCGCCTGGATGGCAAGCAGGACGAATACCTGCTGCTGCCGGCCGAGCTCGACCTGGAGCATTGCGGGGTGTTCTCGGTCGATAGCGTGACCGGCTGGAGCCCGGGTGGCCTGGGCTACCAGAACTACGTGCCGTTCGAATCGTTCGAGCACGACGCCAGCTTCGACGTGCCGCAGAACCGCCCGCACTACAGCATCCGCCAGCGCTCCTCGCTGCTGCACGACGGCCTGGACACCTACCTGAGCTTCGGCGTGCACCAGGCCGAGTCCCACGAGACGCTGTCGATCGAGCTGACCTGCACCAACCAGAACCTGCCGCGCCGGCTCAAGCTGGGCGACATCTGCATGCTCAGCGAGGAGACCCCCGAGTTCCTCACCTTCCGCAACATCACGCCGGTCACCGCCAGCTACGCGCCGCCGCTGAACCGCGACTTCCTGTGGAAGCTGATCAGCAACATGTCGCTGAACTACCTGTCGCTGGCCGACGTCGACGCGCTCAAGGTGATCCTCGAGACCTACGACCTGCCGCGCTACTACGACCAGCACGCCGAGAAAGTCAGCCGGCGCCTGCTCGGCGGGCTCAAGTCGATCCGCCACCAGCACGTCGACCGCCTGCACCGTGGCCTGCCGCTGCGCGGCCTGCGCACCGAGCTGACCATCGACCCGGAAGGCTACATCGGCGAGGGCGACCTGTTCGTCTTCGCCTCGGTGCTCAATGAATTCTTCGCGCTCTATGCCAGCCTCAACTCGTACCACGAGTTGCGGGTGAAAAGCACACAAGGGGAGGTGTACCAATGGACACCACGCATGGGCCTGCAACCGCTGCTGTAAGCCGGCTGAGCCGGAGCATCCGCGAGTACTCGCTGTTCCAGGCGGTGCTGCTGGTGATGGAGCAGTTGCGCGAGGCCTACCCGTACCTGGAGGACGAGGAGCTCTACGACCTGGTGGAGTTCCAGGCCAATCCCAGCCTGGGTTTCCCCGGCAGCGACGTCGACCGCATCGAGTTCTTCCACGAGCACGGCCAGCTGCGCGCGCGCATGCGCTTCAACCTGATCGGCCTGGTCGGCTCCAGCTCGCCGCTGCCGGCGTTCTATGGCGAGCAGGCGCTGGGCGACAACGAGGACGGCAACCCGACGCGCACGTTCCTCGACCTGTTCCACCACCGCCTGCAGCGCCTGCTGCTGCCGATCTGGCGCAAATACCGCTACCGCGCCAGCTTCGAGAGCGGCGCCCTGGACGGGTTCTCGTCGCACCTGTTCGCCCTGATCGGCCTGGGCGGTGAAGAGATCCGCCGGGCCAAGGAGCTGAACTGGAAGCGCCTGCTGCCGTACCTTGGTGTGCTCAGCCTGCGCGCCCACTCGGCGGCGCTGATCGAGGCGGTGCTGCGTTACTACTTCAAGCACGCCGACCTGGTGATCGAGCAGTGCCTGGAGCGGCGCGTGGACATCCTCGAAGAGCAGTGCAACCGCCTGGGCCTGGCCAACAGCCTGCTGGGCGAAGACGCCGTGCTGGGCGAGCGCGTGCGCGACCGCAGCGGCAAGTTCCGCATCCACATCACCCAGCTGGATTGGCAGCGCTTTCACGAGTTCCTGCCGATCGGTTTCGGTTACCAGCCGCTGTGCGCGCTGACGCGCTTCACCCTGCGCGACCCGCTGGACTACGACATCCGCCTGGAGCTGCGCCGCGAAGAGATTCGCGAGCTGCGCATCGGCGAACAGAACGTCTGCCACCTGGGCTGGACCAGTTGGCTGGGTCGCGAGCGCGCCGATGGCGTGGTGACCCTGGGAAGCAAAATTCATTAAGGACCAATGGCCATGATCAACGTAGACCTGCAACAACTCGTCCAGGCCCTGGACGCCGACAGCCGCCGCGACCTGGAGCGCTCCGCCGAGCGCTGCGTGGCCCGTGGCGGCAGCAAGATCCTGGTGGAGGACCTGCTGCTGGGGCTGCTCGAACGCAGCGACAGCCTGCTGCAGCGTGCCCTGCAGGACGCGGCAGTCGACGTCGGCGAGTTCAGCGCCGCACTGCAGCCGAATGTCGAGCACAGCGCCACCCGCAACCCGGTGTTCGCGCCGGAGCTGGTGCAGTGGCTGCAGGATGCGTTGTTGGTTTCCAACCTCGAGCTGGGCCAGAGCCAGGTCGACCAGGCCGCGTTGATCCTTGGTCTGCTGCGCAACCCGCTGCGCTATGCCGGCAGCCGCTACCACAAGCTGCTGTCGGGCCTGGATATCGAGCGTCTCAAGGGCTATGCCCTGTCGCAACAGCCTGCCGCACCGAAGGCTGCTGGCGCGCCCCAGGGCGAGTCGATGCTGCAGCGCTTCACCCACAACCTCACCCAGCAGGCCCGTGACGGCAAGCTCGACCCGGTGCTGTGCCGCGATGCGTCGATCCGCCAGATGATCGATATCCTCGCCCGCCGCCGCAAGAACAACCCGATCGTGGTCGGCGAGGCCGGCGTGGGCAAGACCGCCGTGGTCGAGGGCCTGGCCGCGCGGATCGTCGCTGGTGAAGTGCCGCCGGCGCTGCAAGGTGTCGACCTGCTGGCGCTGGACATGGGCCTGCTGCAGGCCGGGGCCAGCGTCAAGGGCGAGTTCGAGCGCCGCCTGAAAGGCGTGATCGATGAGGTCAAGGCCGCGCCGCGCCCGGTGATCCTGTTCATCGACGAAGCCCATACGCTGATCGGCGCGGGCGGCAATGCCGGTGGTTCCGACGCCGCCAACCTGCTCAAGCCGGCGCTGGCGCGTGGCGAGTTGCGCACCATCGCCGCCACCACCTGGGCCGAGTACAAGAAGTACTTCGAGAAGGATCCGGCCCTGGCCCGTCGCTTCCAGCCGGTGCAACTGCACGAGCCGACCGTGGGCGAGGCGGTGACCATCCTGCGCGGCCTGGCCCAGCTGTACGAGAAGAGCCACGGCATCTACCTGCGTGATGACGCCGTGGTCGCCGCGGCCGAGCTGTCGGCGCGCTACCTGACCGGCCGCCAGTTGCCCGACAAGGCCGTCGACGTGCTCGACACTGCCTGTGCCCGTGTACGCATCAGCCTGGCCGCGGCACCGGACAGCCTTGAGCGCCTGCGTGCCGAACTGGCCGAGGGCGAGCGCCAGCGCAACGCCTTGCGCCGCGATGCCGAGGCGGGGCTTGAGATCGACCAAGAGGCCTTCGAGCGCCTGGAGCAGCGCCTGGCCGAAGCCCATGACCAGGAAATCGAGCTGGACGCCCGCTGGGCCCGTCAGCGTGAGCTGGCCGAGCAGGTGCTGGAGCTGCGCCAGCAGGTCGCCAACGCCCCCGTCGAAGCGCCAGCGCCAACTGAAGGCGAGGAGGGCGAGGACGCCATTGTCGGCGAAAGCCGCGAACAGCTCCAGCAGCGCCTGGCCGAGACCCACCAGGCCCTGCTCGACGCCCAGGCCGAGGAACGCCTGGTCAGCGCCGAAGTGTGCCCGCGCCTGGTGGCCGAAGTGATCAGCGCCTGGACCGGCGTGCCCCTGAGCCAGCTGGCCCGCGAGCACAACGCCAAGGTGATCAGCTTCGCCGACGACCTGCGCGCGCGCATCCGTGGCCAGGAGCAGGCCGTGCACGCGCTCAACCGCGCCATGCGCGCCACCGCCGCCGGCCTGAACAAGCCCGATGCGCCGGTGGGTGTGTTCCTGCTGGTCGGCCCCAGCGGCGTCGGCAAGACCGAGACCGCGCTGGCGCTGGCCGACCTGCTGTACGGCGGCGACCGCTTCATCACCACCATCAACATGTCCGAGTTCCAGGAGAAGCACACCGTCTCGCGCCTGATCGGCGCGCCGCCCGGCTACGTCGGTTACGGCGAGGGCGGCATGCTCACCGAGGCGGTGCGCCAGAAGCCGTATTCGGTGGTGCTGCTGGACGAGGTGGAGAAGGCCGACCCGGACGTGCTCAACCTGTTCTACCAGATCTTCGACAAGGGCGTGGCCAACGACGGTGAAGGGCGCCAGATCGATTTCCGCAACACGCTGATCCTGATGACCTCGAACCTGGCCAGCGACCAGATCAGCGCCCTGTGCGAAAACGGTGAGCGCCCGGACGCCGAGCTGCTCGAACAGCATATCCGCCCGGTGCTCAGCCGCCACTTCAAGCCGGCCCTGCTGGCGCGCATGCGCGTGGTGCCGTACTACCCGGTGGGCGGCCCGGTGCTGCGCGAGCTGATCGAGATCAAGCTGGGCCGCCTGGGCGAGCGCCTGCAGCGCAGGCAACTGGCGTTCAGCCACTGCCAGGCGCTGGTCGACCACCTGGCCGAGCGTTGCAGCCAGAGCGAAAGCGGCGCGCGCCTGATCGACCACCTGATCGACACCCACGTGCTGCCCAAGGTGGCCGACCGCCTGCTCGACGCCATGGCCAGCGGCGAGGCGATCAGCCGCGTGCACGCCACCCTCGACGCGGATGCCGGCGTGATCTGCGAGTTTGCCTGAGGTGGGTGTGATGTTCGCGCACGTGCCGCACCCGCTGGCCTATGCCGAGACGCTGCTGGGCACCTTCACCGACCTGGCCCGGGCGGCGGACGACCAGTGCCTGTTGCAGGCGCTGGTGCAGGCCGTGGCCGGGCTCAGCGGTTGCCCGCTGGTGCAGGTGTACCTGCTCGACCCGACCCATACCCGGCTCGGGCTCGAAGCCGCCTGGCTCGACGGCAAGCTGCTGGCGCGCGACTGCTCCAGCCTGCCGGCCGACTACAACGGCGAGCAGCTGTTGCAGTTCGCCCTGTGCCAGAACCGTGTGGTGAACATCGCCGAACTGTCCGCCAGCCTGTTTGACACCAGCTTCCTGCCTTGCCAGAACACGCCCTGGCAGGCGCTGCTGGCGGTGCCATTGGTGACCGCGCAGCAGCGTGTCGCCGGGGTGTTGCTGTGCGTGAACCGCGAGCGCGGCGCGCTGGACGGTTTCGCCGACTCACTCGGCCGCCTGGGTGGTTTCGCCATGGGCCAGTTGCAGCTGTTGCGCCGCCTGCGCCAGCCCGGGCCACAACCCCAGGCAACCAGCCCGGCGCCGATCGCCGCCAGCAGCTATGGCCTGATCGGCCAGAGCCAGGCCATGCGCCAGACCTGCCAGATGATCAGCAAGGTCCTGCACAGCCCCTACACTGTGTTGCTGCGCGGCGAGACTGGCACCGGCAAGGAGCTGGTGGCCCGCGCCATCCACGACTACGGCCCGCGTCGCTCGGGCGCGTTCGTGGTGCAGAACTGTGCGGCGTTTCCCGAGAGCCTGCTGGAGAGCGAACTGTTCGGTTATCGCAAGGGTGCCTTCACCGGTGCCGATCGCGACCGCCCCGGGCTGTTCGATGCCGCCGACGGCGGCACCCTGCTGCTCGACGAGATCGGCGACATGCCCCTGGCCCTGCAGGCCAAGCTGTTGCGCGTGCTGCAGGAAGGCGAGATCCGCCCGCTGGGCTCCAATGTCACCCACAAGATCGACGTGCGCATCATCGCCGCGACTCACCGTGACCTGGCGCAGATGGTCAGCGACGGCCTGTTCCGCGAAGACCTGTACTACCGCCTGGCGCAGTTCCCCATCGAGCTGCCACCGCTGCGCCAACGCAACGGCGATGTCATCACCCTGGCCCGGCACTTCTGCGACAAGGCCTGCGACTTCCTCCAACGCAGCCCGGTGGGCTGGTCCCAGGCTGCCCTGGATCACCTCGACGGCTATGCCTTCCCCGGCAACGTGCGCGAGCTCAAGGGCCTGGTGGAGCGCGCGGTGCTGCTGTGCGAGGGCGATGAGCTGGAAGTCGGTCACTTCGCCTTGAACCTGGCCGAGCCACCGCTGGAGGACAGCGAGCTGAACCTGCGCGAGCGCCTGGAAAAGGTCGAGCGCCGCCTGCTGCTCGACTGCCTGCGCAAGCACGACGGCAACCAGACCCTGGCAGCCCGCGAGCTCGGCCTGCCGCGGCGCACCCTGCTGTACCGGCTGGGGCGCCTGAACATCCAGATCGGCGATTGCGAGGGCTGACCGGCATGACCCCGACACCTACCTATTCCAACCCAGGCGCGCCCGTGGCGGCGCATGCCTCATCCGTACATGGAGTCGTTCCGATGTTTCACCGTCACTGGCGGGTCACGTTGCTGGCCCTGGTTACCGCGTTCGCCCTGGCTGGTTGCGGTGGCAACTACAAGTTCGACGACGACAGCTACCGTCCCCTGGGAGACCCCCAGGCCCTCAACCGTGGCAACTGAGCACAAGGAGCCCTGACCATGGAACTGGTTTTCGAACTGCTCGACAAACGCCAGCACGGCCGCACCGACTCGCCGACCAAGACCTTCGGCCGCGCCGGTGGCGAGATCGGCCGGGCCAAGGATTGCCACTGGAGCATCGAGGATGACAAGCGTCACCTGTCCAGCCATCACGCCCAGGTCACCTACGAGAACGGCGGGTTCTACCTGACCGACATCAGCAGCAACGGCGTGCGCCTGGCCAGCAGCGGTGCCCAGCTGCGCAAGGGCGAGCCGTACCGCATCGAGCAGGGCGCGGTGTACCGCCTGGGCGACATCGAAGTGCGCGCGCGGCTGATCGACAGCGAGCCGGGCATGGATGTCAGCCTGGGCATGCCGGGCGGCAACATCATCCCCGACGACGCCTTCCTCGAACTCGACCCGATCAGCGCCCTGGACCAGGAAGAGTCCCGCCTGCATCCGATGGACGAGCTGGCGGCCATGGCCATGCCCGAGCCACCGGCCCGCCAGCGCGCCGACTACGCGCAGATCGACCGCGAAAGCCTGATCGTGCCGACCCTGGTGCCAGCCGTAGCACCGGAGCCCGCGCCTGCGCCGGCCCCGCGCGAGCGTCGCGACGACGCCTTCTGGAAGCGCTTCGGTGCCGCCCTCGGGGTGGACATGGACAACCTCGACGAGCAGGCCCGCGAAGACCTGGCGGTGCAGGCCGCCGGGCTGCTGCGCCACAGCATCGGCGGTTTGCAGCAGAGCCTGCGTACCCGCAGCGAGCTGAAGAACGAACTGCGCCTGTCGCTGACCACTCCGCAAGGTGCCAGCCGCAACCCGATCAAGGCGCCGCTGGAGGCCGACCAGGTACTCGGCGAGCTGCTCAAGCCACGCCGTGGCGGGCAGATGTCCGCCGAGCAGGCGGTGTCCCAGGCCTTCCGCGACCTGCAGGCGCACCAGGTGGCCATGCTCGGCGCCAGCCGCCACGCGCTGCGCAGCACCCTGGAGCACTTCGCCCCGGAACAGCTGGTATTGCAGTTCGAGCGCCAGGGCCGCCGGGGCCTGTTCGGTAGCCGCTGGAAATCCTACGTGCGCTACCACCAGGCCCTGATGGGCAACGAAGACTGGAGCGAGCGACTGCTGGCCAAGGACTTCGCCCGAACCTACGAAGAGCAGGTGCGCCTGATCGCTTCCCTTCATCACGACCCGCAAGGATGATTTCCATGACTCGCATCACCCGCACGATGCTCAGGGCGACGTGGGCCCTGGCCACCTTGTCCTGGCTGGCCGGCTGCAGCGCCCTGTCGCCGTATTCGCACATGACCAAGCTCGACCTCACGCTGACCGCCACCGACCAGCTCAACCTGGACATCAATGGCCGGCCGTCGCCGGTGGTGGTGCGCCTGTTCGAGCTCAAGCACCCGGTGGCGTTCGAGACCACCGATTTCTTCAGCCTCTACCAGCGCCCGAAAGAAGCCCTGTCGCCGGACATGGTGGCCAGCGAGGAGCATGAGCTGCGTCCGGGCGAGACCCTGACCCTCAAGCTCAGCATCGACCCCGACAGCCGCTTCGTCGGCATCATGGCCGCCTACCGCGACCTCGACCAGGCGCAGTGGCGCCGGGTGCAGGCGATCCGCGCCGGCGAGCGCGTGACCGCCAACTTCTACCTGGACCAGGCCGGTATCCACAATGGCGTGCCGGCAGTGGCACAAGCGGGTGAGCGCCCATGAATGTGCACAAGGTAGTCTGGCAGGAGGGGATGCTGCTGCGTCCCCAGCATTTCCAGCACAACGACCGTTACTACGACAGCCAGATGAAGACCCGCACCCAGTTGCTGGGTACCTACACCTGGGGCTTCATCAACCTGGAAATCGACCTGCAGTTCCTCAACATGGGCAAGCTGGTGATCAGCCGCGCCGCCGGCATCCTGCCCGACGGCAGCCTGTTCGAGCTCGACGGCAGCAGCGAGCCGCTGGCCCTGGACGTGCCGCCGAACACCGGCGCTACGCCGATCTTCATGGCCCTGCCGCTGGTCACCGGCAACCACATCGAGGCACGCCGCCCCGAGCAGTCCGATGTGCTGACCCGCTACACCACCTACGAGGTGGAGGTGTCCGACTCCAACGCCGGCGACGACAACAGCAGCCAGATCAACTGCGCGCGCCCCGACTTCCGCCTGCTGCTGGGCGAGCAGCAGACCGACCAGGCCTACGTGAAGCTCAAGGTCTGCGAGATCCTCGACACCTCGCCCGACGGCGTGATCAGCCTCGACCCGGACTTCGTGCCGACCTTCATCCGCACCCACTCCTCGGTGTACCTGCTGTCGTGCCTGAAGGAAGTCATCAGTATGCTGGCGCTGCGCGGCGACACCCTGGCCGAGCGTATCCGCTCCAACGGCAAGGTCGGTGGCGCCGAGGTCGGCGACTTCATGATGCTGCAGCTGATCAACCGTACCGAACTGCTGCTGCGCCACTACCTGAGCCTGGAGCAGGTGCACCCCGAAGAGCTGTACCGCACCTTCCTGATCATGCTGGGTGACCTGTCGACTTTCTCCAGCGACACCAAGCGCCCGCGCCTGGATGCCCGCTACCAGCACAGCGACCAGGGCGCGAGCTTCCGCAAACTGATGGAGTCGATCCGCCAGGTGCTGTCGATGGTGCTCGAGCAGCACGCCATCGAGCTGGAACTGCAGCAGCGCCAGTACGGCATCCTGGTCTCGCCGCTGCACGACCCGGGCCTGCTCACCACCGCCTCGTTCGTGCTGGCGGCCAGCGCCAACTGCGAGTCCGAGGAGCTGCGCCAGCGCCTGCCGTCGCACCTGAAGGTCGGCCCGGTGGAGCGCATCCGCCAGCTGGTCAACCTGCACCTGCCGGGGCTCAAGGTCAAACCGTTGCCGGTGGCGCCGCGGCAGATCCCGTTCCACGCCAACAAGACCTACTTCATCGTCGAACTCGACGCCGCCGACCGCGCCAAGATGGACGGCTCCGGTGGCTTCGCCTTCCACGTCACCAGTGAGTTCTCCGATCTCGAACTGAAATTCTGGGCCATCAGGAACTGAGCATGAGCATGGACATGGATACCCCCCAGGACGACAAGACCGTCCTGTTCAACCAGGATGGCTCGGCTCCGGAAGGGCAGGCGCTCACCGCCCTGGGCGGTTCGGCGCGGGCCGAGCCGCTGGAGCAGCGCGTGGTCTATTCGGCGCGCCTGCCCTCCAGCGGCAGCTTCAGTGTCGGCCTCAACCCACTGGTGGCCGCCGCCAGCGAGCTGCTCTCGGAAGTGGTGCGGCTCAAGCACAGTGACACCGCCGAAGACCTGAACAACCTCAAGGAGCGCCTGAGCGCTTGCGTGCGCGCCTTCGAGGCGCGCATTCACTACGAGGGCGTGGAGAACGGCCAGGTCACCGTGGCCCGCTACCTGCTGTGCACCGTGGTCGACGAGGCGGTGGTCACCACCCCCTGGGGCAACGAGAGCCAGTGGTCGCAGATGAGCCTGCTCAGCGCCTTCCACAACGAGACCTTCGGCGGCGAAAAGTTCTTCTCGCTGCTCGACCGCATGTCGAAGAACCCGGTCAAGCACCTGGCGATGCTCGAACTGATGTACCTGTGCCTGTCGCTGGGCTTCGAGGGCAAGTACCGGGTCATCGACCGCGGCATGTCCGAGCTGGAAGGCATTCGCGACGCGCTGTTCCGGCAGATCCGCCAGCTGCGTGGCGACGTGCCGCGCGAGCTGTCGCCGCGCTGGGAAGGCCTGGACCAGTTGCGCAACAGCCCGGTGCGCATCGTACCGTGGTGGAGCGTGGCGCTGTTCACCCTGGTGTGCCTGGTGGTGATGTATTCCGGTTTCGCCTGGGTGCTGGGGGAACAGCGCGCGACCGTCCTGCAACCCTTCCAGACGCTTGAGCAGCCTGCGGCCCAAACGCGGCCGTGACACAAGGACCTGTGATGAAGAATTTTTTCAAGAAAGTCGGCGCCTTCCTCGCCAAGACCTGGGTCTGGAGCCTGCTGCTGGTGCTGGCCCTGGCCTTGCTGGTGTGGTTCGCCGGGCCGCTGCTGGCGGTGGCCGACAACAAGTTCTGGGAAGACGCCGCAGCGCGCCTGCTGACCATCAGCGTGCTGTTCCTGCTGTGGGGCTTGTGGATGGTGTTCGCCAGCTGGCGCGCCAACAACCGCAAGCAAGCCGAGCTTGAGAGCGAGGATGGTCGCGAGCGCCTGGAGCGTGAAGAGCGCAAGGAAGAGGAGGGCAAGGAGATCAAGGCCCGCTTCAAGCATGCCTTGTCCACCCTCAAGCATTCGAGCCTCTACGGTGGCCGCAGTGAACGCTGGCGCCGTGACTTGCCCTGGTACCTGGTGCTCGGCCCACAGGGCGCGGGCAAGACCAGCCTGATCGACCATTCGGGCCTGGAGTTCCCGATCAACGCGCTGGAGCGCAAGCTCGCCCGTGATCCGTCCAATGGCGATTTCTGCGACTTCTACTTCGCCGAGCAAGCGGTGCTGGTGGATACCGCCGGGCGTTTCCTCAACCAGTCCGATAGCGAGATCGACGGCAGCGCCTGGCGGGTGATGCTCGACCAATTGCGCCTGCGCCGGCGCAACCGCCCGCTCAATGGCGTGGTGGTCACCGTGCCGCTGGACACGCTGCTCGGCGGCGAGGCCGCGGTCAACGATCTGGCGCAGAAAGTCCGTTCGCGCCTGCAGGAGCTGCGCCAGCGCTTGCACGTCGAGGTGCCGGTGTACCTGGTGCTGAGCAAGACCGACCGCCTGCAAGGCTTCGACGCCTTCTTCGACCAGCAGTCGCGCGAAGAGAACGAACAGGTGTTCGGCATCACCTTCGGCAAGGGCCAGAACGGCGCCGACACCGAGCTGCTGGCCAAGGAATTCCAAGGCCTGCTGCAACGCCTGGGTGACCAGGTCACCCAGCGCATGCACCACGAGCGCAACACCCTGCGCCGTGCGCGGATCCTCGACTTCCCGCACCAGCTGGGGCGCATCGGCGACCAACTGTGCCTGTTCGTCGACGCCGCCTTCACCGGCAACCGTTACCAGCGCGCCAGCCAGCTGCGCGGCTTCTACCTGACCAGCGCGCCGCACCAGGCGCCGCAGGTGGACAGCGACAATGGTTACCATCCCGGCCAGCCCGGGCGAGCGGCGCCACAGGGGCGCTCGCGTTTCATCCTGCAGTTGTTCAGCCGGGTGATCTTCCCCGAGTACGACCTGGCTGGCCTCGACCAGCGCGAACGTCGACGCATCCATTGGGGCCAGCGTGCTGTCTATCTTGGTGCCCTCGCGGCGCTGGCGCTGTTCGGCGTGCTGTGGGCCGGCAGTTTCTCCGGCAACCATGAACGCTTGGAACAGGTGCGCGAACTGGGCCAGCAATGGCACCGCCAGCATGTCGGCCTGGGCGCCCGTGACGACGCCCTGGCCGCGCTCAAGCCGCTGGACACCGCCTGGCAGGCCTCGCGCGTGTTCCCTGAGCGCAGCGACGCTTCGTGGCTGCACCGCGGTGGCCTGTACCAGGGCGTGCCGGCCAACGAAGTGCTGCAGCCGGCCTATCAGCGCGAGCTGGAAACCCTCCTGCTGCCACGGGTGGCGCAGATGGTCGAAGGGCAGATCCGCGGCAACCTGAAAAGCCGTGAGCGCCTGCTCAACAGCCTGCGCGCCTATCTGATGCTCGGCATGCCCGACCGCCGTGACCAGGGCTGGCTCAAGGACTGGGTGGCGGCCGGCTGGTCGCAGCAATACCCTGGCAACACCGCCGTGCAGGAAGGCCTGAACGCTCACTTCGGGCGTCTGCTCGAGCAGCCGTTCGCCTACCCGCTCAACGACGCCTTGGTGGTCCAGGCGCGCCAAGTGCTGCGCGCCGAGTCCCTGGCCAGCGTGGTCTACCGGGTATTGCGCGAACAGGCCCGCAGCCTGCCGGAGTACCGCCTGAGCCAGCAGCTCGGGCCGCAGGCCAGCCAGTTCGTTGGTATCGACTACCCGATCCCCGGCTTCTACACCTCCCAGGGTTACCAGCAGTACTTCTCGGTGCAGGGCGCCAACCTGGTCAACGACATCCTGCGCGACAACTGGGTGCTGGGCGAGGGCAGCGGCATCAGCGACATGGACATGCGCCGGTTGATGGTCGAGTTGGAGCAGCTGTACTTCCGCGACTACGCCAACTACTGGGGCGAGGCGATCAACCAGGTCGGCCTGATCCCGTTCAACGACGCGGGCGAAAGCGCCGACCAGCTGTCGGCGCTGACCGCCGCCAACTCGCCGTTGCTGCTGCTGCTCACCGAGGTGCGCGAGAACACCCGCTTCCCGGTGCTGGCGGAAACCCCGGACGAAGGCAACCAGGCGGCCGAGGCCGCGGCTGGCAAAGCCGCTGCCAAGAAGCTCGGCAAGGGCGGCGCGGCAGTGGCCGGCGCCGTGGCCGACAAGGCCCGCGATGCCCTGGCCAAGAAACCACTGCCGGACACCGCGCGCATGGCCCTGCAACGGCGCTTCGAGCCGCTGCACCGGTTGCTCGACGACAACAACGGCCCGGGCCCCGACCTGGCGCCGACCATGCAGGCGCTGAACGACCTGCAGCAGCAGATGGCCGGCCTGGCTCGTTCCAACCAGGCCGAGGAAGCCTCGTACCAGATGGCCAAGGCGCGCATGTCGGGCCAGCGCGATGCCCTGAGCAGCCTGCGCAACGGCACTGCGCGCCTGCCACGGCCAGTGGCCGGCTGGTTCAACCTGCTGTCCGACGACATCTGGCGCATGGTGCTCAACGACACCTACAGCTACCTCAACCAGCGCTACCAGAGCGAGCTGTACAGCTTCTATGGCCGCGCCATCGAGTCGCGCTACCCGTTCAACGCCCATGGCACCAGCGACGTGGCGATCAGCGACTTCCGCGACTTCTTCAAGGCCCAGGGCGTGGCGGACCGCTTCTTCGACACCTACATGCGCCCGTTCGTCAGCGGTGAAGCCGGCACCTTCCGCCTGCGCAGCCTCGATGGCCAGAGCCTGCCGATGGCCAGGGCGTACCTGGAGCAGATGGGCGCGGCCCAGACCATCCGCCAGAGCTTCTTCGCGCAGAACCCGGAAGAGCCGCAGGTGCAGTTCAAGCTCGAACCGTACACCCTCGACCCGTCGGTGAGCCGCGCCGAGTTCCGCTTCGGCGACACGGTGATCGACTACCGCCATGGCCCGATCGTCTCCACCAGCCTGAAGTGGCCGACCGAGGCCCAGGACGGCAACAGCAGCCTGACCCTGGAGCAGCTCAACGGCCGCCCCATGGCGCTGGAGAAGAACGGCGGCCCGTGGTCGCTGTTCCGCCTGCTCGACCTGATGCAGACCGAGTACCTCAAGGGCCGCGACACCATGGTGCTCAAGGCCAATGTCGGCGGCATGCGCGCCAACTACCTGCTGACCAGCCAGCGCGCGCCGAACCCGTTCGACATGAACGTGCTGCGCGGCTTCCGCCTGCCAGGGGAGCTGTGATGCAGCCTGCCACCCCCTGGCGCAGCGCGGCGCGCACCGACCCGGGCAAGGTCCGTGCGCGCAACGAGGACGCCTTTCTCGACTGCCCGCAGCAGGGGCTGTGGGCAGTCGCCGATGGCATGGGCGGCCACGAGGCTGGCGATGTCGCCAGCCAGATGATCGTCGAGAGCCTGGCCGAACTGCCGGCCAGCAGCACGTTCGACGAGCGCGTGGTCGCCGTGCGCCAGTGCCTGCACTGGATCAACCGCCGGCTTGGTCAGGAGCTCACCGTGAGTGTCGAAGGCCAGGCGCGGATCATCGGCAGCACCGTGGTCACCCTGCTGCTCGAAGGCCGCCGTGGCGCTTGCGTGTGGGCCGGCGACAGCCGCTGCTACCTGTGGCGTGGCCAGCGCCTGTACCAGCTGACCCGTGACCACTCGCTGCAGCAGCAACTGATCGACAAGGAGCGCATGAGCGCCGAGCAGGCCCGTGAGCACCCTTCGGCGCGGGCCTTGACCCGTGCCGTCGGCGCCAGCGCCAGCCTGACCCTGGAAGTGCTGGAGTTCGAGGCGTGCCCAGGTGATGTGTTCCTGCTGTGCAGCGACGGCCTGTACGACGGCGTGGAGAGCGGTGGCCTGGGCCATGCGCTGGACCTGGCCTCGCCCGGCGAAGCCCTGCAACGCCTGTTCGAAACCGCCCTGGGCGGTTCGGCGAAAGACAACCTGACCGCAGTGGTGATCCACCGATGAACCTTGGCAGCGGCGACGCGCTGGATGTGCTCGACGCACTCGAGCAGGACAGCGAGTCGACCTATTTCGCATTCAACCAGGCCACCGCGCCCGAGCCCGCCCGCACCGGCAAGGGCCGGCGCAAACGGCGGGGCAAGGGGCGGGCGCCTGCTACCACGCAGGCACCGGCCGCCACCCCGGTGCGCGCGCTGCCACCGTTGCCCGACGTGCTCGCCGGGCGCTACCGCCTGGAGCGCCTGCTCGGCGCGGGCGGCATGGGCCGGGTGTACCGCGCTCGCGACCTGTTGCAGGAGCGCTTCGGCGACCCGCAGCCGCTGCTGGCGCTGAAGCTGATGAGCGACCAGTTGGCCACCGCTCCGGACGCCAACGCCCTGCTGTTCAACGAGTACGCCCTGACCAGCCGTCTGCGCCACCCCAACCTGGTACGCCTGCAAGGCTTCGCCGTCGACCCGGAGAGCGACCGTGGCTTCATCACCATGGAACTGATGCGCGGCACCTCCCTCGACCGCCTGCTCTGCGACCAGCCGATGGGCCTGGCCTGGGCGCAGGTGCGCGAGATCGCCGTGCCGTTGCTCGATGTGCTCGCCTGCGTGCACGCCCAAGGCGTGGTGCACGGCGACCTCAAGCCCAGCAACGTGATGCTTACCGACGACGGCCTGCGCCTGTTCGACTTCGGCCTGGGCATGGCCCTGGAAGGCCCGCTGGCCGGCCTGCCGCACCTGAGCCATGGCCGCTTCGAGGCCTGGACCCCAGCGTATGCCGCGCCGGAGCTGTTCGAAGGCGGCACCCCAAGCACCGCCAGCGACCTGTATGCGGTGGCCTGCGTGTTGTACGAACTGGTCACTGGTCGCCACCCGTTCGACCGCGTGCTGTCGCTCAAGGCCCGAGAGCAGGGCCTGCAGCATGCGTTGCGGGTGCCGGAGAACATGCCGGCCAAGGCCTGGACGGCGTTGCGCACGGCCCTGGTCTTCGACCCCGGGCAGCGCAGCATCGGCGCCGCGCAGCTACGCGATGCTTTTGCTGCGCGTGGCTTTTGGTCAAGGTTCGGCAAGTGAATAACCCTCGGTGGGCATACGGAGCATGGCACCGGCTTCGCCGGTGTTCGCCGGCAAGCCGGCTCCTACTAGGTACCCAGCACCAGCACCGTACCTGTAGGAGCCAGCTTGCTGGCGAAGAGGCCGGCCCAACCAATACAACGCTATTGCTTCCACCGTTTTTGGTTTCTGACTTACAGGTCAACTGCGCAAGAAGTTGCGCACTCAAATGTGGATAAGTGTGTGGATAGTTTGATGCAGGCCTTGTTACTCGTCATGTACAGCCAACTGCGCAACTTTTTGCCACCACTGCGCAAGAAGTTGCGCAACTTTTGAATGGTTCAACTTGAAAAGAACACCCAAATGGGTGTGCATGCTTTCTAACTATCTGATTTAAATAGATAAATAAAAACTGGCACGCCCTTTGTATTACCTAGTCGCCCCGAGGTGGCAAATTCCTGCCACCCGGCGACTATTTTCCAAGCAAGGAGAGCGACACATGGCAACTCCCGCCTACATGGCCGTCACCGGCGAAAAACAAGGTCTGATCACTGCCGGCGCCTTCACCGCCGACTCGGTGGGCAACACCTACCAGGAAGGCCACGAAGACCAGGTCATGGTCCAGGGCTTCGAACACGAAGTGATCATCCCGCGTGACCCGCAGTCCGGCCAGCCGACCGGCCAGCGCGTGCATAAACCAGTGAAGATCACCAAGGTCTTCGACAAGGCCTCGCCACTGCTGCTGGCCGCCCTGACCTCGGGCGAGCGCATGACCAAGGTCGAGATCAAGTGGTACCGCACCTCGGCCCAGGGCACTCAAGAGCACTACTACACCACCGTCCTGGAAGACGCGATCATCGTCGACATCAAGGACTACATGCACAACTGCCAGGACCCGGCCAACGCCCACTTCACCCACCTGGAAGACGTGTACTTCACCTACCGCAAGATCACCTGGACCCACGAAGTGTCCGGTACTTCCGGTTCCGACGACTGGCGCGCGCCGGTCGCAGGCTAAGCCTGGACCCCGCCATGGCCCGCACCGCGGGCCATGGCCGCTTTACCCCTATTTGCGCCGCCGCGGTGAGCCGGGGCGGCCTGGATTGATGCAGGAGAGGGACAAGGATGTTTGCCGCCGCCGACCAGACCCATTTCAGCTTGCACATCGACGGCCTGGAGCACGACTTCCAGGTACTCGCCTTCGACGGCAGCGAAGCCATCAGCCAGGTGTACGCCATCGACCTGGAACTGGTCAGCGAGCACCCCTCGCGGGACCTGGAGAGCCTGCTGCACAAGCCCGCGTTCCTCCAGCTCGGCGACGACGGCCGCGGCCTGCACGGCCTGATCTACCGCGCCGCGCAAGGCGAGGCGGGCAAGCGCCTGACCCGCTACCAGGTTACGCTACGCCCGCAGCTGGCCTACCTGGCCCACCGCATCAACCAACGCATGTTCCAGCAACTGAGCGTGCCGAAGATCATCGCCCAGGTACTGGAAGAGCACGGCATCCTCGCCAACGCCTACCAGTTCCAGCTGGGCGCCGTGTACCCGGAGCGTGAGTACTGCGTGCAGTACGACGAGTCCAACCTGCAATTCGTCCAGCGCCTGTGCGAAGAAGAGGGCATCCACTACCACTTCCGCCATAGCGCCGAGGGCCACCAGCTGGTGTTCGGCGACGACCAGACCGTGTTCCGCAAGCTGGCCCCGGTGGCCTACCAGCAGGACGCCGGGCTGGTGGCCGACACGCCGATGATCAAGCGCTTCGGCCTGCGCGTGGAAACCCGCACCAGCAGCGTCACCCGCCGCGACTACGACTTCAAGAAACCGCTGATCCAGCTCGAAGGCGAGTCGGTCAGCCACGCCGAGCCCGAGCTCGAAGACTATGACTACCCCGGGCGCTTCCTCGACCGCGCCCGCGGCAAGCACCTGGCCACCCGCGCCCTGGAGCGCCACCGCAGCGACTTCCGCCTGGCCGAAGGGCGCAGCGACCAGCCGTTGCTGGCCAGCGGGCATTTCCTGACCCTGAGCGCGCACCCCAACGCCGCCTGGAACGACCTCTGGCTGCTCACCGACGTGCACCACCAGGGCCGCCAGCCCCAGGTGCTGGAAGAAGCCATCACCAGCGACGTCGACGCCAAGTACGACGGCTTCCAGCAGGGCTACCGCAATTTCTTCAGCGCCACCCCGTGGGACGCCACCTACCGCCCGCCGCTCGAACACCCCAAGCCGCGCATCCTCGGCACCCAGCGCGCCGTGGTCAGCGGCCCGGCCGGTGAAGAGATCTACTGCGACGAGTACGGCCGCATCAAGGTGCAGTTCTTCTGGGACCGCGAAGGCCGCTCCGATGACAAGTCCAGCGTGTGGATGCGCGTGGCCTCCGGCTGGGCCGGGCAGGGCATCGCCAGCCTGCAGCTGCCCCGGGTCGGCATGGAGGTGCTGGTCAGCTTCCTCGAAGGTGACCCCGACCAGCCCCTGGTGACCGGTTGCCTGTACCACGGCGTGAACATGCCGCACTACAAGCTGCCCGACCTGAAGACCCTGGCCACCATCAAGAGCAAGGAATACAAGGGCAGCCGCAACAACGAACTGCGCATCGACGACACCACCAGCGAAATCAGCATCGCCCTGCGTAGCGACCACGGCGCCAGTGCGCTGAACCTGGGCTACCTCACGCACCCCAGACCGTCGGGCGGCGCCCCCCGTGGCGAAGGCTTTGAGCTGCGCACCGACCGCCACGGCGCCGTGCGCGCGGCCGGCGGCCTGCTGATCACCACCGAGCCCCGCGCCAACGAAGCCAAGCACCACAAGGACCTGCCGGAAACCGCCGAACGCCTGGCCACCGCCAGCGAACAGCAGGACAGCCTGGCGGAACTGGCCAAGCAGATGCAGGCCCAGGAACCCGGCGACCAGGATGCCGTGGCCAAGCGCCTGCACGAGCAGCACCAGGGTATCCTCGGCAGCGGCCCGGTCAACCAGAGCGCCAACGAGTTCCCCGAATTCGCCCAGCCGCACCTGGTGCTGTCGAGCCCGGCCGGCATCGCCCTGACCACCCCCGGCCCCAACCACATCACCACCGGCGAGCATCTGGCCCTGAGCAGCACCGGCCACACCAGCATGTCCGTCGGCAAGCGCCTGCTGGCCAGCGCCAGCCAGGGCATGCGCCTGTTCGTGCAGAGCCTGGGCTGGAAACTGGTGTCGGCCTCCGGCGACATCGACATCCGCGCCCTCAAGGACAACATCAACCTGCTGGCCAAGCTGGACATCACCGCCAACGCCGACCGCATCGTGCTCACCGCCAAGACCGAGCTGGTGATCCAGGGCGGCGGCAGCGCCACCACCTACAACGCCGGCGGCATCACCCATGTCACCAGCGCCAACTACACCGCCCACGCCGCGCAGTTCGCCCATATCGGCGCCGCCAGCAAGGCCGGCACCTTCCCCGAACCACCGAAACCCGGCAAGGGCGACCTGGAGCTGCTGTACCAGTACGCCAACAGCAAAGGCGTGAAGACCGGTGACTACGACGTGATCGACGCCCTGGGCAAATCGATCAAGGGCAAGCTCGACGGCAACGGTTTCAACCAGGCCAGCGGCGCCGCCGCCGGCCCGCTGTGGGTCGACTTCGGCCTGGACCCGGCCGACACCTGGGCCGAGGGCAGCCACTTCGGCGCCGGCGACTGGCCACCCAAGCCCAGCTTCGCCGACATCGCCCCCGGCCAGCAGGCCGTGGTTGGCGAGGTACTCAGCGGCGGCAAGGGCGCAGAGGGGTTGCTGGGCAAGGGCCTGGCACTGGCACAGCAAGGCATGGACAAGGGCAAGGGACTGATGCAGAACGCGATGGCACAAGGAAAATCGATGGCCCAGGGCCTGATGGGCCCCGGCGGCAACGGCCTGCTGGAACAGGGCAAGGCCCTGGCCGGCACGGGGATGCAACTGGCGAAAAGCGGCCAGGCCGCGCTGCAGAAGGCGCAACAGGTCAAGGCCGCCGTCGGCGGCGACACCGGCGCCATGGCCCAGCTGGCCAGCAACGTGGTGCCCGGTGCAGCGCCCACGCTCAAGGCCGCCAGCGCCCTCAAGCAACTGCCGAGCCTGCCCAAGCTCAGCGCTCCGGTGAACCCGGCCAAGCTGAACCATGAGGTGCTGGCATGACCGACGCCAAGAAACGCGAAGCCCAGGTTGCCGTCGCCCCGCTCAACACCATCGACGCTAAGGACGTCGGCCGTGGCGCCGCCGCCTTCGACGCCTGGTTGCAGTCGGTCAGCGGCGGCTACGTCACCCTCGAACGGATCAAGACCGTGGCCGGCGCACTGCCGGTAGTGGGCAACATCATGGCCCTGGTCGATGCCCTGGGCGACGTGGTGACCCTGGTCAAGAGCAAGAACCGCCAGTTGCTCGACTGGGTGAGCCTGGGCATCAACCTGATCGGCGTGCTGCCGGCGCCGCCGACCATGGCCGCGGCGCGCATGAGCCTGCGCCCGACCCTGTTCCTGGTGCGCCAGGAGCTGCGCAACAGCGCCAAGATGCTGCTGGGTGATTCGCTGATCCAGGTGCTGATCGGCCACCTCAACGCGACCATCGCCGGGACCATCGACGACTTCGTCAAACAGGCCCAGCCGAAGATCGCCGGCATTCTCGCCGACGCCGGTGCGTTGGGCACCAAGATGACCAGCGAGATCGCCACCGGGCTGGAGAAGGTCGCCCTGAGCCAGCTAGACGCCAAGGGCGACATGTCGAAGGCGGGCAAACAGGCGTCTGCCGCCGCCGACAAGCTGCTCAACGACCCCAAGGCGGCGTTCAGCAACTTCTTAGGTGCCGTGCATAGCGCTTACAAGGCTGCTGGTAAAGGGCTGGCCAACAGCGCCACCAGCAAGCTGCTGCCGGATCAGATCAAGACCAAAGTCTTGGCCAACACCGGCCAGTTGCGCGCACTAGGGCCGGAGATGGCCCGGCAGTTGAACAAGCTGGCGGACCCCGGCACGCAGATGAGCATCGGCTGGATGCTGACGGTGCTGGGCGGGGCGGTGAAGGGCTTTCGCAAGCGCAACAAGAACGGGCAGCCGGGGGTGAGCAAGCCGGGGACCACCACGCAGGTGGAGCGGGAGAAGGGCAAAGGGGAGTTGGCTGTCAGTGGTTCGCAGGCCAAGGCGCAAGGAACAGCCAGCCCCAAGCGTAAGCCTTGCCCTCCCGAACCCAAGGCACGCACAGGCCATAGCATCAGTTTCTCGCTGGGCTCCGAATTCATCCTGCATACCGATTTCAGTCTGCCCGGACCATTCCCCATCGAATGGGAGCGGACCTACCACTCGCGCCTGGCCGAATACGATCAAGGCACCCTCGGTGCGCGCTGGATCACCGAGTTCACCACCCGTATCGACGTGGTGGGCAAGGGCCTGCTGTTCCATGACCACGACGGTCGTAGCCATGCGTTCGAACTGCCTAAAGTAGAGCAGTCACTGTTCAATGCTATCGAGGACCTGCTGCTGGTTCGCAGCCGCGAAAACGAACTGGTGATCTGCCGCGGCTTTGAGCGCAAGGAATACTACCTGCGGGTTGAGGAACGCTATTACCTGCAGAAGATCACTCTCGCCAGTGGCGCCGGCTGCATGCTGCATTACGAGCACCGCCACAATGGCCGGCCGGTGCTCTCGGACGTCATTACCTATCAGGATGACCCGCGCCAGATCCACCGCCACCTTGGCACCTTGATCGATGAGCACGGCTATGTAACCGGCCTGTGGGAAATGCGTGACGGTCAACCACTGCGCCAGCTGTGTGCCTACCACTACGACGATCAGGGTGACCTGGTCGCCGCTCAGGATGAGCACGGCGCGGCCTGGCATTATCAGTACCAGAACCACCTGGTGACCCGTTACACCGACCGCACCGGCAGGGGCATGAACCTGCAGTGGGACGGCAGCGCCTTCGACGCCAAGGCCATTCGCGAATGGGCCGATGACGGGAGTTACGACACCCGCCTGGAGTGGGACGAGAACATTCGTCTCACCTACGTCACCGACGCCCACGGCCAGGAGACCTGGTACTACTACGACATCCAGGGCCACCTCTATCGCGTCCGTTACCCCGACGAACGCTCGGAATGGTTGTTCCGCGATGAGCGCAAGAAGTTGCTGCGCCACGTTCACCCGGATGGCAGCGAAGACCGCTATGACTACGACGAGCAAGGCAGCATCATCCGCCATATCCGCGCGGACCATACCCAGACGCACTTTGCCTACGATGACCGCCGTCACCTGATCAAGATCCGCGACGCCGAAGGCGGCCTGTGGCTGCGGGACTACGACCAGAAGGGCAACCTGGTCGAGACCGTCGACCCACTGGGCAATAAAACCGAGTTCGCTTACACGCCTTCCGGGCTGGTGAAGGCGATCAAGGACGCCAACGGCAACGAGAAAAAGCTGGCGTACAACGCGGCGGATCAGCTGATCGAGTACACCGACTGTTCGGGCAAGACCAGCCAGTGGGAATACGACGACTTCGGCTATCTGACCCAGTTCATCGATGCGGCGGGCAGCAAGACGGTTTATGAATACAAGACTGGCCAGCTCGCAAAAGTCATTCACCCGGACAATACCGAAGAGCGTTTCGAACGCGATGCTGAAGGCCGTCTGCTGGCGCATGCCGACGCACTGGACCGTTGCACCACCTGGACCTACAACGCCGTGGGCCTACTCGCCGAACGCGTGGATGCGGCCGAACACACCTTGCGTTACCGCTGGGACAAGCTCGGTCGCCTGATTGGGCTGGAGAACGAGAACGAGAGCAAGGCCAATTTCCTCTACGATCCAATCGGGCGCTTGCTGCAAGAGCAAGGTTTCGATGGGTTGGTAACCCGTTATCAGTACGATCCTGATACGGGCCGGCTGGCGAGCACCCAAGTCGGCCAGCGCCGTATCGATATCACCTTCGATCCGGTGGGCCGGCTCGCTTCTCGTGTGGCCAGCCTGGGGGACCAGCGCCAGGAAGAAACCTTCGCCTACGACGGCAACGGCAACCTGATCCAGGCGATCAACGCGGCCAGCAAGCTGCAATGGTTCCATGATGAAGCCGGTAATCTGACCCGCGAGCACCAGTACTACCTCGGTACCGAGGTGCCGATGGTTGCGGTGTGGCAGCACGAGTACGACGTGCTCAACAACCGTGTCGCGACCGTTCGCCCGGATGGGCACAAGGTCAGCGTGCTCACCTACGGCAGCGGCCACGTGCTGGGCATGACCCTCGACCAGCATGAATTGCTGGCCTACGAGCGCGATGACCTGCACCGTGAAGTGGTGCGTCATCAGGGCAACCAGTTGATGCAAACCCAGGCGTGGGATCTGGCGGGGCGGCTTCAGGAGCAACTGTTGGGCAGCCACGATGGCCAGTCGACCCTGCTCAAACGCCAGTATCAATACGATGCCGTCGGCCAGCTGACCGATATCCACGACACCCGCCGTGGCCACCTGGCCTATCAGTACGATCCCGTTGGCCGCTTGCTGCAAGCCACCAGCCGCCTTGGCGTGGAGACCTTTGCTTTCGACCCGGCCGGCAACCTGCTGGATGACAAGACCCAGGAACTCAATCGTCCACTGGAAAGCGACCCGCGCCGTAACAAGCTGATGGACAACCTGCTGCGTGAATACGCCGGGACCCACTACCAATACGACGAACGCGGCAACCTGATCCATCGCCTGCACAATGGCGAGCAGGCTCGCCTGAGCTGGGACCTGTTCGACCGCCTGACGCGTTTTGACGATGACAAGCTCACGGTAGTGTACAGCTACGATGCCTTGGGCCGCCGTCTGCACAAGCACTCCACCGCGCACCATCAGGATGATCCGCGGGCCGGCAGTGGCTGGAACCAGATGCAGCGGGCCAAGCGCCAGCGCGAACTGGGCTGTGGCTACACCTTGTACGGTTGGGATGGCGATAACCTGGCTTGGGAAAGCTCGCCACCGCAGGACGAGGGTGAAACCGGGCGCACCGTGCATTACCTGTACGAGCCGGGCAGTTTCGTGCCGGTTGCCCAGGCGCTGCGCAAGCAGCCGATCCGCTTGCTACGCCAACCGGACTGGAGCGACCGGGAATACGATTTCGATCAGGACCCGCTGTGGCAGCACGAGGTCAAACCGCAGCCAGTTGACGCGATTGCCTGGTACCAGTGCGACCACCTTGGTACGCCGATGGAGCTGACCGACCACCATGGTGAAGTGGCGTGGACGGCGCAGTACAAGGCATGGGGTGAGATCAAGGAAACCCGTTCCGAATGGGCCAAGCAGGTCGGCCTGAACAACCCGATCCGCTTCCAGGGTCAGTACCACGATCACGAGACTGCGCTGCATTACAACCGCTATCGGTACTATGATTCGAGGGCAGGGCGGTTCATCAGTCAGGATCCGATCAGCTACGCTGGTGGGACGAACTTGTTTGCCTATGCGCCAAATCCTATCTGGTGGATTGACCCGCTCGGGTTGAACAAATTTGGAAGTGGCAAAGGTGTTCATACTGCGGTTGTGAATGTGCATGATTCGGACGGTGAACACACTGTTGTGTCATGTATTTTGCACAGTGGGAACATGACAGAGGAAGAGCGTGCTTTAGGCTTCCCACGAAGCTCCTTAGCCACTCACACCGAAGCTAGAGCGGTAAAACAGATCCCGCTTCAGCAGGGGGACGTAATGGTTATTGATGGTCAGTACCCTCCCTGCCCTTCTTGCAAAGGCAAAATGAATAGGGCGTCAACTGAAACTGGGGCGAAAATTCAATATACTTGGCCTGAGAATGGCGAAACCAAGACTTGGACCGCTGGGCAGAAGCGGAGACGGAGATAAGTATGAATAAAAGATTTACGGCGACCTATTTTGATGCGTCCAGCGAGGATGACGTTCTAACAGTCGGATTTGCGGATAGTCATGATGAACCTTCGGAGTTCATTATTCTTCAACGAGCCGATGAGGTTGATGAGCAGGACGAAGATCTCGAACAAGATACTTACTATGTCGAGATGGGTGAACCCGGTGTCGCTGGTTATGGTGGTATAGAGAAAGTCGAAGTTTTTTCAGATAAAATTGTTTTGAGTTTCTTGAAGGCCTGTGATTGGGTAAAGCCGCTGAATGCCGTGCAGATAGATATTTCAAACTCTGTAGTAGGGAGGGATGATATTTATGCGGCATTAGATGGAATATTCATGGGGGAGGTGGCTCTCGTTCGACGTTGAAATTAATCGGCAAAAGAGTCAGCTGGTGCTGGCTCTTTGTCAAGCGCTTGTTTAGTCACTTCAAGCCTACCTGCTTCACGGGGTCGGTAGTCAAGGCGGGATGTGGACTATTTTTTGTCCGACTTTCCCGAGGTATAAAATTGAGGTGGTGAATGTTTGATGAGTTGATTTTTGAGGATGGCGGTATTGATCCGAGCAACCCCTATCTTGGGGGCGGTGCATACCTGCCGGAGTCCATTTGTTGGCCGTTGGATCGTCAAGGAAACCCCAAGCTACATTTGGCTTGTTTTCCGCTTTCCTTCATCGAAAAGCATAGCGATGCCAAGGTGGCCGGATCGAATCTGGTTTCTATATTTGTGCCTTATTCGAAGTCAAGTGATGATTATATTGATGAGGTCATGGAGGATGGTGGCGAAGTTTTGATTTATGCCCCAGGGGATCATGCTGTAAGTGGCGGGGGGGAGGAAATATCGCCTGCTAAGCTGATTATGGTGGTCGAGAATGCCGGTGAAGACAGTGATGGAAACGGGGTTGCAAAAATTGGAGGAGTTCCGTGCTGGCTTCAAGATGAAGAGGATACTGAGGGGTTGAGCTTTGCTCTGCAAATCAATAGCTCTCGCTTGAACAAGGCGGCTCCTTCTCATAAGGGAATATTGGTGGGTGGCCTTGGAGTTTTAATGATTGGGGAGCGTGAAGGGAGAGTAGAGGGACGATTTATAGTTCAAACAACTTGATTATTCTTTCGGCTGGTAGTTTTGGTTGGGACCAGATGCACCGAGCCAAATGCCTGCGTGAACTGGCTGCGGTTCCACCTTGTATGGCTGGGATGGCGACACTCGAGCTTGGGAAAGGTTGAGCACATGAATAATGGCGAGCGAGTTGGACTTTATGTTGTTCTGAAGTCGTTTGATCGCCTTGCGGTGCTCCTTGAGGGTAAAGGTGTCGTAGTCCCTGCAGTCTTTATTGGTTTGCTTGATCAGGCATGGCGGTGGCTTGCGGGAGGGGAAAAAGTCACGCTCAAAGGTGTTGAGAAAATAATGAGAAACACGGTTGTGGATGAGCAGGGTGCTACGACCGAGAATATCTTGCTAAATATGTATTTGTACGCCCTGTCAGATCTCGTTGAGTATTTCAAAGAGGGCGATTCTGAAAGCTTGGGTTGTGTGGAGGAGGCAATTATTGATTTTTATGATTTCTACGTAGTCCAAGTTCACTTGGTAAGGCTTGGAGGGATGCAGGCGATTGTGTTGGACTCAGCTCAAGAAAATACGTTGAAGCAAGACCCGGTTTTCGCTGGCGAACTATCAATGTTAAGTGCTGATCGTGCAATGGTCGAGAATCAGCTTGACTGGTCAAATATTGAGTCGAAGCGTTGAGGTGCTAGTCGGTTGTAGGGTGGCTAAACTATGGGGTGTTTTAAGTGATATAGTTCCTATTGTTTAGTTCCGGCTCAGTGTAGTAGTTGAGTGTTCGAACAAATGCTTTCAGTGGATGATTGGTGGCATTGTCTCTGCCAAGACCAGAGAAAATAAATCTGTTCCATTTTTCCTAGAATATGAAAGCGAGCAAGAAGAGTGGTGGCACGCCACAAGGTCAAGCGGCTTAGAAGGCTAAGGCCAACTCGGGTGGGGTCTACACTTGCTGGCGTTGTGGACACATCTCCACCAACCCGGACGATATGCACCTTGGCCATAAGAACGTACCGACCTCCAAAGGGGCAACCTGGCGCCGGTCAACACCGATCTGGAAGGGGCTTCATGTAACTTGAGTGCAGGCAACAGTGGTTACGTTAAAGAAGGAATGTCATGTGTTGAACGAGGAAGCTGTGGAGCACCTTATGGGCGATAGCGAACAGACCGTACTAATCAAGGTGTTCGTGGCGGACGACGATGGTCCTGTCTACGAGGAACTCCCTGCTCTCCAGAAAGGGCCGAGTACCTATGAGCTGTTGTCCTCCCCAGGCCTGGCACTGAACCTGGCCAAGGGAGACCTGGTCTCGATCATCGATCCCAATACGCCTGCCCAGGTGTTGAAGCGGGGTGGTAATTTTTGCATCCAGATCTATGCAGACCACATTCCCGATAAAGACATCACTTCCCTCGAGCGTGAGGTAAATGCTTTGTTGGGGGGGACACTTGATGGTGTTCACGAAGGGAACTTGGCGTTGAGTGTGCCCGCGCGAAACGGTATGGACAGACTTGAGGAAGTCTTCGACGGATTCACCGAAAGGACGGGTATTCAGTGGTATTACGCTAATATCTACAAGAATTTCGAGGACGAAGATGACGAGACGTTGTTGAACTGGTGGTTGGATAGTTAATTTATACTTTTTGGGTGAGCTCACCATTATTGGTTTCACGCTGTGGGCGTGCTGCAGGGCGGTTTGACAGTGACCGCCCTTGCGGTGTTACTCGCAGGTATAGGAAGCCCGCAGCACCATGATATACAACTACCACGAAGCCCCGCCAAGCCGCGAGCAGGCTGAAGTATGCAAACGCTACGAGGTATCGCCGAAGGCACCGGAAGATCGTGTGGCGATTGCTTTGGGCACGCTCAAGGACAACCCTATTTATGGTGTGCGTATCGAGTGTCCGGAAGATGGCACGGTAAGTTGGTTCTTCTATTGCGGTGAGTACTCTGAGGAGGATGACTTCTACCAGGTCATCCACACGCGGCACTTACGCGAAGAACTGCCCGAGGTGGTGAACTATCTGTACCTGCCTGAGGGAAGCAAATTCATCATCGACCGGGAAGGCTACGAAGATGTCTGGTTCGAGGAGTGAGCCCGCAGATAGCTGATGTGCTACCTGTCGTGGGCAGTGAATAGCGGCCCACGATCGATTTCTACCTTGTATGCAAGACTTCAACGCTGAGTGGTCAACCATTGGTTGGCGTTGGATTTGAGCAGAGCAAGCACCGGTTGCAGGAGCGGCCAGTTATGTTCATGAGGACAGGATGTCATGGCACAACGTCTAGCAAGGCGTCATTCACGTCTTTTTTGAGTTTCGTATCTCTTCGTCTGAGCACTCGGCAGGATTGTCGTGTTATCGGGAATGCCATCAACGCTTGAACGTCGAGATGCTGGCATGACCGATGCCAAACAACGCAAGCCCCAGGTTGCCGTCGCCCCGCTCAACACCATCGACGCCAAGGATGTCGGCCGTGGCGCCGCCGTCTTCGACGCCTGGCTGCAATCGCTCAGCGCTGGCTACGTCACCCTCGAACGGATCGAGACCGTGGCCGGCGCGCTGCTGGTGGTGGGCAACATCATGGCTTTGGCCGATTGTCCATGTTAGTGAGGAATTTACATGTCGGCAGTAGACACGTTGAAGGGCTTTCTTGAGGCCATGCTGGCTTGGGAGGTTTCACTGAACTCCAAAAAGCGAAGCTCGGATTACAAGGAAAACTCAGATAGTCGTGATCAGATCAACAAGGGGGCGAGAAAAGAACTGGCCGCGATCTTCGATAAATTTCTTACTGAACGTGCGGTTGCAGGTTTGGGTAAAGCAAAGATGGATGCCCTTGGGACCGGTCGGCCGCCCGAGTATGAGCAAGAAATTCTTGCGGATACATTGACCCCTGAGGGCAAGGGGATGAGTGTTGAAACTCTTCGTGATAAAGGGTTGAAACAACGGTTAAAATATGTGTTTGTTGAATCTCCAGAAGGGCCCAGGTTGAATGAGCTATATATATTCCGCGGTGAACAAGTGGGGTGGGCGCGTAGATCTTCAGTCTAGGTGTACGGTCCCGGAATGAGGGGGAGCGGATTGATAGTGAATCGCTCTGGGTTTTTCGAAAATAATGTGTCCTCCGAAGCTATTGGTCGCGCCGTTGGGATACCGAGGCGGCTCAGTGAACGCCACGCCGTTGTCAGTGCGGGTTGTGTGGATCTTGTATGGAAACACCTGCACTACCTAACGGGTATTTATTGTGATGCCGGTAGTAAGTGAACCCCAGCCAGATCAATGAATGAGGTGTTGGAGTAGAATGAGAGAACTTCAACTTAGATGGGCTTCTGGCCAGCTGATAGGTTTGGATGTTGTCTATTGCGGTGCGGCCGCTGTGAGGTTTATAGATATTGACTCTGTCGAGAACGATAAGCTCACGGGTACTTTTGGCAGAGAGTTTGGAATTCTATTTGAAGGCAAGGCTACGCTTGTCGAGTTGCTTGGCGGTGACGATGTCTGGTCGAACGTGCAGGTGAACAACAAGTTATCGCTGGAGAGCGGGCAGGTCATGCTTTGCGGTGAAGGGGATTTTGTCTATGTTCAGTCTACGCATAATTTTTGCGTTGTCTTGAACGTATTGGATGATGAAGTCTTTATTGTCAATGAAGGGATTTCCACGCTTTGCGCAGTCTGAGTAATTTTCAATGTTTTCGTTGAAGTTGAAGTTGAAGTTGAAGTTGAAGTTGAAGTTGAAGGTGTAAAGGCTTGCATTTGCCGGCCTGGTGAGTAGTGTAGCGGTGAGCGTGGAGACAGTCTGGAGAGCATTCATGGAAGGAGAGTTGGCCAGTGCACTATCGAACCAATTGGAAGCTAGTTTCGAGCTCTGGCGTTTGAGGTTGATACTTGTTGACTTCAAGACGCGAGGCATGACGAAAGACGAAATGCTTTCGTGTCTTGAATCACTCAGGGTGACTTGCGATGAAGATTCAATTTTGGAGTTGATGGATATCGTTGAGGGGTACTGCAACTCTAATTTATTGATTTTTAAGTAAAATAATGAAATTTCTCGTTGTGCAAGGAGTGTCAAGTGAGAAGCGAGAACGAAGCGTTCGTTCTAAGACGGAAGGATGCAGTCAGCCTCTTGCAGGAAGCGGAGTTCATCGTGGTATCGCTCGATAATCTGAGCCAGCACTACATGGCCAGTGGTGAAAAAAGCTATGCCACCTGCAATGAGTACTGTACGGAGCTGACGGGTTTCATCGACGCAGAGAATGTCACCGCGCGTCTGGCCAGTATGCGTTCGCTCATCAGCAGGTTGTTCGACCACACGCTCGACGACGATGACATGAGCGACCTGGAGCGAGCGTTGGAACCCGTGATCGTCTGGGAACGTCCAGGGTTCTGCGAGACGGAGATGCCGTCTTCATTCGAGCGCTGGCAGAGCCGACAATTCGCTCTCGGGTTTGCTGAAATGGCGCCGGCCACTCCGAAGCGCCAACGCAAGACCGGCCTGGTACTTGAGTATCATGAAGCGTTGGCTGTGCATGAAGTGCTGGAATTCTTGCTGATCTCTCTGAGAAACATCGGGTTGTACTACTACGTCCGGGATGAAGTGACCCCAGAAGACGAACACGCCTATCGTGTGGAGACGGCGAAATTCGTCGAGACCAGCCAGATGGTGTGCCGGTTGAGTGAAATCAGGCGGATGCTGTGTGACCGGTTCGCGCTTGTGTTCGGTGGTGGTGAACTTGAGAAGGCCAGGCGCAAACTGGCGGCACAGCGATTCTGGAGCGAGGCGGATATCGGCACCTGGGATGAGCGGATCAAGGCCAAGTTTGCATCGCAACCGTGTGAGGATTGACGGCCATGGCTCCACATTCTCCCAGCGAACTGCGCAAGCTGGTTTTCGAACTGGTCCCTGATGAAGATGACTATCCGCCAGTCGCCAGTGAGGCCATCTGGGGTATTCGGCTGGGGCCGAGCGAGTACCGCTTGGATAACACGCCCTGGTATGTCTATGGCGCCAGCAAGGGTGACGTCGTCACGGCCGTGGCGCGCGACGGCGAACTTATCGCCAAGTGTGTCGTGCGCCAAGGTGGGCACTCGACCCTGCGTGTCTATGCCGAAGGCGATGCCAGAAAGGCCAAGGTGGTGCGGGAGATTACGCGAAGAGGGGGTGTTTGCTCGGTCAGCTCGAAGTGCTCGTTGTTTGCCGTCGATATCCCGCCTGACGTGGCGTTCGCGGCAATCGATGACTATCTCAGCGGCGCTGTGGAGGATGGCGAAGTCGAGTACGAGGATGCCTGCCTGCAACATCCGGGCATAGACCGGGAGCGTGTGCTGGAATGCCTGAGCCTTCCCACGTTGGCGGACATTGTCGCCAAATGAACCTGAAGAGACCCATTGCCTTGCATCCCAACAAACTTCAAAACCTCCAGGCTATGAGCCGTGACGACAGGCTCGACTACTTCCTGCATAAGGTTTCGGACTTTGAAGAAGTCTGGGGGCTGCATGACAACGGTTGGGCAACCTCGGGATTCGCCGATGGCGAGGCTGTTCCCTTCTGGCCGGAAGCGGCACTGGCGATGAGCTGTGCAACGGCGGAGTGGTCCGGTTACGAGGCGCGAAGCATCCCGCTGGGTGATTTCCTGGTGAAGTGGCTCCCCGGGATGCAGGCCGACCGACGCGTGTGCCAGGTCTTTCCAGTGCCACAGTGCCAAGGGTTGGTCATGACGGCGGATGACCTGGCAAGGGCACTCTGGCAGGTGATGGATTGAGACACGACGATTGAAGCGTGGACAGTGCGTGACGACCCGTCACGAAGTCCTGATACGAACAAGGAGTTCTACGTTTGAGCAGCAGGGAACAAGCGGCTTACCCCTACTTGAAGCATTTTGTGCAGTTGCTCTCCAAACGGGATGGTGCTGCGCTTGCCGATGAATTCGGGCTTGGCTTCGCGGTGGTCGAGGAGTTGCTCGAGTGCGTGCAAGCGTATTACGCCCCCTCTCAAGTTCTTTCCATTGCGTCCCTGGAAAACCACCGGCAGTGTTTACCGGGCCGTCGGCCTTTGATCGACTTCTTCGACATGGATGACGGTATGTTGGGCGCCGAATGCGTTTTGCTGGTGAACGATGAGCCGGGGGAAGCGGTTCTGCATCTGGGCTTTTCGTTCCAAGGCGATCACTGCGAACTGCACTTCAAGTACATCGGGGCTTAGGGTCTATGCAGAAAATTCATTTCCCATTGGTCATCGTCGACGACTATCCGCCTGTCTCCAGCGAAGGGGTATGGGCACAGCCGTTGGATGACGGCACGTTCCGGGTCGACAACATTCCCTTCTACAGCCGGGACGCCTGCCTTGAGGATCGGGTCAGTGCAATAAGGGGAATGGATGGCGAATGGCTATTCCAACGAGTAGAACAGGACTCCGGCAACAGCACGCTACGCATCATCTTCTTCGATCAAGGGGTGCCTGCCATCGAGACGGTGCTGAAGGGGTTGGAGAACATGGGCTGTGGCTGGGAGGGGCTGAACAAACGGTTCTTCTCGATCAACGTGCCCGCGACGGTAAGCTTCGATGCTGTGGTCGAGCGGCTTGACCCGTTGGCCGAACGTGAATGGCTGGACTACGAGTACGGACTGATCCGGCAATGAACGGCTGACGGCAATGAGGAGGGAAAGAGCGGTTGGACCAGGCAATCTTCGAGCAATGGAAAATACAACTTGAGTTACTCGACCGTTACGAAAACCAGGCAGACTGCCAGATGTTTCTCGCGATGGTGGAGGCGGTAACGCACTGCCTAAGCGATGACGTCATCGATGTGCTGCTGGGGACCTTTGGCAATGCGCACGACCATGGTGTGCAGGAATCAGTGATGCGCGTGCTCGACCAGGCACCACCCCAGCGATATGCAGCGCGGCTTGCCGCCGGTTTCGAAGCGCTGATGGAGGCTTCCAGCGAGCGCGAATGGCCGCTGATTCTGTTAGGGCGGCTTTTCAACAGCAATGATGATAGCGGCGCGGCTGCACTGCTGGAGCAGGTGGCAAAAGGTGATGTACTGCATGCCTTCCTGCGCAGCGATGGCTTTCTCGAGGAATATCCACAAGCCGAAGTGCTTCTGCCCAGATATGGCTTGTGAGGGGGCATTGTTTAATGAATGACAGGTTTACAAGGATGCAGACGCTGAGGCTGCACAACAAAGGAGCGTTGAATTGACGGATACGCAGATGTCCCGCCTGGAAAAACTGTTGTCGATCTCAGGCGAGCCCCTGGCCTTGCCCGACACGCTCGATGCACGGAGCCGGGACTTGGCGGGCACGAGGGCCGATGAGTTGGAAAGCCTGCTGTTGCGGCGCAATGGTTTCTACGCGTTTGAAAGCGCGTTGCATGTGTTTGCCACAGGAGCGACCGCGCCGGGTAGCGAATCCAGCCTGCAGCAGTGGAATGCCCCGGAACTGTGGCGCTTCGAATTTCCCGAGCTGGAAGAAGCGCCAGTGCTGTTCTTCGCCGAAGACGTGTTCGGCGTGCAGTTCTGCCTGCGCCAGGGCCAGGTGCACACGTTCGAGCCGGAGACCGGTAAGTTCGAATACCTGGCCGATGACCTGGAGGGCTGGGCCGCGGAAATCCTCGCCGACTACAAGTTCCTGACTGGATGGCCCCTGGCGAATGCCTGGCAAGCGCTGCACGGTCCCTTGGCCCAGGGCCAGCGGTTGCTGCCCATCACGGGGTTTGCCTTCGGCGGTGCATTCGCGGTGGAGAACCTGCGCACGGGCGATGCCATCGAGGGTATGCGTTACCGGGGCTACATCGCACAACAGATGAAGGGGATGGCCGCTGGCACCGTGGTGAAACTCACGGTCTCCTGATGGCCCCTCGGGATGCCAAACGGATTGATGGCCTATGGCCTGCGATCCACCGCGCTATGTTAGGCTTTCACCATCGGCAGCGACGCCTCCCCTCTGACACGGAGTTCACCCCATGAAAGACATCATCCGCCTTGGCGATTCCACCACCCATGGTGGCAAGGTGCTTGGCTCCTTCGGCAATACCAACGTCAACGGCAAGCCCATCGCCGGTGTCGGGCACATGGTCAGTTGCCCGCTGTGCAAGGGCGTGTTCCCGATTGTCGAGGGCAGCGCCACCTATAACGTCGACGGCACGCCGGTGGCCCTCGATGGGCACAAGACCGCTTGCGGCGCGGCGTTGATTGCCAGTGGGCCGAAGAGTGGTGTGGCCAGCTGAGGTTGGCCCGTGCCCTGTGGCTGCGGGTTTACCCCAGAGTGCGCCGCAGGACTCACCCTCACATTCGCGTGCAAGCGGCTCCCATGCGGAGCCTCCTGCACCGCTTGATGCTCGTGCGGTTAGTCGACCCATCCTGAAAGAGCAGCAGCGGCGTACGACCAACGGTCGGAGGTATACGCTGCAACAAGGGTGGGTAGCGTGATTGTCAGTTGCATTTCCATGAACTTTGATAGCTGCACTTTGAGTAAGTGCAACGTGCACTTTGTCAAGGTGAAGCCGAGTAGCATCACGCTCAAGATGATGACGACTCTCATTGCCTCGGTGGCATCCATGCTTCGTGCTCATTGATGGATCAAGTGATGGGTACGCCGCTTTCACGGCGCCACGATTCTAAGCGCAATCGGTTGCCGTTCGTTCCTGTGATTTTGTAACCCCGCCACCTGGCAAGCCGCTGTATGGCGCTGGCCAGCACTGAACGTTCTCGTTCCTTGATCCAGGTCATCCCACTTCCCGATTTCTTGACTAGTCTTAACCGTTGGCGGCGTCTGCCTGCCGCCACCGTGAAGTCCCTGAGGCGCCGGCCATGTCCCGCGCGCCCGAACCTGATCAGGAGTGCACGATGGACCTCAACCGTCGGCAATTCTTCAAGGTCGCCGCCGTCGGCCTTGGAGGCTCGAGCCTCGCGGCGTTGGGCATGGCCCCGACACCCGCGTTCGCCGAGCAGGTGCGCCACTTCAAGCTGGCGCACACCAAAGAAACCCGTAACACCTGCCCCTACTGCTCGGTCGGCTGCGGCCTGATCATGTACAGCCAGGGTGACGCGGGTAAAAACGTCAAACAGAACATCATCCATATCGAGGGCGACGCGGACCATCCGGTCAACCGCGGCACCCTGTGCCCGAAAGGCGCCGGCCTGCTGGACTTCATCCACAGCCCCAGCCGCCTCAAGTACCCCGAGGTGCGCAAGCCGGGCAGCAACGAGTGGACCCGCATCGACTGGGACGAAGCCCTCGACCGTGTCGCCGACCTGATGAAACAGGACCGCGACGCCAACTTCATCGAGAAGAACGCCCAGGGCCAGACGGTCAACCGCTGGCTCACCACCGGCTTCCTCGCCGCGTCCGCCGCTTCCAGCGAAGCGGGCTACATGACGCACAAGGTGATCCGCTCGCTGGGCATGCTGGGGTTCGATAACCAGGCGCGTGTCTGACACGGCCCGACGGTGGCAAGTCTTGCCCCGACGTATGGCCGTGGCGCGATGACCAATCACTGGTCTGACATCGCCAACGCAAACCTGGTCCTGGTGATGGGCGGCAACGCCGCTGAAGCGCACCCGTGCGGCTTCAAGTGGGTGACCGAAGCCAAGGCGCACAACAAGGCGCGGCTGATCGTGGTCGACCCGCGGTTCACCCGTACCGCTTCCGTGGCTGATTATTACGCGCCGATTCGCACCGGCAGCGATATCGCCTTCATGGGCGGGCTGATCAACTACCTGCTGAGCAACGACAAGATCCAGCACGAGTACGTGCGCAACTACACCGACGTGTCGTTCATCGTCAAAGCGAACTATGGCTTCGAGGACGGGCTGTTCAGCGGCTACGACGCGGCCAAGCGCACCTACGCCGACAAGTCCGGCTGGGGCTACGAGCTGGGCGAGGACGGCTTCGCCAAGGTCGACCCGACGCTGCAGCACCCGCGGTGCGTCTACCAGCTGATGAAGCAGCACTACAGCCGCTACACGCCTGAGCTGGCGAGCATGACCTGCGGCATGCCGCAGGATCAGATGATGAAGATCTGGGAAGAGATCGCCACTTGCTCGGTGCCGGGCAAGACCATGACGATCCTCTACGCCCTGGGCTGGACCCAGCACTCCATTGGCGCGCAGATCATCCGCAGCGCGGCCATGGTGCAGTTGCTGCTGGGCAACGTCGGCATGCCGGGCGGTGGGGTCAACGCCCTGCGCGGGCACTCCAACATCCAGGGCCTGACCGACCTGGGGCTGCTGTCGAACTCGCTGCCGGGCTACCTCACCCTGGCCGGCGACGCCGAGCAGGACTACGCCGCCTACATCGACAAGCGCGCCTCCAAGCCACTGCGGCCGGGGCAGCTTTCGTACTGGCAGAACTACGGCAAGTTCCACGTCAGCCTGATGAAGGCCTGGTACGGCGCCAATGCCACCGCCGCCAACAACTGGGGCTACGACTGGCTGCCCAAGCTCGACGTGCCGGCCTACGACGTGCTGCGCATGTTCGAGATGATGGGCCAGGGCAAGGTCAACGGCTACATGTGCCAGGGCTTCAACCCGATCGCCGCGCTGCCGGACAAGAACCGCGTCACCGCGGCCCTGGCCAAGCTCAAGTGGCTGGTGATCATGGACCCGCTGGCCACCGAAACGTCCGAGTTCTGGCGCAACGCCGGGGCGTTCAACGACGTCGACACGGCCAACATCCAGACCGAGGTGATCCGCCTGCCCACCACCTGCTTCGCCGAGGAGGATGGCTCGCTGGTCAACAGCAGCCGCTGGCTGCAGTGGCACTGGAAGGGCGCCGACGGCCCGGGTGAAACCCGCACCGACGTGCACATCATGAGCGAGCTGTTCCTGCGCCTGCGCAAGCGCTACCAGGCCGAAGGTGGTGCCTACCCCGACCCGATGCTCAACCTCAGCTGGCCGTACAAGGTCCCGGAAGAGCCGTCGCCCGAGGAGCTGGCCAAGGAGATGAACGGCTGGGCGGTCAGCGACCTCACCGATGCCACCGGTGCCACGCTCAAGGCCGGCCAGCAGTTGGCCGGCTTCGCCCAGATGAAGGACGACGGCAGCACCGCGTCCGGCTGCTGGATCTTCGCCGGCTGCTGGACCGAGCAGGGCAACCAGATGGCCCGGCGCGACAACAGCGACCCTTACGGCATGCACCAGGTGCAGAACTGGGCCTGGGCCTGGCCGGCCAACCGGAGGATTCTCTACAACCGCGCTTCCAGCGACCCGCAAGGCAAGCCGTGGGACCCGGAGAAGAAGCGCCTGGTGTGGTGGAACGGCAAGGCCTGGACCGGCACTGACGTGCCGGACTTCAAGGTCGACTCGCCGCCAGAAGCGGGGATGAACCCGTTCATCATGAACCCCGAGGGCGTGGCGCGGTTCTTCGCCATCGACAAGATGGCCGAAGGGCCGTTCCCCGAGCACTACGAGCCGTTCGAGACCCCCATCGGCATCAACCCGCTGCATCCGCAGAACAAGAAGGCCACCAGCAACCCGGCCGGGCGGATCTTCGATTCGGTGTGGGACACCCTGGGCACGCACGACGAGTTTCCCCATGCAGCGACCACCTACCGGCTGACCGAGCACTTCCACTTCTGGAGCAAGCATTGCCGGCTCAACGCCATTGCCCAGCCCGAGCAGTTCGTCGAGATCGGCGAGGTGCTGGCCAACGAGAAAGGCATCAAGGCCGGCGACCGGGTGCGGGTGTCGAGCAAGCGCGGGCATATCGACGCGGTGGCGGTGGTGACCAAGCGGATCCGTCCGCTACAGGTCAACAACCAGACCGTGCACCAGATCGGCATCCCGTTGCACTGGGGCTTCACCGGCAGCACACGGCACGGCTACCTCACCAACACCCTGGTGCCGTTCCTTGGTGATGGCAACACCCAGACGCCGGAGTCCAAGTCGTTCCTCGTCAAAGTGGAGAAACTCTGATGGCCAGCCAAGACATCATCGCCCGCTCGGCCACCACCACCGTGCCGCCCTCGGTACGCCAGCAGCAGGAAGTCGCCAAGCTGATCGACACCACCAAGTGCATCGGCTGCAAGGCCTGCCAGGTGGCGTGCTCGGAGTGGAACGAACTGCGTGACGAGGTCGGCCACAACCACGGCACCTACGACAACCCCCAGGACCTCAGCGCCGAGACCTGGACCCTGATGCGCTTCACCGAGCACGAGCGTGACGATGGCAACCTGGAGTGGCTGATCCGCAAGGACGGCTGTATGCACTGCGCCGACCCAGGTTGCCTGAAGGCCTGCCCGAGCCCGGGGGCGATCATCAAGCACGCCAACGGCATCGTCGACTTCAACCAGGACCACTGCATCGGTTGCGGCTACTGCATCACCGGCTGCCCGTTCAACATCCCGCGCATCTCGCAGAAGGACCACAAGGCGTACAAGTGCACCCTGTGTTCCGACCGTGTGAGCGTGGGCCTGGAGCCGGCCTGCGTGAAGACCTGCCCGACCGGGGCGATCGTCTTCGGCAGCAAGGAGGAGATGAAGGTGCATGCCGACGAGCGCATCGTCGACCTGAAGTCGCGGGGCTACGACAAGGCCGGGTTGTACGACCCAGACGGCGTTGGCGGCACCCACGTGATGTATGTGCTGCACCACGCCGACACGCCACGGATCTACGCCGGCCTGCCGGACCAACCGGTGATCAGCCCGCTGGTTGGGCTGTGGAAGGGCTTCACCAAGCCATTGGCGCTGCTGGCCATGGGCGCGGCGGTGCTGGCCGGGTTCTTCCACTACGTGCGCGTGGGCCCGCAGCGGGTCGAGGAGGATGAACACCCGGCGCCTGTGGACAGCAGCGTGCATCAGGTCGACCCGGCAGTACATGTCTATGATCCGAACCGCCCGGGCGGGCAGGGGGAGCAGCGGCCATGAACGACAACAAACCCATCCTGCGCTACAACGCCAACGAGCGGAGCAACCACTGGATCGTCGCGATCCTGTTCGTGTTGGCGGGGCTGTCGGGGCTGGCGCTGTTCCACCCGGCGCTGTTCTGGCTCAGCCACCTGTTCGGTGGCGGGCCATGGACGCGGATCCTGCACCCGTTCATCGGCGTCGGCATGTTCGTGTTCTTCCTCGGGCTGGTGCTGCGCTTCTGGCGCGCCAACTTCATCACTGCCAACGATCGCCTGTGGCTGCGCCGCATCGACCGGGTGATGCTCAACAAGGAAGAGGGCGTGCCGCCGATCGGCAAGTACAACGCTGGGCAGAAGCTACTGTTCTGGACCTTGCTGGCGTGCATGCTGGTGCTGCTGGTCAGCGGCGTGGTGATCTGGCGCGCGTATTTCAGCCATTGGTTCGGCATCGAGGTCATTCGCCTGTCCGCGCTGCTGCATGCGCTGGCGGCGTTCGTGCTGATTCTCAGCATCATCGTGCACATCTACGCCGGGATCTGGATCAAGGGCTCGATCGGCGCGATGCTGCATGGTTGGGTGACCCGCGCCTGGGCGCGCAAACACCATGAACTGTGGTACCGCGAAGTGACCGGCGACAAGACGCCACACAACCACGGTGGAAAAGAAGGATGACCGTTTGAGCACGATTCTCGAACCCGGGCAGATCGAAGCGTCGGCGGTGATGCCGCCGTTCCTGCACCTGCCCCCCGCCAACCTCTTCGAGGTGCGCGCCGCGCGGCTGGAGCACCTGGCCGAGGGCAACGCCCTGGGTGACTACCTGCGACTGATGGCCCGACTGTGCCGGGTTCAGCAGCAGCTTGTGGATAACCCGCCTGCTGGCTTGCCAGTGGCCGAAGAGCGCCAGCGTCTGTGTATAAGTCATGGTTTGCCGCCCCTGGCGGCCGATAGCCTGGTGCGTGAAGGGCCTTGGCTGGTTTGGTTGCAGGCGTTGCTCGAGCGCTTCGAGGCCGAGCCTGGCGGGCCACTGGCCGAGGCGCAGGATGCGTTGCGTGGCAGCGACGATGCCCAGCGCAAGGGCTGGGCGATTGCCCTGCTCGGTGGCCAGTACGACGCGGTGCCGGCGGCGCTGGTGCCCTTTATCGGTGCCGCGTTGCAGGCAGCGTGGTCCAGCTGGCTGCTGGCCTTGCCGGCGCCCGAGCTCAAGCCTGCGGGCAGCCTGGCCCAGTGCCCGGCCTGTGGTTCGCCAGCGATGGCCGGGGTGGTGCGCAACCGGGGCAAGCACAATGGCCTGCGTTACCTGGCCTGCTCGCTGTGTGCCTGTGAGTGGCATGTGGTGCGGGTCAAGTGCGTGTATTGCGAGTCGAGCAAGGATTTGCGCTACACCAATCTCGACGATGACCGACATGCACCGGGCAAGGCGCCGTTGCGCGCCGAATGCTGCCCGGGGTGCGAGAGCTACCTGAAGCAGTGCTACCTGGAGAACGACGCCGCGGCCGAACCGCTGGCCGATGACCTGGCGAGCCTGGCGTTGGATATGCGGCTGGACGAGGAGGGCTTCCATCGGCTGGCACCCAACCTGCTGCTGGCGCCTGGGGGAGAGTAACGGGTCTACACTGCAATACCGAGTTGCCCCCGTTCGCCGGCAAAGCCGGCTCCTACAGGTGTACCGGCGACACCTCACCTGTAGGAGCCGGCTTTGCTGGCGAACGGGCCAGAACAGACAACGGATCAGTCATAGGTAGTACCGCATGTCTTCAAGCCTCGCCAGCGACACCCCACGCTTGCCCTCCATTGATACCCTGCTGCGCCACACGGTCTGCGCGCCCCTGCTCGATCGCCATGGCCGCGATGCCGTGCTGGCTACTTTGCGCCAGTTGCTCGACGACCTGCGCGAACCGGCCCGCCTGGGCCAGCTGAGCGCCGCCGAACTGGCCGCCGAAGTGCTCCTGGGCCGCGCCGGCGAACGCCTGGCCATCCAGCAACGCAGCCAGGTACGCCGCGTCTTCAACCTCACCGGTACGGTACTGCACACCAACCTCGGCCGAGCACTGCTGCCCGAAGAGGCGATCGACGCCATGCAGACCGCCGCCCGCTACCCGCTGAACCTGGAGTTCGACCTCGACACCGGCAAGCGCGGCGACCGCGACGACCTGATCGAAGGCCTGATCCGCGAACTGACCGGCGCCGAAGCCGTCACCGTGGTCAACAACAACGCCGCCGCCGTGCTGCTGGCGCTCAACAGCCTGGGCGCGCGCAAGGAGGGGGTCATCTCCCGCGGCGAGCTGATCGAGATCGGCGGCGCCTTCCGCATCCCCGACATCATGGCCCGCGCGGGTGTGAAGCTGCACGAGATCGGCACCACCAACCGCACCCACGCCCGCGACTACGAAGGCGCGATCAATCCGCGCACTGGCCTGCTGATGCGCGTGCACTGCAGCAACTACAGCATCCAGGGCTTCACCACCCAGGTGCCCACCGCCGAGCTGGCGCGTATCGCCCACGAACATGGCCTGCCGCTGCTCGAGGACCTGGGCAGCGGCAGCCTCCTCGACCTGACCCGATGGGGCCTGCCGGCCGAGCCGACCGTGCGCCAGGCGCTGGCCGACGGCGCCGACATCGTCACCTTCAGCGGCGACAAACTGCTCGGCGGGCCACAGGCAGGGATCATCGTCGGGCGCAAGGACCTGATTGCGAAGATCAAGAAGAACCCTCTCAAGCGTGCCTTGCGGGTGGACAAGATCACCCTCGCGGCACTCGAAGCCGTGCTGGCGCTGTACCGCAACCCCGATCGCTTGGCCGAGCGCCTGCCAAGCCTGCGCTTGCTTACCCGGCCCCAGGCTGAAATCGCCGCCCAGGCCGAGCGCCTGGCGCCTGAGCTGGCCGCACGGCTGGGTGCACAGTGGGAGGTTCGCGTCGAATCGGCCCTGGGCATGATCGGCAGCGGCAGCCAGCCCGTGGCGCGCTTGCCAAGCGCGGCCTTGTGCCTGCGTCCGCAGGTGTCGAAGAAGTTGCGCGGGCGCAGCCTGCATGTGCTGGAGCGGGCGTTGCGCGACCTGCCGGTGCCGGTGCTCGGCCGTATTTATGACGACGCCCTGTGGCTCGACCTGCGCCAGCTGGATGACGAGGCGCAATGGTTGGCGCAACTGCCGGCGTTGCAGCTGGGGCCGGTGCAGTGATCGTCGGTACCGCCGGCCATATCGACCATGGCAAGACCGCGCTGCTCCAGGCCCTGACCGGCCAGGCCGGCGATACGCGCCAGGAAGAGCGTGCCCGCGGCATGACCATCGACCTGGGCTACCGCTACGCGGCGCTGGCCGAAGGCGCGCCGCTGACCGGGTTCATCGATGTGCCCGGCCATGAGCGTTTTATCCACAACATGCTTGCCGGCGCCCATGGCATCGACCTGGTGCTGCTGGTGGTGGCCGCCGACGACGGGGTGATGCCGCAAACCCGCGAGCACCTGTCGATCATCGAACTGTTGGGCATTCCCCAGGCGCTGGTGGTCATCAGCAAATGCGACCGGGTCGAGCCGGCGCGGTTGAGCGAAGTCCAGGCACAGGTCACCGAACTGCTTGCGCCAGGGCCCTATGCCGGGGCCAGGCAATTTCCGGTTTCGAGCCTGTCCGGCGAGGGGATCGGCGCCCTGCGCGAGGCCTTGCTGGCGGCCGAGGCGCATGTTCGCCAGCGCAGCGTGCGCGGCGGTTTCCGCCTGGCCGTGGACCGGGCCTTCGCGGTTTCCGGGGCAGGGGTGGTGGTCACCGGCACGGCGCTGGCCGGGCAGGTCAGCGTCGGCGACACCTTGCTGTTGGGCAAGGCTGGCAAACCGGTGCGGGTGCGTGGCCTGCATGCGCAGAACCAGGCGGCATTGGTGGCCGAGGCCGGGCAGCGGGTGGCCTTGAATATCAGCGCGGAAAAGCTCTCGGCCGAGCAGGTGCATCGCGGCGATTGGCTGCTGCCTGAGTGGTTGCATGCACCCAGCGTGCGGGTCGATATCGACCTCACCTTGCTGGCGGGAGAAACCCGCGTGTTCGAGCATTTCAGCGCGGTGCATGTGCACCTGGGGACCCAGGATGTCACTGCCCGGGTCGCGTTGCTCGAAGGAGAACGGCTCGAGGCTGGCCAGCGCATGTTCGCCCAACTGCTGCTCAATGCACCGTTGCAGGCGGTGCATGGGGATCGCCTGGTGCTGCGCGACCAGCGCGCCCAGCGCACGTTGGGAGGTGGCCGCGTGCTCGATCCGTTCGCGCCAAGCCGGCAACGACGCAGCGAGGCGCGCTTGACCCAGTTGCAGGTGCTGCGCAATGCCGACAGCCTCGAACGGGCGTTGCCGGCATTGCTGGAGGCAGCCCCCGGCGGGCTCCAGCCCCAGCGTCTGGAGCGCCAGTTCAATCGCCTGCGTGAGACCTGGCAGTTGCCGGAAACGGTGCTGGTGATTGCCACGCGTCAAGGTCAGCTGCTGTTCGATCGCCTACAGTGGCAGGCGCTCAAGCGACAAGTGCTGGAGCGCCTGGCGCAGTTCCATGAACAGGAGCCTGATCAGCTCGGCCCGGACCGTGATCGACTGCGCCGCTTTACCGCACTGCCGTTGGAGCGCCCCGCATTTGTCAGCCTGCTGGATGAGTTGCTGGGCGAAGGCGCGATCAGCAGCAGTGGCCCATGGCTGCACCTGCCGGATCACCAGGTCCAGTTGAGCGACGCGGATACTGCGTTGTGGGAACGACTGTTGCCGCGCCTGCTGGCAGGTGAGTTCGACCCACCCTGGGTACGGACCCTGGCCGGCGAGGAGGGCTGCGACGAGGCTGACGTGCGCCTGTTGTTGCGCAAGCTGGCCCGGTTGGGCCTGGTGCACCAGGTGGTGCGCGACCTGTTCTACCCGGAGACGACGCTGAGGCGTATGGCAGAGCTGCTGTTGCGCCAGGCCGAGACATCGCCGATAGTGCAGGTCGCGGCGTTTCGCGATGGTTTGGTCATCGGTCGCAAGCGCACTGTGCAGATTCTCGAGTACTTCGACCGCGTTGGCTTGACCCGACGAGTTGGCGACCTGCGTCATATCCGCGTCGACAGCGCCCTGGCCCAGCCGCAACGCGGGCCCTGATTTCAAGGAAGGCAATCGCGCCCGGTGGCGCGGCCGGGCTTCAAACCCGGTTGGGGACGGCAGCCGTTCCCGGGCAGGTTCGACTCCCGCTGCCTTCCGCCAATTTTTTCTGAGGGCGATCAGGTGCTGGGCGACAGCCTTGCAGCGCTTTCAAGATCGAGCGCCGCACGGGCGGCGCTCGGTCAGATAGACGACACAACGCCTTTGGCGAACGCCCTCCCTAAGCCCGCTCGCCGCACAGGTCCAGGGCGAACCAATGCTCCGCCGCCTGCACGTCCAACCCTGCGCCCAGCAGCGCAAACAGCTTGCCCAGCGCCGCCTCGCGGGTCATGCCGCCGCCACTGACCAGCCCGGTATCACGCAGGCGACTACCGGCCGCATAGGTGTCAAACACCACCGACCCTTCCGGGCACTGGCTGATGGCGACGATCATCACGCCACCCTGGCGGGCATCGTGCAACACGTCGAGCAGTGCCTGGTCGTCGGACGGCCCGGTGCCACTGCCGTAGCACTCCAGCACCAGCCCCTGGATACCGCTATCGAACAGGCCACGCAGGTGTTCGGCGGCAAGGCCCGGGAACACCGGCATGACCGCCAGCTTGACCGGCAGGCGTGGCTGGCGGTAGTCCAGGCGGGTCGGCAGCTCAGGCGCGCGTTCGCCCTCACGATGGCGGGGCAGCACGGTGAAGGCGTCGAACGCCTCGCTGCGCAGCTTGGAGGCGCGGCAGCCATGCAGCAGCTGGCCGTGGAAGTAAAGCTGCACGCCGTCTTCCAGGCCGCTTTCGAACAGGTTCAGGGCGCCGACCAGGTTGGCCCAGGCATCGCTGTCCGGCGCACCAGCTGGCAGCATGGAACCGGTCAGCAGCACCGGCACCGGCAGGCCCAGCAGCAGGAACGACAACGCTGCGGCGCTGTAGGCCAGGGTGTCGGTGCCGTGCAGCACCAGCACGCCATCATGGCCGTCGCGCTCGACCGCCTCGACGATGGCGTCGCGCATCGCCAGCCAGTTGGCCTGTTGCATGTTGGCGCTGTCGATCAGCGGGTTCAGTTCACGCAGCGACCATTGCAGCGTCGGCGCATCGCCGCAGGCGGCGAAGTGCTCGCGCATGCGCGCTTCGAAGCCACCGGCCGGTGCGAGGCCTTCGGCGGTCTGCAGCATGCCGATGGTGCCACCGGTGTAAAGGACGAGAAGATTCTTGACTACACGCATGGAAACATTCCGTAGCGATGTCAGGCCTTATCGCCGGCAAGCCGGCTCCTACAGGTGCAAAGCATGCCTGGGGTTAGGCGACCCCTGTAGGGTGATGGGGCCCGAAGACAAAGAAAAGGTCAGCCGCCCACGGACGGGGCGGCTGGGGCAGGGGAGAATATCAGCGCTGAGCCTGTGCCTGTACGGCAGCTTTGTCAGTGGCTGTTTCGGCCTGCGGATTGGCCGGCCAGGCGGCACGGTCCAGGTCCAGGTCGGTGAACTTGCTGGAGTCGAACACCGGCTGCTTGACGCCCGCCTTGCGCTGCTCGTCGTAGTCGCGCATCACGCGCAGGCCGACCTTGAACAGCATGGCCAGGGCGATCAGGTTGACGAACGCCAGGCAGGTCATGGTGATGTCGGCGAAGGCGAACACGGTCGACAGGTCCTGCGTCGAACCCCACACCACCAGCGCCAGCACCAGGCCGCGGAAGATCATCAGCACGACGCGGTTGCGGCTGAGGAACTGCAGGCTGTTCTCGCCCAGGTAGTAGTTGTAGAGGATGCAGGTGAAGACGAACAGCGACAGCGCGACGCTGACGAACAGGCGGCCCCAGTCACCGACCACGGCGGCCAGCGAGTTCTGGGTCAGGACGATGCCGTCACCTTCGAAGCCCGGGGTGTAGAAGCCCGACAGCAGGATCAGCAGCGCGGTGCAGGTGCAGATCACGAAGGTGTCGAGGAACACGCTGAACGCCTGGACCACGCCCTGGGCGCCCGGGTGTTTCACCGCGGCCACGGCGGCGACGTTCGGCGCACTGCCCAGGCCTGCTTCGTTGGCGAACACGCCACGCTTCACGCCCATGACGATGGCGCTGCCGAGCAGGCCGCCGAACGCAGGGTCGAGGCCGAAGGCGCTCTTGAAGATGGTCTCCAGCATGGCAGGCACGTGTTCGATCTGGGTGCCGATCACGTACAGGGTCACGCCGATGTAGGCCAGGGTCTTGACCGGTACCAGCAGGTCGGACACCGCGGCGATGCGCTTGATACCACCGATGAAGGTCAGGGCCAGCAGGGCCGCCAGGACGATACCGGTGTGTTTCGGATCGAAGGCAAAGGCGTTCTGCAGCGAGTGGGTCACGGTGTACGACTGCAGGCCGATGAAGGCGAAGCCGTAGGTGACCAGCAGCAGGATCGAGAACACGATGGCCATGCTTTTCAGCTTCAGGCCGTGCTGGATGTAGTACGCCGGGCCGCCGCGGTACAGGCCGTCGCCATCGGCGCGCTTGTAGACCTGGGCCAGGGTGCACTCGAAGAAGCTGCTGGACATGCCCACCAGCGCGGTGACCCACATCCAGAACACGGCGCCCGGGCCGCCGAGGGTCACGGCGATACCGACACCGGCGATGTTACCGGCGCCGACACGGCCGGCGAGGCTCAGCATCAGGGCCTGGAACGAGCTCAGTTGGCCTGCCTGGCCGCGAAGGGATTCCTTGAAGACACCGAACATGTGGCCGAAATGGCGGAACTGGACGAACCGCGAACGGATGGTGAAATAACCGCCGAGTCCGACGATCAGCACAATGAGCAGTTTCCCCGAGAGGAAATCGTTGAGTGCTTCGAGCATTGAAAAATGACCTCGATTCTTATTCTTCGTGTGGAAAGACCAGCGGACGGCAGGCGCACCGCTATTCGTTGGGGCGCATGGTTGGTCATGACAACAGCGGTTACAATTTCGCGGGTTGCTCCATTTTGGTGCGACTTGATGCTAGAATTGCATCACTCGCATCATCTGGACCCCCGCATCATGGGCGATCACTTCGCTGTCAACCTCAAATTCGCCTGTAGTCACTACCGCTCTATCTCCGAGGTTTGCCGGCAGCTGTCGATCAACCGGGCACAATTCAACAAGTACCTGAGCGGGCAAAGCCGCCCGACGGCGTACAACCTCAAGCGCATCGGTGACTTCTTCGGCGTGGAGGACTACGAGCTGAGTTTGCCCCACGAGCAGTTCGCCCGCCTGATCGGTGCGCGCAACCCGCTGGCGCAGGCTGCCCAGCAGAGCAATCCGATCAGCGAGCTGTTCAAGCCGCTGAACGACCATGTCGGCAACCTGTCGCGCTATTGCGGCTACTACTTCGAATATTCCAACTGCATGTCGGTGCCGGGTTCGATCCTGGTGTCGCTGGTGCACCTGCGCGAAGAGCGCGAGCGCTACCTGTTCGAGCGTCAGGAGCGCCAGGAGCGCAGCAGTGCCAGCGACCCGCACGCCGAAGTGCGTTGCCGGTATCTGGGGGCGGCGTTTCAACTGCAGGACCGCTTGTTCCTGGTCGACTACGAGTCGTTGACCTTGAACGAGATGAGCCAGACCATCCTTATTCCCAGCTTCAAAAGCCGCATTAGCCGCCTCAATGGATTGAAGATCGGTGTTTCCAGCGGCGACCGGCGTAACCCGGCCTGCACGCGGGTGGTCTGGGAGTACCTGGGGGAGGAGATCAACCGGATCAACGCGTTCCGTCAGGTCAGGCTGTACCGCCCGGACGATCCGCGCATCGATGACGACATCCGTGATCGCCTGAGTGCCGGGATGATCAGCAATGGGCTGTTCGAGATCGAATGATCCATCGCTGTCGCAGGCCTTCTGTAGGAGCGGCTTCAGCCGCGATGCGGACACCGCGGTGTCTGGCACCCACTACGCGGGTGATCGCGGCTGAAGCCGCTCCTACAGAATGAATGCACTCACCGCATCGGCCACCTGGTCCGCCACCTCCGGCCGGTCGCGCAGGTGCGCGGCAATGCCATGGTCGCAATCGGTGAGCATCAGGCATTCCACATGCGGCGCCGGTACCGAGCGCAGCAAGGCGTGGGTGACTTCCTCGGGGATCGGGCTGTAGCGCTCGACGCCCGCCAGCCGACGGGTGCCGGCCGACGTGCCCGCGCCTTGGCCGTGGACCTTCGAGTTGAGCCCGTCGTACTCACCAATAACCAGCAGTACCCGGCCCTGGAACTGGCGCAGGAAGGCGTAGCTGTCGCAGTCGAGGAAGGCGAATGGCTTGCGGATCGCTTCAGTGAACGCGGGGCCAAAGGGCGCGTCATGGGCCGCATCGGGGTACACCGCCGGGCAGATCAGCACCAGCTTGCGCACGCTTGGGCGCTGGGCCGCCAGCTTGAGGGCGATGGCGCCACCCAGGCTGTGGCCGATCAAGGTGTCGCTGCGGGCGTCGAGGTGCTGGTGGAAACGCAGGGCCTCCTGCAGGTTGCTGGCCAGCGAGGCGTCCTTCGCCCCGGGCTCGCTGGCCAGGCTGTGGCCGGACAGGTTGCCGGTCAGCGAGCCGATGCCTTGTTGTTGCAGGCGATACAGCAGCGGGTTGAGCCGGGTGAAGTCCGAGCGGGCGCCGCCCACCACGAGTACCGGCGCCGCGCGCTCGCTGTCCGGGACCAGCAGGCGGGCCTGCTGCCGATAGCCGTCGAATGCCTCGTCGATGAAATGCTCCGCACCAGGGGCGGGTTCGTCGAATTGCCAGCGGCTGCGCTGCGGGATGGTCGATGCGGCGTCCATGGAAGTCTCCTTGAGCATGCCTGGCGCAGTATAAGTGGCTGTTCAGCAATGGGGGAACCCGATGGGGGGAGCGGCAAATCGGCGCGTGGCGGGCCTGTGTTGGACTTCCCCTGCCGGAAACCGCAAAATGGCCCCTTTCCTCCTTCGACCTGAGCGGACCTGTTGACTCTATGCGTATGCGCCTGATGCTGTTGGGTGGTGGCAATGCCCTCGGGCAAGCGCTGATTCGCCTCGGGGCCGAGGAAGACATCGCGTTCCTGGCACCGCGCCCGCCGGAAGGCGGCTGGGACCCGGCCAGCCTGACGCTGTTGCTCGACGAGCACCGCCCCGACGCGCTGGTCAACCTGGCGTACTACTTCGACTGGTTCCAGGCAGAATCTGTCAGCGAGCAGCGCCTGGCCCAGCAGGAGCGCGCCGTGGAGCGGCTCGCCGAATTGTGCCAGCACCACGAGATCGTGCTGGTGCAGCCGTCCAGCTACCGCGTGTTCGATGGCTCGCGCGCCACCGCCTACAGCGAGAAGGACGAACCGGTACCGCTCGGCGTGCGTGGCCAGGCCCTTTGGCGCATCGAGCAGAGCGTACGCGCCACCTGCCCGCAGCATGTGCTGGTGCGTTTCGGTTGGCTGCTTGATGAAAGCCTGGATGGCGCGCTCGGGCGTTTCCTGACCCGTGCCGAACAGCCCCAGGAGCTGTTGCTGGCCGACGATCGCCGTGGCAACCCGACCCCGGTGGACGACGCTGCCCGGGTAATCCTCTCGGTGCTCAAGCAGCTCGACTGCAAGGCGCCGCTGTGGGGCACCTACCATTACGCCGGCAACGAAGCCACCACGCCACTGGCGCTGGGCCAGGCGATCCTCGCCGAGGCCGTGCAGTGGCGCCAGCTGGCCGTGCAGCAGCCCACCGCGCAGGCCCATGCCGCGCGCCCGGATGCCAGCGAAGAGCCGCAGCATGCGGTGCTGGCCTGCAAGAAGATCCTTCACACCTTTGGTATCAAGCCACGCGCCTGGCGCTCTGGCTTGCCGCCGCTACTGGACCGTTTCTACCGACATGGCTGATGCCCCCATCCTGATCACCGGCGGTGCCGGCTTCATTGGTTCCCACCTGTGCGATGCGTTGCTGGACAAAGGCTACGCGGTGCGCATCCTCGACGACCTGTCCACCGGCAAGCGTGACAATCTCCAGCTGGGGCATCCACGGCTCGAGCTGCTTGAAGGCGATGTTGCCGACGCGGCCCTGGTGGCTCGCGCCGCCTCCGGTTGCCGGGCGGTGGTGCACCTGGCGGCGGTGGCCTCGGTGCAGGCCTCGGTGGAAGACCCGGTCAAGACCCACCAGAGCAACTTCATCGGTACCCTCAACGTGTGCGAGGCCATGCGCCTGAATGGCGTGCGCCGCGTGCTGTTCGCCTCCAGCGCGGCGGTGTATGGCAACAACGGCGAAGGCCAGTCCATCGTCGAGGACACCCCCAAGGCGCCGCTGACCCCCTATGCGGTGGACAAGCTGGCCAGTGAACAGTACCTGGACTTCTACCGCCGCCAGCATGGGCTGGAGCCGGTGGTGTTCCGCTTCTTCAATATCTTCGGGCCGCGCCAGGACCCGTCCTCGCCGTATTCCGGGGTGATCAGCATCTTCTGCGAGCGGGCCCTGGCCGGTCAGCCGATCACCGTGTTCGGCGATGGCGAGCAGACCCGTGACTTCCTGTATGTCGGGGATCTGGTCCAGGTGATGGTGCAGGCCCTGGAGCAGGACGCGGTCGAAGAGGGCGCGGTGAATATCGGGTTGAACCAGGCGACTTCGCTGAACCAGTTGCTGGCGGCGCTGGAGCAGGTGGTCGGCACGCTGCCTGCGGTCAGCCATGGGCCGGCGCGTTCCGGAGACATCCGCCATTCCCGGGCGGATAACGCGCGGTTGCTGGCGCGCTTCGACTTCCCCGCACCGACGCCGTTCACCGAGGGGCTGGCGAGGTTGCTTGGCAAGGCCTGATATCGGGTATCGCCTCACGTGAGGTTCGCCGGCAAGCCGGCTCCTACAGGATGGATCTTGGCCCTTGTAGGAGCCGGCTTGCCGGCGAACCGCTCATGAATGCCGAATCACCCGCCGATGGCAATCATCCGGCCCTACCGCCCGACCATCCTTGGCCCGAACCTGAAGCGTTTCCAGCGGCTGATCGCGGTCATCCAGCAACTGCGAGCGTGACTCGCCTTCCACGAACAGAAACCGCTCCCCCCACTGGCGCAAGCCGACCACGATCGGAAACACCGAGTGGCCTTTCTCCGTCAGCACATATTCCTTGTAGGCGCTGCCATCGGACGCCGGTTGCTGCGCGAGCAGGCCTGCCTCGACCAGCAGTTTCAGGCGCGCGGCAAGGATGTTCTTCGCCAGCCCCAGGTTGCGCTGCAACTCGCTGAAGCGCCGCAGGCCGTCGAAGGTGTCGCGCAGGATCATCAGTGCCCAACGATCGCCGATGACTTCAAGTGCGCGAGCCACGGGGCATTGTTGGTTGTTCTCGTCGAGCATCAGTTGTTCCTTTGGGTTGTTCTGGTTGCAGATTAAAACCACCTTTGCTAGAAATCCAGCAGGTGGTTTTAATTTAAAACTAGATCAACAAGGGCCGTGCCATGACATCCCAGACCACTGTTCCACCACCTATCACCCGGAGCCTGACCCTGCTGCTCGCCGCCGCCTGCGCGCTGGCGGTGGCGACGGTGTATTGCGCCCAGCCGCTGCTGGAATCGATGGCGGCCAGCCTGGGCGTGCCCGTTGGGCAGGTTGGCCTGGTGGTCGGCGCGACCCAGGCGGGCTATGCCGCGGGCCTATTGCTGCTGGTGCCGCTGGGTGACCTGCTCGACCGCAAACGGCTGATCCTTGGGCAGTTGCTGTGCTCGGCGGTGGCCCTGCTGGGCGTGGCGTTTTCCCAGCATTGGGTGCTGTTGCTGGCGGCCATGGCCATGGTCGGGTTGATGGCCGTGGTGGTGCAGGTGATGGTGGCGCATGCCGCCACCTTGGCCACGCCCGCCCAGCAAGGGCAGGTGGTGGGCTCGGTGACCAGTGGCGTGGTGCTGGGCATTTTGCTGGCTCGGCTGGTGGCCGGGGTCACGGCCGACCTGCTGGGGTGGCGTGGGGTGTATTTCGCGGCGGCTGGGTTGGCGCTGCTGATGGTGCTGCTGCTCGCCTGGCGTTTGCCCGCCGCTCGGCCGTTCGCACCAAGGCAGCGTTACTGGGCGTTGCTGGGTTCGACGCTGCGCTTGTACCGGGATGATTCGCTGCTGCGTCGGCGGGGCATGCTCGCACTGCTGGTCTTCGCCGCCTTCAGTATTTTATGGAGCGCGATGGTGCTGCCCTTGAGCACCGCGCCGCTGGCGCTCGACCACACCCGGATCGGCCTGTTCGGCCTGGCTGGGCTTGCCGGTGCCTTGGCCGCATCACGGGCCGGCCGCCTGGCTGACCGGGGCCTTGGCCAGCGCACCACTGGCCTTGCGCTCGGGCTGCTGACGTTGTCCTGGCTGCCGAGCGCCTTCCTGGAGCAGTCGCTGCTGGCGCTGGTGGTGGGTGTGCTGATGCTGGACTTGGCCGTGCAGGCGGTGCATGTGACCAACCAGAGCTTGTTGTTGAAGGGGCGCGGCGAGATGGCGAGCCGTTTGATCGGCGCGTACATGTGCTGCTATTCAATCGGTAGCGGGGTGGGGGCGGTCGTGGCGACCTGGGTGTATGGGCGGTGGGGATGGGGAGCCGTGTGCGGGCTGGGGGCGGGGGTCAGTGCAATGGCCTGGTGTTGCTGGTTGGTGCAAGTACGCCCTTGTAGGAGCCAGCTTGCTGGCGAATGCTAGAAGCTTCGCCAGCAAGCTGGCTCCTACAAGGGGAGTGGGTGGCGGTGAGTTAGAACTTGTAGCCGATGCCGACCATGTAGACCCACGGGTCGACATCCACGTCGACCTTGGTCTTGCCGACGCCCAGGGCGCTCGGGCCGTCGATGGTGGCCTTGGTGTCGATGTCGACGTACCAGACCGCGGCGTTGAACAGCAGGTTGTCGGTGATCATGTAGTCCATGCCCAGCTGGCCGGCGATACCGATCGAGTCCTGCAGCTTCATGTTGCTGAAACCCTGGGCCTTGCGGTTGCTGCTCAGGTCTTCATCGAAGAACAGGGTGTAGTTGATGCCCACGCCCGCGTAAGGCTGGAACTTCGAAGTGGGTTCCATCGGGTAGTACTGCAGCGACAGGGTCGGTGGCAGTTGCTTGATGTCGGCCAGCTTGCCGTCCAGGCCGGCACCCAGGCCCTTCACGCCGACGGTGTGCTTGAACGGGGTGGCGGCCAGCAGTTCCAGGCCGATGTGGTCGGTGAGCATGTAGGCGAAGGCCAGGCCCAGTTGGGTGTCGCTGTCCAGGGTCGCCTTGGTGCCCGAAACCTTTGCGCCATCAAGCTTGAGGTCGCCGCTGTTTTCGTTCGGCGCGGTGGTGATGGCGCCGGAACGGAGGATGAAATCCCCCGCCTGGTGGGCGTGGGCAACGGGCGCTGCGAGCGCCAGCGCGACGAGCGAGGCACTGAGCAAGGACTTGTTCATGGAAGCTCCCAAAGGACGTGAGTAATCGAGTAGTCCAATGGTACGAAGCTGACTAAACAGAAAGTTTGACCCAGCTCAACGAAGCGGTTTCACGGGGCGGAACCCGTTCTCATTTCAGCTCGTAAGCGTAGATTTTCTCGGCTTCCATCTGATAACCCGCGTCGGCCAGCTCGCTGCTGGAGGCCTTGACCTGCATCGTGCCTTCGATCCAGTAGGGCTGGTAGAGGTCTTCGACGCGCACGCCCATCTCGCTGAAGATATGCACGATCTGGTTCGACGGCGGCGGTGGCACGTGGATGCAGGCGCCGTAGTAGGGCACCAGGAGGAACTCGGTGGTACGGCCCTCGTCGCTGACTTCCAGGGGCACGATGTAGCCGGGGATCTTCACCGGTTGGCCGTCCAGCGCCTTGACCACCGGCGCGTTGGGCGCTTGCTGGCGGGCGGCGGGGGCAGCTTCGGCCGAGAGTGCGTTGCTGATCTGCGACAGGTCATGCAGCGGTGTCAGTTGCGGCGGGATGACCGGTGCGCCCTCGGGAATCAAGGCCGGCCAGTCCAGCTCACGGGGCTCGGCAGCCCAACCGGCAGGCATGACGAACGCCAGCGCAAACAGGAGCACCGCAAGCGCGCCCCATCTGTAGGAGCCGGCTTGCCGGCGAACCCAGGCAACGAAGAAACGATAAAAGTGCATGGGTACTCTCACAGGTGAATCGACAGGCCATCGGCCAGCGACTGCCGGTAGGCGCGCCAGGCCGGCACGCTGCCCATCAGCAGCGCCGCGCCCAGGATGATACCCAGTAGTGTCCACTCATGGGCGCTTGGCCAGGCCAGTGGTAAGTAGAGCCCATAGTTGGCCTGCACATAGCCCTGGGCCAGGGCGATCCCGGCATACAGCAACCCCAGCCCGGCCACGATGCCGGCCAGCACCAGGGCCAGCGCTTCCAGTACCAGCAGCCCGGCGATATGCCACGGGCGCGCGCCCACCGAGCGCAGGATGGCCATCTCCCGACGTCGCTCGTTGAGGCTGGTGAGGATCGCCGTGAGCATGCCGATCAACCCGGTCAGCACCACGAACAGCGACACCACGAACAGCGCCTGCTCGGCGGTGCCCATCAGGCTCCACAGCTCTTGCAGGGCCACGCCGGGGAGGATCGCCAGCAGCGGCTCGCCGCGGTACTCGTTGATCTCGCGCTGCAGGCTGAAGGTGGCGATCTTGTTGTTCAGGCCGAGCATGAAGGCGGTGATGGCCGTGGGCTGCAGGTCCATGGTACGTGCCTGCTCGGCGCTGATGCGCCCGGCACCGCGGGCCGGAACGCCGTTGTGCCAGTCGATGTGGATCGCCTCCATGCCGGCCAGGCTGATGTGCAAGGTGCGGTCCACCGGCGTGCCGGTGCGCTGGAGCACCCCGACCACGGTGAACGGCTTGTCATCGTGCTTGACCAGGCTCACGGCCGCCACGCCATGGGCCAGCACCAGCTTGTCGCCGAGCTTGTAGTGCAGCGCTTCGGCGACTTCGGCCCCCAGTACCACCTCGAACGGGTCGTCGGCGAACGGGCGGCCCTGGCCCAGTGCCAGGTGTTGGCGCCGGCCGTACTGGTAATGGCTGAAGTAGTCGCCGGTGGTGCCCATCACCCGGTAGCCGCGGTGCGAGTCGCCCAGGGAGATGGGGATCGCCCATTTCACCCGGGGATCCTTGGCGTAGTGCTCGTAGCTGTCCCAACGGATGTTGTTGGTGGCGTTGCCGATGCGGAATACCGAATACAGCAGCAGGTTCACCGAGCCCGAGCGGGCGCCGACGATCAGGTCGGTGCCGCTGATGGTGCTGGCGAAGCTGGCGCGGGCCTCGGTGCGCACGCGCTCGACGGCCAGCAGCAGGCACACCGACAGGGCGATGGCGAAGGCGGTGAGCAGGGCGGTGAAGCGGCGGTTGGCCAGGCTGGCCAGGGCAAGGCGGAGCAGGTACATCAGGCCTCCCGGGGCTTGGCGGCGCGATTGAGCTCGGCCAGGGACAGGTGTCGGTCGAACAGCGGCGCCAGGCTCTGGTCATGGCTGACGAACAACAGGCTGGAACCGGCCGCGCGGCATTCGGCGAACAGCAGGCGGATGAAGGCCTCGCGGGTGTCGGCGTCGAGCGCCGAGGTGGGTTCGTCGGCGATCACCAGCTCTGGCTGGCCGATCAGCGCACGGGCCGCGGCTACCCGCTGCTGTTGGCCGATCGACAGGCTGTCGGCGCGGCGGGCGAGCAGGGCCGGATCGTCCAGGCCCAGGTGCGCGAGCAGTTGCGCGGCGGCCTGGTCGACGCTGCCATGGCGCTGCCTGGCGCGTTCGGCGCGACTTTTCGAGAAGCGGCAAGGCAGCTCGACGTTCTCGCGTACAGAGAGAAACGGCAACAGGTTGAACTGCTGGAAGATGTAGCCGGTGTGGTCGACCCGGAAGCGGTCGCGGGCACCCTGGCCCAGCGCCGCGAGGTCCTGGCCGAGCAGCTGGATACTGCCCTGGCCCGGGCGGTTCACGCCGCCCAGCAGGCCGAGCAGGGTGGTCTTGCCGCTGCCGCTGGGGCCCTTGAGGAACAGCGCCTCGCCCGGCTCCAGGCGAAACGAGGGAATATCCAGCAGCGGCGCCTGGCCGGGCCAGGCGAACACCAGGTCATGCAGGTCGATCAACGGCTGGCGCATTCAGAATACGACCACGGCCTTGGCGGGCGTCGCTTCCGCGCCTTTCTGGCCGTTCGGGCCGATCAGTTGCACGTTGACCTTCTGGGTTTGCGGGAAGGTCTTGAACAGCGGCGCGAGGTCGATGCGGGTGAGTTTGTCGGGGTTGGCGCACGTCAGTTGGTAATGGGCCTCGATGTCGGCGTGCTGGTGACCTTGGGCCTGTTTGTCGGTGGCCTCGAACAGCGGGCTCTCCAGCTCTTGGTTCTCTTCCGTGCAGCCGGCGGCCTGGGCCAGGCCGAACAGCTTCAGCGGTTGTTCCAGCTGCTGGCGGGCAACGGCGACCTTGGCCTTGTCGGCATCGGTGCTGGCGACGTGCTCGAAGCCCACCAGGTTCATCGCCGGGCTGTCCAGCCCCAGTTCGAGGGTGTTGCCGTCGAGCACCACGTTGAGCTTGGCCACGCCGTGCTCGTGGGCGCCAAGGGTATCGTGGTCATGGTCGTCGTGGGCATGGGCCACGGCCAGGGGAAGCAGGGCGAAGGGCAGGGCGAGCAGCAGACGACGCATGGACGGCTCCAGGGGCGGCTAGGAAAGATTTGGTAATGTTATAACAACTTCTATTTGCCTCGCCAGCCTGCCTGGCACAGGTTTCATGTTCGTGGGAGCATGGCTGCATTCAAGCCCAGGATCGAGGAAGGCAGCGTGAGAATTCGTGGACAGATCGGTGACTGGCCGGTGGACTTGACCATCGAGCTGGCGCCTGAGGAGTGGGCGCAGCTTGGGCATCGGCTGGAGGCGCCTGCCGTGGTCGAGGCGATTCAGGCCAGCGCCGCCCCGGCGCCGCGCCAGGATGACGGGCAATGGCTCGCCGCGCGCGAGGTGCTGCGCCAGGCGGGGCAGATGAGTGGGCCAGAGTTGCTGGAACGCCTGGAAGGGCTGGCCGGCAGTGTGGCGGCGGGCAAGCGGCTGCTGGTGCGGTTGCGCCACAGCAGTGAGGTGAAGGTGGAAAGTGGCGCGGATGCGCCGGTGTATCACTGGGTGGGGTGACCGCTCAAAAGCGTTCGCCGGCAAGCCGGCTCCTACAGGGTACGCACGGGTGGCGCGATACCTGTAGGAGCCAGCCTTGCTGGCGAACAGCGGTGGGTCTTAGAACATCGCTGCTGAGAGCTTGCGACGGTACACGCCGACCAGCGGATGCTCGTTGCCCAGCAGCTCGAACACCTGCAGCAACGCTTTCTGCGGCAGCCCATTCTCGTAAGCGCGATTGCGCTGGAACAGCTTCAGCAGCCCGTCCAGCGCCGCTTCATACTGCTGGCGCGCCAACTGTTGGATGCACAGCTGGTAGGTCGCCTCGTCGTCCTGCGGGTTCTGCGCCAGGCGGGTCTTGAGCTCGGCGGCCTCCGGCAGGCTGGCGGCCTGGCGCAGGAAAGTCAGCTGGGCCTTGGCGCCGGCCAGGGCGGCCTTGTGCTCGTCGGTCTTGACCGCGTCGAGCACCACTTGCGCCTCGCCCAGTTCGCCACGCTCGGCCAGGCAGCGGGCATAGAGAATCAACGCCTCGGCGTTGCTGTTGTCTTCACCCAGCAGCACCTGCAGCAGGGCTTCGGCCTCGCTGAAACGGCTTTCGGCGAACAGTGCCTTGGCTTGCTCCAGCGGCGCGGCGGTGGGCGGCGCGGGCATCTGTACATGGGGTTCGAGCATGGTGCGGATGGCCGATTCGGGCTGGGCGCCGGCAAAACCGTCGACCGGCTGGCCGTCCTTGAACAGCACCACGGTCGGCAGGCTGCGGATGCCGAACTGGGCCACCACCTGCTGCTCGACGTCGCAGTTGATCTTGGCCAGCAGCAGCTCGCCCTGGTAGCCCTCGGTGATCTTCGCCAGCAGCGGCATCAACGCCTTGCACGGCGCGCACCACTCGGCCCAGAAGTCCACCAGCACAGGCTTGTGGAAGGAGTTCTCGATGACCAGCTGCTGGAAGGTGGCATCGGTGGCATCGAAGATGTACTGCGTTTCCTGGCTCATCGTGACTCTCGCAAACGTTGATGCCCCACTATAAAGGCTCGCGGCTGGCATGGTACAGGCTGACCCGGCGGAATTCGTGCGGCTCGGCCAGGTCCGGCAGGGTCAGCGCCTCGAGCACGCCTATTGGGCGGTAGAGCGGGTGGCTGAAGTCACGAACCCGCGAGTCGGCCACCAACGCCTGGCGGCCGCGGCTGAGGAAGGCGTCCAGCAGCGGCAGGTTGGCACGGTCGTAGAGCACGTCGGCGACCAGAATCAGGTCGAAGCGGTCGGTCTCGGCGAAGAAGTCGCTGCTGTAGCCCAGCTCGACCTGGTTCAGCGCGGCGTTGGCGCGGCAGGCGTCGAGGGCCAGCGGGTCGAGGTCGCAGGCCACCACTTCCAGGGCGCCGGCCCGGGCGGCGGCGATGCCGGCGATGCCGGAGCCCGCGCCGAAGTCCAGCACGCGCTTGCCCCGCACCCACTCCGGGCGTTCGGCCAGGTAGCGGGCCATGGCCAGGCCGCTGGCCCAGCAGAAGCTCCAGTAAGGCGGCTCTTCCAGGATGCGCCGGGTTTCCTCGCTGCTGAAGGCGCGGTCCATGTTCTGGTCGTCGATCAGCCAGAGTTTCAGGGCGCACTCGGGCAGTTCGCTGACCACCAGGCGCGCTTCGCCGATCAGGCCGCTCAGGGCCTGTTGCAGGGCTTGCGGAGCCATCCTACGGAGCCTTTTCGAAACGCAGCGGGCCGGTGGCCTGGGTTTCGGCCTGGGCAATGCGCACGGGCGGCAGGTGCAGGATCAACTGGCCCGATTGGCTGGCGCGGCCGCGCAGTTCGACCCGGCCACCGGCGGGGAACACTTCGGGGTTGAAACGCAAATGATAGGGCAGGGCCTGGCCGGTGCCGGTCAGGGTGCTGCTGGCGAGCAGTTGCTGCGGGCGGCCACGTTCGTCGATGACCAGCAGGGCCAGCTCCACGTCGGCGCCGGCCGGGATTTCCAGCAGGGTGCCGCTCAGTTCGCGCTGGTAGGCCGGCAGCGGGCCCAGCGGCTGGGCTTTCTTGGCCACCTTGGCCGGCACGGGCGCGGGGGCTTGCTCGGACTTGGGCCGGTCACTGCCGCAGGCGGCGAGCAGAACGGCGCAACACAGCACGATGAGTGCGCGAGGGTGCATGGGGGAGTCCTTCACGGGCAGATTTGCATGGATGGTAAACCCTTTGGCTTGTCTTGCCAGTGCAATGCGCTACCATGGCCCTCCCTTTTTTTGTTGCCTGCCACCATGCACTGTCCGTTTTGCGGTGCCAACGACACCAAGGTCATCGACTCGCGTCTTGTCGCCGAGGGCGAGCAAGTGCGCCGCCGCCGCGAGTGCGTCGCCTGCGGCGAGCGCTTCACCACCTTCGAGACCGCCGAACTGGTCCTGCCCCGGCTGATCAAGCAGGACGGCACGCGCCAGCCCTTCGACGAAGACAAGCTGCGCGCCGGCATGCAGCGGGCGCTGGAGAAGCGCCCGGTGAGCATCGAGCGCCTGGAAGCGGCGCTGGCGCATATCAAGAGCCGGTTGCGCGCCACCGGCGAGCGCGAGGTGAAGTCGCTGGTGGTGGGCGAAATGGTGATGGCCGAGCTGCGCAAGCTCGACGAAGTCGCCTACATCCGCTTCGCCTCGGTCTACCGGCGCTTCCAGGACCTCGACGAATTCCGCGAAGAAATCGACCGCCTGGCCCGCGAGCCGGCTAAAGAGTAAGCATGTCCAGCCAAGCCATCCTCGACGCCCACTACATGGCCCGGGCCGTGGAACTGGCCCGCAAGGGCCTCTACACGACCCACCCCAACCCACGCGTCGGTTGCGTGATCGTGCGCGATGGCGAGGTGGTCGGCGAAGGCTGGCATGTGCGCGCCGGCGAGCCCCACGCCGAGGTGCATGCGCTGCGCCAGGCCGGCGAGCTTGCCCGTGGCGCCTGTGCCTATGTCACCTTAGAGCCGTGCAGCCACCATGGCCGCACCCCGCCGTGCGCCGAGGCGCTGGTCAAGGCCGGTGTGGCACGGGTGGTGGCGGCCATGCAGGACCCCAACCCGCAAGTGGCCGGCAATGGCCTGCGGCGCCTGCGCGAGGCCGGCATCGAGGTCGCCAGCGGCGTGCTCGAAGCCGAGGCGCGGGCGCTGAACCCCGGCTTTCTCAAGCGCATGGAGCATGGCCTGCCGTTCGTCCGCGCCAAGTTGGCCATGAGCCTGGACGGCCGCACCGCCATGGCCAGCGGCGAGAGCCAGTGGATCACCGGCCCTGCCGCCCGCGCCGCTGTGCAGCGCCTGCGCGCCCGCTCCAGCGTGGTGCTGACCAGCGCCCAGAGCGTGTTGCAGGACAACGCCCGGATGACCGTGCGTGGCGAAGAACTCGGGCTGGACAGCGCGCTCACTACCCTGGCCCTGTCGCGCCCGCCGCTGCGGGTGCTGGTCGACGGGCGCCTGCGTCTGCCGCTGGACGCGCCGTTCTTCCAGGCCGGCCCGGCGCTGGTGGTCACTGCCGCGGGCGACGACCCGCGCTACGCCGCCGCCGGCCATGAACTGCTCAACCTGCCGGGCGACGATGACCAGGTCGACCTGCCCGCGCTGTTGCGTTGCCTGGCCGAACGCGGCGTCAACGAGATCCTGCTGGAGGCCGGTGCCGGCCTGGTCGGCGCCTTCGCCCGCCAGGGCCTGGTCGACGAGTTCCAGCTGTTCGTCGCCGGCACCTTCCTCGGCTCCGAGGCCCGCCCGCTGCTGGACTGGCCCTTGTCGAAAATGAGCGAGGCGCCACGGCTGAAAATCACCGAAATGCGCGCGGTCGGCGATGACTGGCGAGTCACTGCCATCCTCTTGCCGGCCCCCGGCGTATAATGCCTGGCCTGCCCCGCGCAGCCCGTATCTAGGAGAACACCATGTTCACCGGCATCATCGAATCCATCGGCACCATCCGCAGCATGACCCCCAAGGGCGGTGACGTGCGCGTCTACGTGGAAACCGGCAAGCTCGACTTGGGCGACGTCAAGCTGGGCGACAGCATCGCCGTCAACGGCGTGTGCCTGACCGCCGTCGAACTGCCCGGCGACGGCTTCTGGGCCGACGTCAGCGTCGAAACGCTGAAGCGCACCGCCATGGTCGACCTCAAGAGTGGCAGCCGGGTCAACCTGGAAAAGGCCCTGACGCCCACCACCCGCCTGGGCGGCCACCTGGTCAGCGGCCACGTCGACGGTGTCGGCGAGATCGTCTCGCGTGCCGATAACGCCCGCGCCATCCAGTTCCGCGTGCGCGCCCCGAAAGAGCTGGCCAAGTACATCGCCCACAAGGGCTCGATCACCGTCGACGGCACCAGCCTGACGGTCAACGAAGTCGATGGCGCCGAGTTCGAGCTGACCATCGTCCCGCACACCCTGTCCGAAACCATCATGGCCGACTACCGCGCAGGGCGTCGGGTGAACCTTGAGGTCGACCTGCTGGCCCGTTACCTGGAGCGTCTGCTGCTGGGCGACAAGGCTGCCGAACCGAGCAAGGGCAGTGGCATCACCGAAAGCTTCCTGGCCGCCAACGGCTTCTTGAAATCCTGATTGAGAAGGGGGTGCCGCGTGGCGCTCAACAGCATCGAAGAACTGGTCGAAGACATCCGCCAGGGCAAAATGGTCATCCTCATGGATGACGAAGACCGCGAGAACGAAGGCGACATCATCATGGCGGCCGAGTGCTGCCTGCCCGAGCACATCAACTTCATGGCCAAGCACGCCCGTGGCCTGATCTGCATGCCGATGACCCGCGAGCGCTGCGAAACGCTCAAGCTGCCGCTGATGGCGCCGCGCAACGGTTCCGGCTTCGGCACCAAGTTCACCGTGTCGATCGAGGCCGCCGAAGGCGTCACCACCGGCATCTCCGCCGCCGACCGCGCCCGCACCGTGCAGGCCGCCGCCGCCAAGGACGCCAAGGCCGAGGACATCGTCAGCCCCGGCCACATCTTCCCGCTGATGGCCCAGCCGGGCGGCACCCTGGCCCGCGCCGGCCACACCGAGGCCGCCTGCGACCTGGCGCGCATGGCCGGTTTCGAGCCCAGCGGCGTGATCTGCGAAGTGATGAACGACGACGGCACCATGTCGCGCCGCGCCGAGCTGGAAGTGTTCGCCGCCGAGCACAACCTCAAGATCGGTACCATCGCCGACCTGATCCACTACCGCATGATCCACGAGCGCACCGTGCAGCGCGTCTCCGAGCAGCCGCTGGACAGCGAGCTGGGCCAGTTCAACCTGGTCACCTACCGTGACGCGGTGGAAGGCGACGTGCACATGGCCCTGACGCTGGGCAAGATCTGCGCCGACGAACCGACGCTGGTGCGCGTGCACAACATGGACCCGCTGCGCGACCTGCTGATGGTCAAGCAGCCGGGCCGCTGGAGCCTGCGCGCCGCCATGGCCGCCGTGGCCGAGGCCGGCAGCGGCGTGGTGCTGTTGCTGGGCCACCCGCTGGACGGCGACGTGCTGCTGGCGCACATCCGCGAGAGCGCGGGCGATGCGCAGCCCAAGGCACCGACCACTTACAGCACCGTCGGTGCCGGTTCGCAGATCCTGCGCGATCTCGGTGTGCGCAAGATGCGCCTGATGAGTTCGCCAATGAAGTTCAATGCGATATCCGGATTCGATCTGGAAGTTGTAGAATACGTGCCCTCCGAGTGACTTGAGGCGGCCTGATCGCCCCTAGACTCGAGTCAAAACCCTCCCGAGGCCGCCACTGCGCGGCCTCGCTCTTGAAGATGAGAACTCCGGAATGACCCTGAAGACCATCGAAGGTACCTTCATCGCCCCCAAAGGTCGCTATGCTTTGGTGGTTGGCCGCTTCAACAGCTTCGTCGTCGAAAGCCTGGTTAGCGGCGCAGTCGATGCCCTGGTACGCCATGGCGTCAGCGAAAGCGACATCACCATCATCCGTGCCCCGGGCGCGTTCGAAATCCCGCTGGTGGCACAGAAAGTCGCCCAGCAAGGCGCTTACGACGCGATCATCGCCCTGGGCGCAGTGATCCGTGGCGGTACCCCGCACTTCGAATACGTGGCGGGCGAGTGCACCAAGGGCCTGGCCCAGGTGTCCATGGAGTTCGGTGTTCCGGTGGCCTTCGGCGTACTGACCGTCGACTCCATCGAGCAAGCCATCGAGCGTTCCGGCACCAAGGCTGGCAACAAAGGTGCCGAAGCGGCCCTGTCCGCCCTGGAAATGGTCAGCCTGCTGGCGCAGTTGGAGGCCAAGTGATTAGCGACGAAAGCGATCGTTTCAACCCGCGCGATCCAAAACCTGCGGATGCCGGCAAGCCCTCGAAGAGCGCCAAGCGTCGCGAAGCCCGTAAGCTCGCCACGCAAGCCCTCTACCAGTGGCACATGGCCAAGCACTCGCTGAACGAAGTGGAAGCGCAGTTCCGGGTCGATAACGATTTCTCCGATGTCGACGGCGCCTACTTCCGCGAGATCCTGCACGGGGTCCCGGCGAAGAAGGTCGAGATCGACGAGGCACTGAAGCCCTGCCTGGACACGCCACTGGAAGAACTCGACCCGGTCGAGCTGTCCGTGCTGCGCCTGTCGGCCTGGGAATTCATGATGCGCGCCGACGTGCCATACCGCGTGGTGATCAACGAGGGTGTGGAACTGGCGAAAGTCTTTGGCGCCACCGACGGGCACAAGTTCGTCAACGGCGTGCTGGACAAGCTGGCTCCGCGTCTGCGTGAAGCGGAAGTCCGGGCGAACAAGCGCTGATCGCGGCGCTGACGAGCCATGGGTGAGTTCGAGCTGATCAGCCACTACTTCGCCGCCGCGCCCTGTGCGCAGGGCGGCGAGGGCGTGGCCCTGGGGATCGGCGACGACTGCGCCCTGCTGGACCTTCCCGCCGGCGAGCAGCTGGCGGTTTCCACCGACACGCTGGTGGCCGGTGTGCATTTCCCCGCACTCTGCGACCCCCTGCTGCTCGGCCAGCGCTCGCTTGCCGTGGCGGCCAGCGACCTGGCGGCCATGGGCGCCACGCCCATCGGCTTCACCCTCGCCCTCACGCTGCCCGAAGTCGGCCCCGACTGGCTCGCGGCTTATACCGACGGCCTTGGCCGCATGGCCCAGCGTTGCAGCATGGCGCTGATCGGTGGCGATACCACCCGTGGCCCGTTGAGCATCACCGTGACCGTGTTCGGCCGCGTGCCGGCAGGGCAAGCGCTGCGGCGCAGTGGCGCACGGCCGGGTGAGCTGTTGTGCGTCGGTGGTTTTCTGGGGAACGCGGCGGGTGCCTTGCCGCTGGTGCTGGGCGAGCGCGAGGCGCCAGCCGATGTGGCTGCGCCGCTGCTGGCGCACTACTGGTCGCCGCTACCGCAACTGCAGCTAGGCGAGCGCCTGCGTGGCCTGGCCACGTCGGCACTGGACATCTCCGACGGGCTGCTGGCCGACTGCGGGCACATCGCCAAGGCGTCCGGCGTGGCGCTGCAGGTGAACCTGGCGCAGGTTCCCGTGTCTGCTCCTTTGCAGGCGTTCCTCGGCCGTGAGGCGGCACTGCAGGCGGCGCTCACCGGTGGCGACGACTACGTGCTGGCGTTCACCTTGCCGGAATACGCACTTTCATCCCTGGCCGGCCAGGTGCACGTCATCGGGCGTGTGCTGGAGGGCCAGGGCGTGACCCTGCGCGACCCGCAGGGCCAGGACATCACCCCCGCGCAGCGGGGCTATCAACATTTCAGGGAGACACCGTGACCGACCACCCCAACCAGGTGCCTGCGGAGTTCGTTCCGCCTTCGGTCTGGCGCAACCCGTGGCACTTCATCGCGTTCGGCTTCGGCTCCGGCACTTTGCCAAAGGCCCCCGGTACCTGGGGCTCGCTGGTGGCGCTGCCGTTCATCCCGCTGTGGCAGATGCTGCCCGACTGGGGCTACTGGCTGCTGCTGGGTATCAGCATGCTGTTCGGCGTGTGGCTGTGCGGCAAGGTGGCCAACGACTTGCGCGTCCACGACCACGAAGGCATTGTCTGGGACGAGATCGTCGGTATGTGGATCACCCTGTGGCTGGTGCCGGAGGGCTGGCAGTGGCTGTTGGCGGGGTTCCTGATGTTCCGCTTCTTCGACATCCTCAAGCCGTGGCCGATCCGCTGGATCGACCGCCATGTGCATGGCGGCTTCGGGATCATGCTCGACGACATCCTGGCCGGCGTGTTCGCCTGGCTGGGCATGCAGGTGCTGGTGTGGGCGGTAGCCTGAAACAGGGAGCGTTGTGATGGGGTTCAGGACTGTATTGCTGGCAGTGATGCTGCTTGTCGCGGGTTCCGGCGCCATGGCCCGGGAGGCGCCGACGCAGGTGCGCCTGGTCAGCGAGGAATGGCTCGACTACACCAACAAGGACGGCACCGGGCTGGCCTGGGACGTGATGCGCAAGGTGTTCGAGCCGGCTGGCGTCAAGCTCAAGCCGCAGAGCGCGCCGTACAGCCGTGCGGTGGGCTTGGTCAAGCGTGGCGAGGCGGATGCCTGGGTGGGCTCCTACAAGGAGGAAAACCCCAACAACCTCTACCCGCGCTGGCACTTCGACATGGACCACATCTACGCCCTGGGCCTGGCCAGCAAGCCGGCGCCCACCCTCGACAACATCGGCCAGTTCCGCCTGGCCTGGGTGCGGGGCTACGACTACGGCAGCTATTTGCCCAATGCCAGGAATTTCCGCGAGATCCAACGCCGCGAGGGCATCCTGCCGATGCTCGAGCATGACCGGGTGGATTTCTACATCGATGCCGAGACCGAAGTGAACTACGTGCTCGGCCAGGCGCCCGACCCCAAGCAATTCAAGCTCACTCATGTAGCCGAGTTGCCGTTGTACCTGGCATTCGCCGACAGCGAACAGGGCAAGGCCTTGCGTGACCTGTTCGACCGGCGCATGGAGGTGCTGGTGCGCAGTGGCGAGCTGAAACCGATCTTCGAGCGCTGGAAGCAGCCGTATCCGTTCACCAGCGACAGCCAGCCTCACTGACTTCACAAGATTGGACGCCGACCCTGTAGGAGCCGGCTTGCCGGCGAACACCGGCGTAGCCGGTGCCCTTCACCGCGTTGCCTGGTTCGCCGGCAAAGCCGGCTCCTACAGGTTGCGCTGAGCCCTGAAAGCAGCGGTACGAGGGTTGGTGCCGACCCTATAAGCATCGAACTTTTCGATCTTAAGCCGCGATATTCAGCCTGCGCACCGGCGCCGGGCTGCTGATACAATCGGCCGATCTGAAATTGCCACTTTCCAGGAGCACAACGTGCCCGTCGTCTTTGTCGCCGCCTCCAAACTCCCGACCCCCTTTGCGATCTTCACCATGCATGGCTTCCTCGACGAAGCCACTGGCCGTGAGCACGTGGTGCTCAGCCTGGGTGACATCGCCGATGGTGAGCCGGTGCTGGGGCGCCTGCACTCCGAGTGCCTGACTGGCGATGCCCTGTTCAGCCAGCGTTGCGACTGCGGCTCGCAACTGGAAGCCGCGCTGCAGGCCATCGCCCGTGAAGGCCGTGGCGTGTTGCTGTACTTGCGCCAAGAGGGCCGTGGCATCGGCCTGTTGAACAAGATCCGCGCCTATGAGCTGCAGGACGGCGGTGCCGACACCGTCGAGGCCAACGAGCGCCTGGGCTTTGCCGCCGACCAGCGCGACTACGCCATGTGCCTGCCGATGCTCGAGCACCTGGGCGTGAAATCGCTGCGCCTGATGACCAACAACCCGCGCAAGGTCAAGGCGCTGACCGACATGAGCATCAAGGTCGCCGAGCGCGTGCCGCTGCACACTGGCCACAACCCGCACAACCGCCTGTACCTGGCCACCAAGGCCGACAAGCTTGGCCACATGATGGGCAACAAGCACCAGGGCGAGGTGCCCCAGGCGTGACCCGCAACGAGGTGAAGCGCCGGCTGGCCCTGGCCTGGTGGCAGTACCTGGCCGTGGGCCTGGTGCCGTTGCCGGTGATGGCCTGGGCGTTCGGCGGTGGCGAGCCGCTGATCCCGGTGCTGGCCATGCCGTTGTTCATCGCCGGGGCCGCGACCATGTTTCTCAGCCTGCCGCGTTTCGGCGCCTACAAGCGGGTATTGATCGCCACCGACAAGCAACTGGGCACGCCGGAAGAACCCGGCGCCTGGATCGAGCTGGCCCGGGTGCGGCGCCTGGCCATGCTGTTCGCCTGCTTCCCGGCCTGGGTCGCGGCGTTGTCGGTGCTGGTGGGGCTGGAGGCGGTGCCGCAGATCTTGCTGGCGCTGTCCACCGTGGTGATCCTGTACCTCTACCGCATTCCACGTCAGTTGGGCTGATGCGGGCACTGCTCGCCGGTATTGCGCTGCTGTGCTCCGGCACTTTGGCCGAGGCTGCGCCACGCGTGGTCAGCCTGGCGCCGTCGATGACCGAGATCGTGCTGGAGCTTGAGGCCGGCGACCTGCTGGTCGGCGTGCTCGATGGCGGCGAGCGTCCACAGGCGCTGGCCAGCCTTCCCTCCGTCGGTCGTCATGGCCAGCTGGATATGGAGCGCCTGCTCAGCCTAAAGCCCGACCTGCTGCTGCTCTGGCCCGGGAGCGTGGCACCTGCCCAGCGTGATCAGCTCAGGCGCCTGGGCATCGCCACGTTCAGCGGCGAACCCGGCGACCTCGACCAGTTGATCGAACAGATCGAAACCATTGCCCAGCGCCTCGGGCGTGACGAGCAGGGCCGCGCCTATGCCGCCCGCTTGCGCGAGCGGCTGCATGGGCTGCGGGAGCATTACCGGCGTGAAGTACCCCTGCGGGTGTTCTACCAGGTCTGGGACAAGCCGCTGTACACCCTGGGTGGGCGCCAGGTGGTCAGTGACGCCTTGCGTGTCTGCGGGGCGCGCAATGTGTTCGACGACCTGACCCAGCCTGCGCCGCAAGTCAGCGTGGAGTCGGTGCTGCTGCGTGACCCTGAGGTGATCCTGGCGGGTGATCCGGCGCAGCTGGCCAGTTGGCGCAACTGGCCGCAACTGAGCGCCGTGAAAGGTAAGCGCTTGCTGGTGGTGCCGGACAAGGGGCTTGAGCGGCCCAGCGGGCAGATGATCGAGGCCACCGCCCGCTTGTGCGCATTGCTCGAGGCTAGAGCGCCGGCGTCCAGGTGACGCTCAGCAGCCAGGTGCGGCCTTCTTCGCGATAGCCGTACTGGCTGCCATCGAAGCTGTACAGGGCGCGGCTGTAAGCCTTGTCCAGCAGGTTGTCGAGCTTCAGTTCCAGCCGAACCTCGTCAGTTGCCGCCCAGCCTCCGCGCAAGCCAAGCAGGCCATAGCCGCCCAGCGCATTGCGATTGGCCTCGTCATCGTAACTACCGCTCACCGCCTGCCAACTGCCCCCCACGCTGAAGCGTTCGAACTGTCGATCCAGGTCCAGGCTCAAGGTGCGTCGGGCACGGCGGGCGAGGGTGTGCCCGGTGTCTCGGTCGCGTGGGTCGATCAGGGCCAGGCCCAGTTGGCTGCGCCATTCGCCCCACTGCTGCTCAAGGCCCAGTTCGAAGCCGTTGATCCGGGCCGATGCCACGTTGCGGGGGATGGAGCCTGCGCCGAAGATGATCGCATCACGCAGGTCGGTGCGGTACAGCGAGGCCTCCAGGCGGCTCTCTTTGCTAAGTTGGCTGCGCCATTGCAGCTCGTAGCTCTTCGAGTGCTCGGGGTCGAGGTCCGGGTTGCTGTACTGCGGGTAGTACAGGTCGTTGAACGTCGGTGCACGGAAGCCTTCGCTGTAGGACAGCAGCACATCGTTGTCGGTATCGACCGGTACCGTGAGGCTGCCGCTCCAGGTGGTCTGGCCGCCGAACTGCTGGTTCTGGTCGTGACGCACGCCCAGCTCGGTGGAGAAGTGTTCACCGGCAAATCGATGCTGGATGAACGCGGCGCGGTTGAAGCGGCTGTCCTCGGTGAAGTCGGTGCTGGCATGGACGCGATCCTGGTACCAGTCGGCACCCACCAGCAGGTTGTTGCGCTCATCCACGACAAAATCGTTCTGCCAGGTCACCTGGTCGCGATAGGTGTTGAACACGAAGCGTTCGTCACTGAGTTTGTCGCGTTTGTCGTCGCGGTTCTCGCTGTGGCCCAGCTCCAGGCGCGAGTGCCAGGCGTCGGTGAGCTGGGCATCGAGGTAGGTGCCCAGGCTACTGACCGCGAAATCGGTGTAGGGCTTCTGGCCGACGCTCTGGAAGCTAGCCATGTCGAAGCGGCCGAATGGGTTGTCGTACTCGCTGCGCCCGTGACTGTCGAGCAGGTTCAGGCCTGCCTCGAAACGCTCATTGAAGGTGTGGCTCAGGCTGAGGTTGAAGGCGCGATTGCGATAGGCGTCATGGTCGTTATCGCTGGCGAACGAGGGCCCGGTCGAGTCGATGCCGGCCGTTTCGTCGAGACTGGCGCCGAGGTTGAAGCGCGTTGCGCCATTCCCCCCGGACAGGCCGAGGCTGCGCTGCCAGGTCTGGTTGCTGCCGGCCGCCAGGCGCAGGCGAGGTTGAAGACCCTGGCCATCGCCACGGCGGGTGAAGATCTGGATCACCCCGCCGATGGCATCGCTGCCGTATACCGCCGAACGCGAGCCGCGCAGCACTTCCACCCGCTCGATCTGGTCGATGTCGAGGAATTGCAGGCCGCTGTCGCCGGACGTGGCGTTGGCGATGCGCACACCGTCGACCAGCACCAGGGTCTGGGCGGCCTTGGTGCCGCGCACGAAGATGCCCGGCAGGCTGCCGCGACCACCGGTCGGCGCGACCTGCACGCCGGGCACCCGGGTGAGCAGGTCGGTGACGCTGGACGGTTGCAGGCGGTCGATGTCGCTGCGGGTGAAGACCGTGTTGGCGGCGCTGGTGGCGGTGCGCGACTCGACCTGGCGGCTGGCGCTGATCAGCACGTCGGGAAGCTTGAGGGCTTCGTCACGGGAGGGTTCGGCGGCCAGGGCGGCGGCGGGGAGGCAGAGCAGGGTGGTGAGGGTTGGAATCTTCATGGGCGATGTAAAGTTGTTCGCCGGCAAGCCGGCTCCTACGGGAGATCGCCTGTAGGAGCCGGCTTGCCGGCGAAGGGGCCTAGAGACCGAGCTTGGCCATGCGGGCCTTGACCGAGGCTTCGATCCCAGCCGCATCCAGCCCGCACTCGGCCAGCATCTGCGCAGGCTTGGCATGCTCGACATAGATATCCGGCAGGCCCAGGTGCAGCAGCGGCTTGACCACGCCCTCGCGGGCCAGGAACTCGCCCACGGCAGCGCCTGCGCCGCCCATGATGGCGTTCTCCTCGATGGTCACCAGCAGCTCGTGGCCGGCGGCCATCTCCAGCACCAGCGCCTCGTCCAGCGGCTTGACGAAACGCATGTCGACCACGGTGGCATCGATCTGCTCGGCCACTTGCAGGGCCTCGGTCAGCTGCACGCCGAACACCAGCAAGGCGACCTTGCCGCCCTGGCGACGGACCACGCCCTTGCCGATTTCCAGCGGCTCCAGGTCGCCACTGATCGGCGCATTCGGGCCGGTGCCGCGCGGGTAGCGCACGGCGGCCGGGCCCTTGTAGTGGTGGCCGGTGCTGAGCATCTTGCGCAGCTCGTTCTCGTCGCTTGGGGTCATCACCAGCATGCCGGGGATGCAGCGCAGGTACGACAGGTCGTAGGCGCCGGCATGGGTCGGGCCGTCCTCGCCGACCAGGCCGGCGCGGTCGATGGCGAACAGCACGTCAAGGTCCTGCACCGCCACGTCGTGGATCAGCTGGTCATAGGCGCGTTGCAGGAAGGTGGAGTAGATCGCCACCACCGGCTTGGCGCCCTCGCAGGCCATGCCCGCGGCAAAGGTGACCGCGTGCTGCTCGGCGATGGCGACGTCGAAGTAGCGCTCGGGGTAGCGTTCGCTGAAGTCGACCAGGTCCGAGCCTTCCTTCATCGCCGGGGTGATGCCCACCAGGCGGTTGTCGGCGGCGGCCATGTCACACAGCCATTGGCCGAACACGGCGGAGTATTTCGGCCCGCTCGGTTTTTTCGGCGCGACCGGCTTGTCGGCCGGCTCCAGCTTGGTGATGGCGTGGTAGCCGATCGGGTCGACCTCGGCCGGGGCGAAGCCCTTGCCTTTTTTCGTGACCACATGCAGGAACTGCGGGCCCTTGAGATCACGCATGTTGCGCAGGGTGGCGATCAGCGTGGGCAGGTCGTGGCCGTCGATCGGGCCGATGTAGTTCCAGCCCAGCTCTTCGAACAGGGTGCCGGGCACCAGCATGCCCTTGGCGTACTCTTCGGTGCGGCGGGCGATCTCCCAGGCGCCGGGCAGGCGCGACAGCACTTTCTTGCTGCCTTCGCGCATGCTCGCGTAGGTGCGGCTGGAGAGGATCTTGGCCAGGTAGTTCGACAGGCCGCCGACGTTGCGCGAGATCGACATGTCGTTGTCGTTGAGGATGACCAGCATGTTGGCATCCACTTCCTGCGCATGGTTCAGCGCCTCGAAGGCCATGCCGGCGGTCAGCGCGCCGTCGCCGATCACCGCGATCGACTTGCGCGGGTCGTTCTGCAGACGGGCGGCGATGGCCATCCCCAGGGCGGCGCTGATCGAGGTGCTGGAGTGGCCGACGCCGAAGGTGTCGTACTCGCTCTCGCTGCGCCGCGGGAAGGCGGCGATGCCGTCCTTCTGGCGCAGGCTGAGCATGCGGTCGCGGCGGCCTGTCAGGATTTTATGCGGGTAGGCCTGGTGGCCGACGTCCCACACCAGCCGGTCATCCGGGGTGTCGAAGACGTAGTGCAGGGCGATCGTCAGCTCGATGACGCCCAGGCCCGCACCGAAATGCCCACCGGTCTGCCCCACGGTATAGAGCAGGTCCTGGCGCAGCTCGTCGGCCAGGGTCTCCAGGTCGGCTTCGGCCAGGCGGCGCAGGCCGGCGGGCGTGTCGGCGCGGTCCAGCAACGGCGTGACCGGGCGTTCGCGGGGGATCTCTTGAAACGTCGTGGGCATCAGGCGTGTCGTTATAGGTGTGAAGACGCGGCAGTTTACCCCATTGTGGGAAAAGCTGCCCATTCGGACGGGTGTGGCGAGGGCCGTAGGTGCGACACCAATCCTGTGGGAGCGACCTTGTGTCGCGAAAGGGCTGCGTAGCAGCCCTAGAATCTCAGTGTTGGCGCAAAAACGGCGGGGCCGCTTTGCGGCCCTGTCGCGACACAAGGCCGCTCCCACAGGGGGAGGTTGTCAGGCCTTAATGGCGGCGTTCGACGATGTAGCGGGCCAGGGCCCGCAGCGGCTCGGCATTCTCGCCAAAGCCTTGCAGCGCCGCCAGCGCCTGGTCGCGCAGCTCCAGGGCGTAGGCCTTGGCCGCTTCCAGCCCCAGCAGCGCCGGGTAGGTTGGTTTGTCGCGGGCGATGTCGGCGCCCTGGCGCTTGCCCAGGGTGGCGGTGTCGCTCTCCACGTCGAGGATGTCGTCCTGTACCTGGAAGGCCAGGCCGATGGCCTGGGCATAAACCTGCAGGGCATCGAGCTGGGCCTGCTCGGCGCGGGCGCTGGCCAGGGCGCCAAGGCGCACACTGGCTTCGATCAGCGCGCCGGTCTTGTGCCGGTGCATGTATTCCAGGGCCTGCTGGTCGAGCTTGACGCCCACCGAACCCAGGTCGATGGCCTGGCCGCCGACCATGCCGGCAGGGCCGGCGGCCTTGGCCAGGGCCTGGACCATCTGCAGGCGGATGCCGTCGGCCTGCGGGCTCAGGCGCGGGTCGAGCAGGGCGCTGAAAGCCAGGCTCTGCAGGCCGTCGCCGGCGAGGATGGCGCAGGCTTCGTCGAAGGCTTTGTGGGTGGTGGGTTGGCCGCGGCGCAGGTCATCGTCGTCCATGGCCGGCAGGTCGTCGTGAACCAGCGAGTAGGCGTGGATCAGCTCCACCGCGCAGGCGGCGCCGTTGGCCTGCTCGGCCGGGGCGCCCAGCGCCTCGCAGGCGGCGTAGGCCAGCAGCGGGCGCACGCGCTTGCCACCGTTCATCACGCTGTAGCGCATGGCGGCGTAAAGGCGTTCGAGTTCTTTCGACGGGGCCTGGAACAACGGTTCCAGGGCGGCATCCACCCGCGCCTGGGCGCTTTGCTGGTACTGGGCGATCATGCCTCGGGCTCCGCGTCGAACGGCTGCGCGGCCAGTTCGCCGTCGCGCTCCAGCAGGATCTGCACCTTCTGTTCGGCCTGGGCCAACGCGCCCTGGCAGTCGCGGGTCAGGGCGATGCCTTGCTCGAAGGCGGCCAGCGACTCTTCCAGCGACAGCTCGCCGTTCTCCAGGCGCTCGACCAGGGCTTGCAGGTCGGCGAGGGACTGTTCGAAATCGATGGAGGCTTTTTTGCGGGCCATGGCGACGGTCTCGGTGGTATTCAGAACGGCGCGACACTAGCAGAGCGGGGCAGGGGGAGCAAATTGCCCGGGCCTCTCGTTCGTCGCATTTTGTTGCACTTACCTGCGGCGAACCCTCTTGCATTCTGTGCGATAGCCGCATTGTGAGGGGGCAGGCCCTCTGCCATAATCCGCGCGCTCTGGCCTGCGGGTCAGCGGCCCTCCCTCCTTGATGTCACGTAACGGACTACGTTGTGAGTTTCCTTTCGATCGAATTCGGCCTCTGTTTCACGCTGTTCTTTCTTCTTTACTGGTGCCTGTGCTGGAGCGTGCGGTTGCAGAACCTGCTGCTGCTGGCGGCCAGTTATGGCCTGGTGGCGAGTTTCAGCCTGCAATCGCTGTACATCCTGCTGGGTTACAGCACGCTGGTGTACCTGCTTGGATTGATGGCGGGGCGCCACCCCGGGCGCTGGTTCAACGGCGCCTTGCTGCTGACCCTGGTGCTGGGCTGCTTCTACCTGTTCAAGTATCAAGAGTTCTTCGTCGGCGGTATCCAGGGTGCGCTGGCCAGTGCCGGGCTCGAGGTGTCGCTGCCGCTGCTGGAAGTGCTGGTGCCGATCGGCCTGTCGTTCTACGCCTTCCATTCGGTCAGCTACCTGGTGTCGATCAGCCGGCGTGAGCTGGCGCCCGCCGCGCCGCTGGACCTGGCCCTGTACCTGGCGTTCTTCCCAAGCCTGGTGGCCGGCCCGGTCAACCGCGCCCTGCACATGCTGCCGCAGATCCGCCCGCAGGCCATGCGCCAGGTGCTGGAGCCGCACCGCGCCCTGGGCCTGATCGCCATGGCGGTGGTGAAGCTGTTCTTCCTCAGTGCCTGGCTGGGCAGCGAGTGGGTCGACCCGGTGTTCGACACGCCCGGCAGCGCCGCGCCCGAGCAGGTGCTGCTGAGCGTCTATGGCTACAGCTTCCTGATCTACTTCAACTTCAGCGGCTACACCAACCTGGTGACTGGTATCGCCCTGTTGCTGGGCTTCCGTTTGCCGGACAACTTCGACGCGCCCTATGCCGCGCACAACCTCAAGGAATTCTGGGGGCGCTGGCACATCAGCCTGTCGCGCTTCATCCGCGACTACGTCTACATCCCGCTGGGCGGCAACCGCAAGGGCGTGTGGCGCGGCAACCTGAACATGCTGCTGGCGATGCTGGTGTCCGGCCTGTGGCATGGGGCGAGCGTGAATTTCATCATCTGGGGCGCGCTGCATGGCGTGGGACTGGCCATTTCCAAACTGTTCAGCCAACTGGTGCCGGGCTTCGAGCGGGTGCCAGGTGCCGGTCTGCTGGCGCGCTTGATGACCTTCCATTACGTGGCGTTCGCTTGGATCTTCTTCCGCAGCCCGACGTTGGACGGCGCGGTCGAGATGCTCGGTGACATTACCCAGCTCAGCCTGGCAGGCCTGAACAGCGCCGCCGGCGCGATGCTGTTGGCCTGTGTGCTGTTCGTGGCCATTTACCCGTTGTTGCTGGCGGTGTTGCGCCAGAGTGGCGCGCTGTTCCAGCGCTTGCCATGGCAGCTGTACCCGATCCCGCTCGGGGTCGGCGTGTCGCTGGTGATTTTTGCTTCGCAGTCGGGCGTGCCGGGGTTCATCTATGCAAGCTTCTGATAGCCGTCAGTTGTTCCAGGTGCAGATGGGCGCTGCCCGCGCGTTGTACGCGATTGTGGTCACCACCGCGCTGCTGTTCTGGTTGAACCAGGATTCGATCAAGCTTTATTGCCAGCAGAAGTACCACGAGAGTTGCGAGATCCCGTTGCTGGGGCAGATGCCGGCCTGGCGCTTCGGGGCTCAGCTGACCTTGGCGCTGGAAGAGCAACGTGACCGCCTGCTCGAGCAGTGGCAGCCGGCCGAGCAGGTGGTCGAGGCGCCCGCTGCCGAGGTATTGCCTGAATCGGTGCCGGTGGTGACGGTCAATCTAGAGACCCCGGCGGCCTTGGCCAAGCCGTTGCCGCCTGCGGTCGCCCACTCGCCCGTGCACAACGCCCCCGCGCCTGTGCATGCCCCGGCACCGGTCCCGGTCGCGCAGCCGGTGGTTGCCGCGGTCGCGCCTGTGCCAACCGTACTGCAACCGGGCAAGGTCGCGGCCCTGGCCGCCGGTGACGACGTGTTCCTGGTGGGCGACTCGCTGATGCAAGGCGTGGCGCCGCACCTGGCCAACACCCTGCGCAAGCGCTACCAGATCCGCACCGTCAACCTCAGCAAGCAGAGCACTGGGCTGGCCTATCCGGGCTTCTTCAACTGGCCCAAGACCGTGGCCGAAACCCTCGACCACGAGCCGAACATCCGCCTGATGGTGGTGTTCCTCGGCCCCAACGACCCTTGGGACATGCCCCAGGGCAAGGGCAAGCCGTTCCTGCGCTTCAAGTCGCCGGAGTGGGAGGTCGCCTACCGTGCCCGTATCGACGCGATCCTCGAACAGGCCCGCGCGCACAATGTGCAGGTGCTCTGGGTCGGCCCGCCCAATATGGAGAAGGCGCGGCTGTCCACGGCCATGAATTACCTCAGCGGGCTGTACCAGGAACAGACCGCGCTGTTCGGCCAGCACTATGTCTCGGCCAACCCGATCCTTGGCTATACCGACGAGAGCTTCTCGTACACGGTGCGCACGCCGGAGGGCAAGCGGGTCAAGGTGCGGGTCGACGACGGCATTCATTTCACCATCACAGGCCAGAAGCTGATCGCCGAACAGGTGTTGTCGCTGATCAGCTTCCCGGGCCTGACCGTTACAGGACATTGAGATGCGCCAATGGCATCACCTGCTGGGCCTGGCCCTGCTGATCAGCGCCGTGCCGGGTTGCAGCACCGGCGCCAACAGCGTGGCCGCCCAGCCCGCGGCACGGCCTGCTGCCGCGCCGGTCGCGCGCCAGGAGGGCAATGTCGCCTTGCTCGCCGGCAAGTTGCGCAATGCCGGCCGGGCGCCGGTTTCCATCGTCCAGCTGGGCGACTCGCATACCGCCGCCGACTTGTTCAGCGGTGAGCTGCGTCGCCTGTTGCAGGCGCGTTATGGCGATGGCGGCATCGGCTTGGTGCCGGCTTCGCCGGTGCCGGGGATCCGCAACGACCGGGTGATCATCAAGAGCGAGAAGCGCCAGTGGGCGTTGGTGTCGGCGCGCAACCAGCAGAGCAGCCAGTTCCCGCTTGGTGGGTACCTGTCGCTGCCCCAGGCCAAGCGCGCCAGCGTGGTGATTCAGGCGCGTGACCAGGACAGCCACCGTTACAAGATTTCGGCGCTGTACCAGTCCAGTGGCACGGCGTCGCTGCTGGCCAACGGCGGCCAGCGCCGGGTGCTGCCGGCGAGCAATGGGCAGTGGCGGTTCAGCCCGGCGTTCAGCAATGTCGGGCTGCCGGTGCAGTTGGCGGTGGAGGGCGGCAACGTCGCGCTGGGGGGCTGGTATATCCAGGGGCAGAAGAATGCTGGCGTGACCTATTCGACGCTGGGCATCAACGGCGCGCGCCTTGAGGTGGTGGACAAGTGGCAGACCGGGTGGCGCGACAGCCTCAAGGCGGTGGCGCCGGACCTGGTGATCCTCGCCTATGGCACCAACGAGGCGTTCGACGACACGCTTGACCTGGGGCTTTACCAGGCGCAGTTGGATGCGACGCTGAGCAACCTGCGCAAGGACCTGCCACGGGCGGTGATCCTGCTGGTCGGGCCGCCGGATTCGATCAAGCAGCGCAAGGCGGGCAGTTGCGCGGCGCGCCAGCCGCGGCCGTTGGCGTCGGTGATTCGCATCCAGAAGCAGATGGCGCAGCGGCACAAGGCGCTGTTCTGGGATTGGCAGGGGTTCATGGGTGGGCCGTGCTCGATTGCCGGGTGGCAGACGGGCGGGTTGGCACGGCCGGATCTGGTGCATCTGACGGCGGATGGTTACCGCAAGAGTGCGGCGGGGTTGTATGAGTTTTTGAAGGGGCCGTTGGGCCTGCGTTGACGATCAAATAGATCGGCGTTGGGTTTGAGTCTGTTGGGGCTGCTTTGCAGCCCTTTCGCGACACAAGGCCGCTCCCACAGGAGATCGCAATTCGCTGTGGGAGCAACTGTCTTCTTTGTGGGAGCTGGCCCCTACAGGTTTGCAGTGAAGCTCAGGCTTGGCGCGGTCCATGTGGGAGCGGCCTTGTGTCGCGAAAGGGGTGCGAAGCGCCCCCAGCATTGGTAGCCGTCAGACATTTCCGAATCTGAAACAAAATCCTTCAGCCGGCTAGCGCTTGGGATCTATCCTACGCGCCTGCCGGAAGGCTCTGAATTGGCTGGGAAATGCCCCGGGGGTAACGTCGCTGGGTCGTCAAATTTGGCGACCGGGTGTGAGAAGCCCGTTGTGTTTCGAACAGGCTGGCCAGTCATGGCAGCTGTGCGCGTGCAGGCTTCGGCCTGGCCGTGGTGTTCGGGACACGGTCTTCTCACCTCGCGCACGGCTGCCACCCACATCTGTGAGAAGGATTCGGGCGGTGTTTTCTTGGTTTTGACACAGAGAACACAGATGAAAAAGCATGTACCTGACCCACCTTACCCAATCCCCTTTGTCACCATCATTAGCGACCTCCCTCCCGAGGAAGCCGTGGCCCACGCCAACAAGCTGATGCACACCCTCAGCGACACCATCCACGCCTACACCCACTGCCCACGCGATGAACGCCTGGACGTGCTGATGGACAGCGCCGAAATCCTCGCTCAACTGGTCATCGCGTTGGTCCGCCACGCCCGGGCCAAGGGGGCGCCGGTATGAGCGACGACTTCAAGCCCGGCTCGACCCAGGGCACGACCACCTGCCTCGAGATCTTCCGTATCCAGCCGGGCATTCCTTTCGATCACGCCTTCAGCGACCTGTCGGTGCTGCTCGGGTGCGTGGCGCATTTCACCACCGAGGCCGAGATGGAGGGTGACCTCATGGCCGCCAGCGCCGCGCGGATTCTCAGCGGGCTGGCCAAGGGGCTGATCGATGACATGGAGTTGGGGTTGAATCGGTAGTGGTGACCGGGGGCTGCTTTGCAGCCCTTTCGCGACACAAGGCCGCTCCCACAGGAGAGCGCAATTTCCCGTGGGAGCGGCCTTGTGTCGCGAAAGGGGCGCGCAGCGGCCCCGGCAATGGTTCAGGCGATCTCAGCTTCCAACTCAACCATCGCCTCGCGATACCGCGCCAGCTCTTCAATGGTCAGCACCGGCAGGTTGTACTGCCGCGCATACACCGCCACCTCTTCGCCCCGGGCCATGCTGCCATCGGGGTTCATCAGCTCGCACAGCACCGCCGCCGGGCGCAGGCCGGCCAAACGCGCCAGGTCCACCGAGCCTTCGGTGTGGCCACGGCGGGTCAGCACGCCACCGTCACGGGCGCGCAGCGGGAACACATGGCCCGGGCTGACGATATGGCGCTCCTGCGCGGTGGAGCGCAGTGCGGCTTCGATGGTGGTGATGCGGTCCTGCGCCGACACGCCGGTGCTGACCCCTTCGGCCGCCTCGATGGTGACGGTGAAACCGGTGCCATGGCGGGCCTGGTTGTTCTGCACCATCGGCGCCAGCTGCAGGGCATCGACGGTGGCTTCGTCCAGGCACAGGCAGACGATGCCGCTGCAGTCGCGGATCATCATGGCCATGGTCTGCAACGACAGGTTCTCGGCGGCGGCGACGATATCGGCTTCGTCCTCGCGGTCGTCGTCGTCGAGCAGCAGCACGGGGCGCCCGGCCTGGAAGGCGGCGATGGCGGCGGTGACGTTGGGGAATTGCTGGTTGAGCAAGGTGGACATGAAACGCTCCTCGTGAATGATCGATGAACGTCTCGGGGCGAACAAAATGCGCGCGCAAGGGCGCCTCGGCGGCCCCTGCCAAACGCCTTCTTTCATCCGGACTATGACCGTCGGCCCTGGAATCTCACCAGATCTGCTGACCCCCGGCATGGCCGGGGCGCTCGCGGGCTCATCTTTCGATTTACCGCCGGTGGGGACTTTCACCCCGCCCTGAAGACCCTTGGAGCATACAGTAAAGCGGCCCCCCACAGGCAACTGTTGAAAGCACTCGATCTTGACGGCGCGAGTCCTGGGAGGTGCTTCTGATAACAGGTCAACTCGGTAAAGCATGTGGGATTTCTCCCGCATTTTCCGGTCTGTAGTGATCGGACTTACTTGGGAAATGTCTCCTGCGCGATCAGCCCTTTGGGGGCGCGAGAGTCAACCGGGCGGGACGTGTGGGCTAAAAAGGTTTATCGTTCAGCGTGCAAATTTGCAGGGCTGGGAAGAAAAGACATGAGCGAACGTGACCCGTTGAAATCGACAGATGCAGGGACGGTCCAACTCAATCGCATGGCCATCGATAATTTCAAGTCGCTGGTTGGATTCACCATGAGCTTGACCAAGTTTACCTGCCTGATTGGTTTAAATGGTGCGGGCAAGTCGACCATTCTTCAGGCCATGGATTTCTTGTCTCAGCAGATGCGTGGGGACCTGGCCGGTTGGCTGAAGAGTCGAGAGTGGAAGGCCATTGATCTCAAGTCCAAGCTCAGCAAGAGCAGCAACATTACATTCGAACTGGAATGTGATCTGCAGGGTGAATCGTTGGTGTGGAGAGGCAGTTTCAATCGAACGCTGCTGCGTTGTACTCAGGAAAGCATAGAGATTGACGGCGTCCTAGTGATGAAGGTTGACGATGGTCGATTTCTAGTCGAGCGCGATGAGGAGGGTGACCCGCTGACCGGTGATATCGCCTTCGAATATCAAGGATCAGTGCTTTCCCGGCTCAGAGAAGAAAGTGTCAGTGGACGGTTGCTCGTGTTCAAACACTTTATTGCAACGATCACTTCGCTCGATGCGCTATCGCCTCAACATCTGCGTCGTAAGTCTCGTGAGACGGACGGTGGTTTGGGCTTTGCGGGAGAGAAATTTTCTTCATTTCTCCATGCACTGCCTGATGCCCATAAGCTCAAATTGCGTGAGCTCTTGAGCGGCCCCTATCCCCAGGTGCAAGGGATCGACCTCTCGGCGCTGCGGGCGGGTTGGAAGTCTTTGAGTATTCTTGAACGCTATGCCGATCATCGTTTCAGTACAGAAGCCAGGCATATGAATGACGGCATGTTGAGGCTGATGGCAATCATCGCGGAGACGCTGTCCGATCATCAGTTCATGCTATTTGACGAAGTTGAAAATGGTATCCATCCCGAGGTGATTGAATTTTTATTGGATCATCTGGTGAGTACGCCTCAGCAGGTCATGGTGACTACGCACAGTCCGATGGTGTTGAACTACCTCGAAGATGATATCGCTCGCGGAGGGGTCCAGCTGATCTACAAGACCCATGAGGGGAAAACCCGCGCAGTTTCGTTTTTCAACATTCCCGCAATGGCTGAAAAATTGACGGTGATGGGGCCGGGAGAGGTGTTCGTCGATACAAACCTTGTTGCACTAAACCAAGATCTGGTACGCACTAACGGAGGGGCCTGATGCTATTGCTTGTCAGTGGGGAGGGGGTATCTGATATCGGTGGCCATGAGCACGGCCAGCAGGGCCTGATCTTCACTGCAGGTCCCATGACTCATGTGATCGATCGTCTAGTTGAACATCGATTTGATTACTCATTACTGCAGGCCGATTCGGTGGAGTTCGTTCATAAATCCGAACTTGTTGCGGCAAAGGCCAAGAACACGGGGCGCATGCTTCGTGCTCCAGGTAAGCGCCGAGAACAAGAGACTCGGTACTACTACGAAAACGCTCAGCGCTTGGCATTGAAGGCAGTCGAGCTGGGCGCGCGCTATGGAGGCCCAGTCATTCCGGTGCTGTTCCGGGATGCAGATACTTTGAGTTCGTCGTCTCGCAATGAGTGGCAGGCCAAGTGGCAATCCATGCTGGATGGATTCGAGTCGGGTGGATCTGTTCTTGGTATTCCCATGTTGCCTAAGCCTAAATCCGAGGCTTGGCTCCTCTGTGCTTGTCGACAACCGCCCTATCAGCATTGTGCCGGTCTGGAAGATGAGTCTGGCAACGACGACGCCCCCGAGCCATTGAAGAGGATGCTATCCGATGCCTGTGATGGGCAGAGTAGTGCTGCAGCGCTCGTTGGATTCATTGTGGAGGGTGCGATTGATCCTTTGCGTATTCAGATGCCCAGCTTCGATGCTTTTCGTGAGCGTTTGAGTCAGGTGCTTGATCAGATTTAGTGAGAAGCATCTGATCGCGCCACTCATCCTCTAATCTGCTGCCAGTCCAGCCCGAAGCGCGCCAGATACTTGCGCAGGCGGTCGGCGTCGTTGGGGTTGGCCTTTTCCTGGCGCGACACCGCGAACAGCTGGCGCCCGGCCTCGGACAGGCTCGGGGCGCGGCGGCACACCTCAAGCACCGCCTGCAGCTGCACCTGGTCGAACAGGTCCAGCTCGCGGCCGGCCAGTAGCGGCTCGGCCGCCAGTTCCAGGCCCCAGGCATAGCGCAGCCGACCAATTTCTTCCTCGACCAGCACTTCGTCGATGCGCCCGCTGTCGGCCAAGGTCGCCATGCGCGTGATCGATGCCGACAGCTCGCGGAAGTTGCCGGCCCAGCGCGCTTCGCTGGCATGGGCGAAGGCCAGGTAGCGGCGCTTGGCTTCGAGGTTGAAGCGCACCTGGCGCCCTTGTTCGCGGGCGTGGCGCTGCAACTCGAAATCGAGGTTCGGCTCGATGTCCTCGCGGCGCTCGGCCAGGCCCGGCAGGGCGAAGGTCCACAGGTTGATGCGGGCGAACAGGTCCTCGCGGAACGAGCCGTCGGCGACCTTGGCGCGCAGGTCGCGGTGGGTGCCGGCGATCAGCTGGAAGTCGCTTTCAACCTCGCGGTCGGCGCCCAGCGGGAAAAAGCGCTTTTCTTCGATGGCCTTGAGCAGCATGGCCTGTTCGTCGGCCCCTAGTTCACCGATTTCATCGAGGAACAGCATGCCGCCGTCGGCGGCGCGCAGCAGGCCGTCGCGGGCGTTCTGCGCGCCGGTGAATGCGCCTTTGGCATGGCCGAACAGGGTCGACATGGCGCCGTCGCCGCGCAGGGTGGCGCAGTTCACTTCGATGAAGCGCCCGCCCAGCTGATGGCGACCGCGCTTGAGCTCATGGACGCGGCGGGCCAGGAACGACTTGCCGGCGCCGGTCGGGCCGACCAGCAGCATGGGGGCCTTCGAGCGCAGGGCGACCCGCTCGATCTGTTCGATGGTGCGGTTGAAATCCGGGTTGCGCGTGGCGATGCCGGACTTGAGCAGCGACTGCCCCTCGACCTGCTCGCGGCGAAAGCGCGAGGCGATCGGGTCGTAGCGCGACAGGTCGAGGTCGATCAGGGTGGCGATGCCGGCCGGGTCGCTGTTTTCGTCCTGCTTGCGCGAGGGCGAGGTCTGCACCAGGCGTGCCGGCAGGTAGCGCGCCTCGGTGAGCAGGAACCAGCAGATCTGCGCAACGTGGGTACCGGTGGTGATGTGCACGAGGTAGTCCTCGTGCTCGGTATCGAAGCTGTAGCCGCTGGCGAAGTCGTGCAGGGCGCCGTAGACCTCTTCGAAGTCCCACGGGTTGCGCAGCGCCAGCGGGTGCAGGCGCACCTCGGTGCCGGGCGAGACCTGCTGGATGTCGCCGCGGATGCGGTCGGCCAGGCTCTGGTCGCGGGCGCTGGGGCCGTGGATCAGCTCCAGGCGGTCGATGGGCAGGTCGGGTTGCTGGCACAGGCCGATGGTCGGCCGCCACTTGTTCCAGCGCGCCGCACCCTTGCCGTTGCGGTCGAGGGTGGTGCCGAGAAAGCCGATGGCGACGAGGGGCTTGGTCATCCGTGATTATCCAAAAAGATAAATGTGTATCGCAGGATATACGAAAAATCTAATCGGCATGACCGTTGCAGTGCACTCGACAATTCGTCAGATAAAAATAAATCCTTATAAATCAATTAGTTAAAAAATATTTTAAGACTCGAATGAAAACCTGGCACGCCGCTCGCTATATCCCTCTCGACCGCATCGCCAGGCAGGCCCTCGGGTCAGGGGATTTCAGTCCCCGCCGGTGCACGTACCCACCCTCAGGTGTCGGTGTCGTGCATGCCGCCGCCGCAACGACCGGTCTTTGCGGCGCAAGCCTTTGAACAGGCTTGCGAGGCGCTCGTCGGGCCCTGTCCCGACACTACCCTTCCACGGTAGCTACAAACGCAACACCCGCAGGTGGGGCACAGGCAACGCAACCAGGGCCAGGACGGTCCGCATTTGCGAAGGACGCCTGGGCCACCGCTGGCCCACCCGGCCCGCCGGCCGGGCCTGGCGCAACGATGGAGGCCGCCGGAGCAAACGCTCCCGGCCCCGGACTCCGCCAGGCTTCGCCCACGGCGCTCGGTGAGTCGGCGACCACCCGCACACAAGGACATTGATAAAAGGATGAGCAAGATGAAACTGTTGAAACGCTTTGTGGTGAAGAAGAATGAACGCGGCCTGTTGATGAGCGAAGGCGACTTCGTCTCGATCCTCGAGCCTGGCCAATACCAGCGTTTCGACTGGCAAGACCGGCTGACGGTAACCACCTTCAGCCTCCAATCCCCGCTGTTCGACCACCCGCTGGCGCAGTACCTGCGTGGGCATGAGCCAGCGTTGGTCGAGCAGTATTTCGAAACCATGGACCTGGCGCAGCACGAGGTCGGCCTGCGTTACGAGGACGGCCGCCTGGTCGAGCTGCTGGCCCCCGATAGCCGCCGCCTGTACTGGAAAGGCCAGGTCGAGCATGGCTTGCAGCGCATCGACCTGAATCAGGGCCGGCGCCTGGACGATGAGCTGGTGGTTCGCCTGAACCGCCCCGGCGTGGCTGGCACGGACCTGGTCCTGCTGGCGCTGGTGCCGGCCTTCCATGTCGGTGTGCTGAAGATCGACGGCGTGGTGGCCGGGTTGCTCGAGCCGGGCCGGCATGGTTACTGGCGCTGCGGCAGCCAGGTAGCGGTGGAAATGGTCGACACCCGCCTGCAGGCGCTGGAGGTGAACGGCCAGGAGATCCTCACCCGCGACAAGGTCAGCCTGCGCCTGAGCCTGGTGGCCAACTGGCGCTACACCGATGTGCTCGGTGCCCACGGGCAGATGAGCAAGCCGGTGGAGCACCTGTACCGCGAGCTGCAGTTTGGCTTGCGAGCGGCGGTGGGCACCCGCACCCTCGACGAGCTGCTGGAAGACAAGCAGTCCATCGACGGTAGCGTCACCGAGCACTTGCTGGCGCACCTGCAAGGCAGTGGCTTGGAAGTGAGCAGCCTGGGGGTGCGCGACATCATCCTGCCGGGCGAGATGAAGACCCTGCTGGCGCAGGTGGTGGAGGCGGAGAAGGCCGCCCAGGCCAACGTGATCCGGCGCCGTGAGGAAACCCAGGCGACCCGCTCGCTGCTCAACACCGCCAAGGTGATGGAAGGCAACCCGACGGCCCTGCGCCTGAAGGAGCTGGAAACCCTGGAGCGGGTGGCCGAGCGCATCGACCGGATTTCGGTGTTCGGTGGCCTGGATCAGGTATTGAATGGAATGGTCAGCCTCAAGGCGGGTTGACCCTTTGCGACATGACGTAGCGCAACAAGGAACAAGGCAATGAACATACTCGAAGTGGCGGGCGGCAAGCCGATCAAACTGTGGACCGACGGTGTGCCGGTCGAGGACGACGCCCGCAAGCAACTGATGAACACGGCGAAGATGCCGTTCATCTTCAAGCACCTGGCGGTGATGCCGGACGTGCACCTGGGCAAGGGCTCGACCATCGGCAGCGTGATCCCCACCGTGGGCGCGATCATTCCGGCGGCGGTGGGCGTGGACATCGGTTGCGGCATGATCGCCGCGCGCACCTCGCTGCACGCCCGCGACCTGCCGGACAACCTGCACGGCCTGCGCACCGCCATCGAGAAGGCCGTGCCCCACGGCAAGACCTTCGGCCAGCGCGACCAGGGCGCCTGGGACGACGTACCGAACCAGGCCGACCAGGTGTGGAGCGGACTCGCTGGGCGCTTCAAGGCGATCACCGACAAGTACCCGCGGCTGGAGAAGACCAACAACCGCCAGCACCTGGGAACGTTGGGGGGCGGCAACCATTTCATCGAAGTCTGCCTGGACGAGGCCGACCGCGTCTGGTTCATGTTGCACAGCGGGTCGCGCGGTGTGGGTAATGCCATCGGCAACCTGTTCATCGAACTGGCCCAGGCCGACATGCGCCAGCACATGGCCAACCTGCCGAACCGGGACCTGGCGTACTTCGAGGAAGGCAGCCGCCACTTCGCCGACTATGTCGAGGCGGTGGAATGGGCGCAGGATTTCGCCCGGCATAACCGCGAGCTGATGATGCTGGCGGTGGTCGCCGCGACCCGCAGGGTCTTGGGAAGGCCGTTCGAAGCCAGCCTCGAGGCGGTGAACTGCCACCACAACTACGTGCAGAAGGAGCAGCACTTCGGTCGTGAGGTGCTGGTGACCCGCAAGGGCGCGGTGTCGGCGCAGAAGGGCCAGCTGGGCATCATCCCGGGCTCGATGGGCGCCAAGAGCTTCATCGTTCGCGGCCTGGGCAACGAGGAATCGTTCTGCTCGTGCAGCCACGGCGCGGGCCGGGTGATGAGCCGCACCAAGGCCAAGAGCCGCTTCACCGTCGAGGACCAGCAGCGCGCCACCGCCCATGTGGAGTGCCGCAAGGACAAGGACGTGATCGACGAGATCCCGATGGCCTACAAGGACATCGATGCCGTCATGCATGCCCAGCGCGAGCTGGTCGAAGTTGTGCACACCCTGCGTCAGGTGGTGTGCGTGAAAGGTTGAACCCCTGCACAAGGATCGGGGCCATGTATCAGGAAGAATTGCATCCACTGTCCACCGCCATGCGTGAGCGGGTGCTGGACGAACTGCAACGTATCGAGCGCGAGCACCAGGTGACGGTGCTCTACGCTTGCGAGTCCGGCAGCCGGGCCTGGGGCTTCGCCTCGCCGGACAGCGACTATGATGTGCGTTTCATCTACGTACCGCGTGCCGATTGGTACCTGCGCGTGGACGAGCCGCGCGACGTGATCGAGCGACCCTTGAGCGACGAGCTGGACGTCAGCGGCTGGGAGTTGCGCAAGGCCCTGCGCTTGATGCGCGGTGCCAACCCCAGCCTGCTCGAGTGGCTGGGCTCGCCGCTGGTGTACCGCGCCGACGTCGAGGCTGCGCGAGGATTGCAGGCGCTGGGTGACGAATGCTACTCGCCGCGCGCCGTGCGCCACCATTACCTGTCGATGGCGCGCAAGAACTTGCGTGGCTATCTGCTGGGCGACACGGTGCGCTACAAGAAGTACCTCTATGTGATCCGGCCGTTGCTGGCGGTTCGCTGGATCGACCGGGGGTTGGGCATGCCGCCGACGGCGTTCCCGGCATTGATGGCGCGTACCGTCGACGAGCCGGGGTTGCAGGCGGCGATCGATGCGTTGCTGGCGGTGAAGCGGCGTTCGGGGGAGGCTGAGCAGGGGCCGCGTGATGACGTGCTGCATGCGTTCATCGAGGCAGAGCTCGAACGGGCCGAAGGGGCGCAGGAGGTGCCGGTGGCGCGGGGGGACACTGGCAGGTTGGATGCGTTCCTGCGGGAGACCGTTTGGCGGTTTTCGCAACCCGTACCCCTTTGATTTGGCGCGAGCCCTGTAGGAGCGGCTTCAGCCGCGATCACCCGCAAGGCGGGTGCCAGACGCCGCGTTGCCTGGATCGCGGCTGAAGCCGCTCCTACAAACCCTGGGTCAGCACATATCGCAACGATGCCGGCAGCATCGGGCCGTGCCCCAGGCCTTCGAAGCGCTGGAAGGTCACCTGCAAGCCTTCCACCTTTTTCAGGTCGCTGACCAACCCACGCATCGGCCGTTCGGCGTCGCCCTCCACAGGTTCCCGTGGATTCGCCGGCTCGTCCGTGCCGCGCATCAACAGCAGGCGCGGGTGGCTTTCGCCCAGGCGCTGCTGCAACCCCGATGCCTCGCGCAGGATGGCGCCATCGTTCCACCACAGCGATGGGCTGGCCGCCGCGTAGGCGCTGAACATACCGGGACGGGTGAACAGTGCGTGCAGCACCGCCAAGCCACCATAGGAGTGCCCCCACAGCGTCTGCCGGTGCGGATCGATGGCGGCGATGCCGGCGACCATCGGGCGCATGCGTTGCTCCAGCAGGTCGAGGAACGCATCGACGCCACCACTGGGTTGGCCGGTCAGGGGATCGCGCTGTTCGGCCAGGCCAGGCACGACAGGCGTGTAGTCATAGGTGCGAGCGTTGCGCTCGATGCGCTGGTCGGTCTGGTAGCCGATGGCGACCAGCACCGGAGCCTGCCCGGCGGCGAGTTGCTCCAGCTGCTGCGGCTGGAGGGCGCCGATGGCGGCATTGCCGTCGAGCATCCACAGGACTGGGTGACCGGTTGCAGGCGCGGGGCGCTTGGGTTCGCCGATCCACAGGCGGTAGTGGCGCTGGCCGTCCGGCGAGTCCAGGTCGAGGTGGCTGAAGCGGTAGGCGAGGTCCTGGCGTTGCAGCAGGGTGCTGTCCATCAGTTGCTCGGGCTGCACCTGGGCGAAGGCCATGGTGCTCATCGCCAGGGCCAGGAAAAGGGGAAGAAGCTTCATGTCGGTGTTCCTGATCTTTGCCAAACCCATGCAGGCTGCCTGGTTCAGCGGCTGATGACCACCTGTGTCTTGTTGTCGTTCACCTGTAGCCCGTAGGTTTGGGTGAGCATGGCCAGGGCCAGGGGCAAGTCATCGACGGGGAAGGTACCGGAGACGCGCAATGTCCCCACCCCCGTATCACAAGCCAATGGCCTTGTCGTGTAACGCATCATCTCCTGCGCCCACTGCGCCAGCGGCATGTCGTCCGCCAGCAACAGCCCGTTGCGCCACGCGATCAAGGCTTCGCTGGTCGCCTCGATGGGCTCCTGGCGGTCGTGGCTGAAACGTAGCTGCTGCCCGGCGCGGACGATGGTCTCGTGGGGCGCGACGTGAACGGCGCCCTCAAAGACCGCGAGCAGGGTTTCACCGGGCAACTGGCGCACGCTGAAGCGGGTGCCCAGTGCGTGCAGGGTGCCTTGTTCGGTCTGCACCTTGAAGGGCCGCGCGGGTATCTGCGGGTCGCTGGCGGTGACGATGTACAGCTCGCCGCGTTGCAACTGCAACAGGCGCAGGTCCCTCGTGAAACGCACATCCATGGCCGTGTCGCTGTTGAGCGAGACGCTGCCGCCATCTGCCAGGCGCACTTCCCGGCGCTCGCCCACGGCGGTCTGGTAGTGGCTGTCGGGTGTGCTGCGCCGCCAGGCCCACCAGCCCAGGGGGGCGGCACCGAGCAACACCAGCAGCCCGCGCAACACGGTGCGCCGGTCGTGGCCTGATGGCCGTTGGAGGCTTTGCCTGGCCAACGTCGGCGGCAAGGTGCCGAGGCGATCGAGCAGGCGCTGGGCGCGACTCCACGCCCGTTCGTGTTCCGGATCGGATTGCCGCCACTGCGTCAGCCGGGCCTGCTGTTCGCTGGTCAGCGGCCCTTCCTGCATCAGCAGCAGCCACGAGGCGGCCTGGGCGAGCACGGGCCGGGCAATCGGGGAGGTGTCAGTCATCAGGCATCTGGCTCAGACAGGTCAGGTAGCCTTCGTGGATGTACTTCTTGACCGTCGGCAGGGCGATGTTCAGGGCCTGGGCGATGTCCTTCTGTTTCATGCCATCGAGGGTCGCCATCAGGAATGCCTGGCGCACACGTGGGCGCAGGGTATCGAGCACGGCGTCGATCTCGTGCAGGGTCTCGAGGATCACGCTTTGCTGCTCCGGGGAGGGGTGCTCAGGCTCCGGGACCTGCGCCAATGCTTCGAGCCAGGCCTGTTCGAGGGAATGACGACGGCGCCAGCTGACCAGCACGCAGTTGGCGATGCGGGCCAGGTAGGCGCGGGGTTGGCGCAGGGTGTCCGGCTGCGTGGCGTCGCGGTTGCTGAGCACGCGCAGGAAGATGTCCTGGGCCAGGTCGTCGGCTACGCCATGCCCCCACGAGCGCAGTCGATACGCCAGCCAGCCGCGTAACCAGGCGTGGTTCTCGAGGTACAGCGTCGTGACCGCACAGGGGGTGGTACGCAGGGGAGGGGTTTCGAAGGTGGTCATGGTGGGCTGAATCGGGGTTGTGATTGCGCAAATGAAAACCATTATCACTGGTTTCTTTTTAATCACAAGCCTTCGATGAAAATACGAATCGAGTGCATATACCTTTTTCGATCTCGTGCGACAGAAAGGGTAGAAGCCCGCATCGAGTGCCGGGCGCAAACCCTACGAGCGAGAAAAGCATGCCCGCAGCACGTCGGCTTCCCCCTGTTTCGCGCCCTTTGCAGCGCCCATCCCCGATCAGTTTCGCCGTGCGCTGCGCGATGCTTGGCTGCCTGATGACAGGCGGCGTGTCCCTGGCCCAGGCCGCTGGCGCGGTGACCAGCGTGGCCACACGGCTTGACGACGCCACGCCGCGCGACTACGACATCGGGCAAGGCCCATTGGGGACTTCGCTGGGTGTGTTCGCCAACCAGTCCGGCCTGCTGCTGTCCTATGACCCCGACCTGACCCGGGGCCGCGCGGCACCGGCGCTCAAGGGGCGCTACACGGTGCTGGAAGGTGCGCGGCGCCTGCTGGCGAACACCGGTTTGCAACTGCTGCCGAGCGCATCGGGCACCTACATCCTGGCGCCCCAGGCGCGGACGTCGTCCACCGCCACCGAGTTGAGCGCGACCGTGGTCGACTCCACCGAACTGCTCGATCCGCAGCGGGACACCTACCGCGCGCCTCGTTCAACGGTGCATCTGTCGCGGGAGGACCTCGACCGCTTCGGCACGGTGTCGGTGGGCGACATGCTCAAGGGCGTGGCGGGCGTGCAGGTGGGCGACAGCCGCAATGGTGGCGCGCTGGACGTCAATATCCGGGGTATCCAGGGGCAGAGCCGGGTGGCCGTACGGGTCGATGGCTCGGAGCAGGCGCTGGATGTCTATCGAGGCTACGGCGGCACCCAGCAGCGCAGCTACATCGACCCGGACCTGCTCAGCAGCGTCACCGTGAACAAAGGTCCCAGCACCCGCTCGGGCGCAATCGGCGGCTCGGTGGAAATGAAGACCCTGGGTGTCGACGACATCCTGGTGGACGGCAAGGACGTGGGGTTACGCCTGACCGGCAATCTCTGGAACAACGGTGTCGACCCCGACCATCGCAACAGCCACTCCCGGGACGAGGACCTGAGCGCGGTGCCACGCGACAAGCGCAACGGCCTGTTCGGCTCCAAGGCCGAGTCCGGCAGCGCGGCCTTCGCCTACAGCAACGAGCGCGTAGACCTGGTGGCGGCCTACGCGCACCGCAACCAGGGCAACTATTTTTCGGGCAAGCATGGCCAGGACCGCTACCGCCTCTACGACCGTGATGGCGACGAGCAGTCCAGCGTGGCCAGCACCTACAACGCCGGCGAGGAAGTGCTCAACTCGTCGTCGCAGACCGACTCCTACCTGCTCAAGACCACCTGGCGTTTGGCGGACGACCACACCCTGGAGTTGGGCTACCGCCGCTTCGAAGGGCGCATGGGCGAGATCATGCCGTCGGACATCTTCCGCTTTGGCACGGCCGGCATCTATCAATACCCCCAGTCCGAAATCGATATCGACACCTACACCGCGCGCTACCACTATTTGCCCGAAGGCAACCCATGGGTGGACCTGACCAGCAACCTGTGGATGACCGATTCGAAGACCAGCACCCTGAGCGCGGCCTGGATGGCGCCCAAGTCGCAGCTGTTTCGCACCGACCGCAGCTGGTCGCGCCAGGACGACCGGCGCATCGGTGGCGACTTGAACAACGTGTCGCGCTTCACCACAGGCTACGGCGACTTCAAGCTCGACCTGGGCGGCGCCTTCCAGCTCGAAGACTTGCAACCGCAGAAAAGCGTGGTCGCCACCCAGCACGACATCAACGCCAACCGCATGCTGCGTGATGCATCACGCCAGGAGTTCAGCTTCAACGGCAAGCTGGAGTACCAGCCCATCGAGCAGGTGACGCTGTGGGGCGGGGGCCGCTACGCCCACTACCGGACCAAGGACAACACCGTGCTGGCCGAAGCCCGCCGCGAGGAGCGCGAGGTGCGCTGGATCACCGCGAGCAGCCCGGAACACTGGGGCAGCATGATGTGGTTCCCCGACCAGAACGGCCAGTACACCGACGCCACCGACCCCCGCCTGAACAACGGCATTGTCTTCGAGAACAGCAACGAGCCTTTCAATGGTGTGCCGTTCAACGAGTCCGGCGCGGTTGACGTGACGGTGTATCCGGAAGACATCAGCAGCGTGGTCACTGGCTACAACTACACCCCACAGGGCAAGAGCAGTGGCGGTGGTTTCTCGCCGGCCTTCGGCATCAATGTCGAGTTCCTGCCCGACACGTTCGTCTATGCCTCGTACACCCAGGGCCTACGCCTGCCTTCGTTGTTCGAGACCAGCCAGGGCACCCAGCAGGTCACCCCGGGCAAGCACCTCGAGCCCGAGCGTTCGCGCAGCTGGGAGGTGGGCGTCAGTGCCCTGCGCAGCAGCCTGCTGGCGGCGGGCGACGAGGCGTCGGCGAAGCTGGCGTTCTTCGACAACGACATCAAGAACTACATCACCCGCTACTACGACCCGAGCCCGGGCAAGTGGGGGCAGATGACCTTCAGCAACACCGACCGCTTCCGTACCCGTGGCCTGGAGCTGCAGTCGCACTATGACGCCGGGCGTGTGTTCGCCGACCTGTCGGCCACCTATTACCTGAAGACCGAAACCTGCGACGCGGCCTTCGCCGCCAAGCTGCGCGCCAGTGCCAACCGCTACCAGCCCACCCAGAACACCCCGGACTGCACGCCGGGCAGCTACATGGGGTCGTACACCAACACCCAGAACCCGCCGAAGTTCTCGGCCAACCTCACCACCGGCCTGCGCTTCTTCGATGAGGCGCTGACCGTGGGCGGGCGCATGACCTACACCTCCGGCCCCACCGCGCAGATGGACAAGCCGTGGCAGACCGGCGCCACCACGCCGCAGATCGACTACCGTTCGGTGGCGTTGTTCGACCTGTTCCTCAAGTACAAGGTGTTGGAGCACACCGAACTGAACCTGTCGGTGCAGAACCTGACGGACCGCTACTACCTGGACCCGCTGGCGCAGAGCTTCATGCCCGCACCGGGGCGGACAGTGCGAATGGGGGTGCAAACGCGGTTCTAGGCCAACCCAGTCCCCTCTTTTAGCCGAAAAGCCTCCAGCAGGCCCGATGCTGCGCAAGCACCCGGGCCTGCGACCCCTCCTTTGATATCCCACGTGCCTTGAAGGTCGCGCTGACACCAATCTGCGCATCTGTCCCATATCGCATGTCGAAAACACCCATATTCCGTGAGGACTTTCCCTACTAATTTTCCGTACGCATCCGCATAGAGTTTTCCGCAGCAACGCTCGGATCGCCTGGATGAACCGCTGGCAGTCAACGGAGCTTCAGGCGCATCCCGATGTTTCAACCGTGTCGCAGTCCAGAGGTGCCGGGCATTCCCTGTACCTGCTTGCGGGCTGGCCACGGTTGTTTCTCAGTTCATGGCTCGGAGCTCGATCGATGAATCTTGTACACGTTGAAGCACTCTGCGCGCTTGAGGATCCCTACCAAGTCGGCGAGCACGCAGATCAGTTGTTTGATGCCGCGATGCGTGAAGTCACGGCTTACCACCAGCAACATTCGCCAGGCTATGCCGAATGGTTGTGCCAGCAGCAGTTCGACCCTTCTACTCTGTGTTCCCAGGCATGGGGCCAACTGCCACCGATTTTCGCCAACTATCTGAAGAAGCACCTGCTGCTCAGCGAAAGCGGCCTGGATGCGCTGGAACTGACTTCGTCAGGCACCACCGGCCAGAAAAGCCGGATGCGTTATGACACGCGTAGTCTCGGTGCCGCGCAAGGCATGGTCGACCGGATCTATCGGCGGTACGGCTGGGATACGCCGCAGGTGCCGTGCAACTACCTGATGCTGGGCTACGAGCCCGTCGGCCACAGCGCACTCGGCACGGCTTTTACCGACAACTTCCTCTGCAAGTACGCGCCGGTCAAACAGGCGTTCTACGCCCTGCGTCACAACGGCAGGCAGACAGAGTTCGACCCCTTCGGCGTCATCGAGGCATTGCAACGGTTCGCGCGGGATGAGGCGCCACTGCGCATCCTGGGCTTCCCGGCGTTCATGTGGTTCGTTCTCGAGCGGATGCGGGAAATGAAGGTCCCGCCCCTGGCATTCGCTGCCGATTCGCTGGCCATGTTCGGTGGTGGCTGGAAAACCCATGCCGACCAGCAGATCCCCAAGGCCCAGTTGTATGCGCGGATGAACGAACAGTTGGGCATACCGACCTCGCGCTGCCGTGACGGTTACGGCTCCGTCGAGCACTGCGTGCCCTATGTCGAGTGCGAAAACCACCGCCACCACGTGCCCACCTACTCCCGAGCCTTCACCCGCCACACCGGGACGTTCGCCTTGCAGGGTTACGGGCAGCCGGGGCTGATCCAGTTCGTGTCGCCGTACATCACCTCCAGCCCCGCCCACAGCATCGTGATGAGTGACCTGGCGGTGCTGCATCGCGGTGACGAGTGTGGCTGCGGCATTGCCACCGACTGGTTCGAGATTCTTGGGCGGGCAGGTACCGGCAAGAGCCGCAGCTGCGCATTGGCCGCCTCTGAACTGATAAGGGAGAACTGATATGTACCTCATTCAAGGGCAGTACCATGCGGACCTGACGCTGGACCAGGCATTGGTACGGTTGACGGGCGAACTGGCGCACACGCTGAGCCATCCCTGCGGTATCGAGACCGTGCTGGCCTGCGCCGGTCGGTTTGCCGAGAAACTGCTGGACGGTGAGTTCCTGGCTGAACTCGATGCCGCTCTAAGGGAGCAGCTCCGAGCGTTCTGCCAGCCTGACGTTCTGCGCGCCAAGCTGGAGAACGAACTGGGTGTCAATCCATTCTCCTTGCGTCGTCGCGATTATCGGGTCCCCCGCTTCGAGAGCTGGCGGCCGCTGGGTCTCATCCTGCATATCACCCCAGGCAATGCGCCGCTGCTGCCATTCTTTGCCGTGCTGGAAAGCTTGCTGGTGGGCAATGTCAACTGGCTGCGCCCCAGCGGGCGCGATCAGGGCTTGAACACTCGGTTGCTGCAGGCCTTCCTGCAATGCGATCGATCCGGCGAGCTGGCCAACCATGTGGCGGTATTGCCGGTGGCCAAGGCCGAGCTTTCGAAGTTGATGCCCTATGCCGACGGTGTTTCGGCCTGGGGGGGAAACGAGGCATTGAAGACCATTCGCGACCAGTTGCCTGACGGCTGTCGATGGATTCCCTGGGGGCACAAGGTCAGTTTTGCCTGGCTGGTGCCGGAGGCGGTCGATGAGTGTGCGCTCGATGCGCTGGCCGACGAGGTCTGCCGCCTCGACCAGCAGGCCTGCTCCAGCCCGCAGGTGGTGTTCATCGACAGCGACGATGCGGACACGTTGCGAGCGTTGGGTGGGCAGTTGGCCGCGGCGATGCAGCGCCGCCATGCCCACTGGCCTGCACTGTCGCCCAGTGTGCAGGAGGCCGCGCAGGTCACCACCAAGCTGGCATTGGCCGAGCTGGATCACGCATTCGTCGATGGCAGAGGCCAGGTCTGGAGGGGGCAAGGTTGGCAGATTGTCCTTGAGCATGTGATGGCACTAGAGCCTTCGCCGCTGTTTCGCACGATCCTGCTTCGGCCATTGCCGCGCCGGGCGGTGATGCATGCCCTGCGACCTTGGCGTACCCGGTTGCAGACTTGCGGCTTGGTCAGCTCAGCCCACGAGTTCGCCCACCTCAGCCAGATGCTCCTGGCCGCTGGGGTCGACCGGGTCACGTCGGTGCAGACGATGCACGACGGCTACAGCGGTGAGCCTCACGATGGCGTGTATGCCCTGAGCATGTTCGCGCGCCGGGTCTCCGTGAGCCTGACGGAGGGCAGCCTGCCTGGGCAGGCGACCCTGGATGCCCGTGGCCAGGCACCCGCCGGCATGGAAGGGCAACCGATCATGAGCCGCAGTGCATTTCTGGACGGCTCGATGAGTGCGCACGCGCAGTTGTTCTTCCGCACTGGCGGTACCACGGGAACGCCAAGCCTTGCCGGTTATACCTACCGCGATTATCACCGGCAGATGCAGGCTGCGGCCGACGGACTGTTTGCCGCCGGCCTGGAGCCTGGCAAGGACCGGGTCATCAACCTGCTGTACGGGGGAAATCTATACGGCGGCCTGCTCAGTTTCTTCACGGTCCTGGACAAGCTGGGCGTCAGGCACTATCCGATGGCGGGGCCCCAGGGTGATGATTATCGCGGGATCGCCCAACTGATCGTCTCCGAAGGAATCGACACCGTGATCGGCATGCCAACCACGGTGCACCAGTTGTTTTCCCGCGAGGCTGCAACACTGCGTGCCTATGGCGGGATCCGCAAGGTACTGCTGGGCGGTGAACATCTTGCACCGGCGCAGCGCACGTTCATCCAGGGCTTTGGCGTCGAGACCATCCGCTCCGCGCTCTATGGCTCTGTCGATGCCGGCCCCTTGGGTTACACCTGCGCGTCCAGCCCGGACGGGGTCTTTCACCTGATGGGTGATACCCAGTGGCTGGAGATCGTCGACCCCGAACGCGATGAGCCTGTCGCCCCAGGTGAGGCGGGGCGCTTGCTGTTCACCTCGAAGGCTCGGGAAGGGCATGACGTCACCCGTTACGACATCGGCGACATGGGGCGTTGGGTGAATGGCCAGTGCCCATGCGGCGTGCCGGAGCCACGTTTCGAGCTGCTGGGGCGTCACGGTGCGCGGGTGCGCGTTGGTTCGCTGTTCATCCAGCCACAGCGGCTAGCCGCGCTGGCCGAAGCGCCGGTGCAACTGCACCTTGAAGTCAATCCTGACCATGGCCTGGAGCGTATTCGCCTGCTGGCGGAGGCAGAACCCGGCCTGGTAAGGGCCAGGGTGTGTGCCGACGCGGAGTTGAGCAAGGCATTGTCGCTTGGGTTGCTGGAACTGGAAGTGTGCCAACGGGCACAACAGCACTTCGAAAGTCACCCGCAGACTGGGAAGACACCGCTGGTCATCGACAAACGTCGCTGACCCACCGTGCATGAAGAGGACGCAGAAACATGGATTACTCCAGCAAATGCCCGCTTGCACTGGCATGGCTCGTCGATCATGTCCGAGCCCATTCCCCTTACTATGCCCGGCTGTATCGGGACCTCCCGAAAGCGGGCTGGACACTGGCCGACCTGCCGATGGTCGATGCCCAGCAGTATTGGGCGCGCGGGGCGGTGCTCGAAGACTGGCCCGTGCTGACGGGGCCGGTAACCGACGCGATCGTCTACAAGACCGGTGGCACGACCGGCGCGGCCAAGCACTCGGTCTACACCCAGGCAGAGTGGGATCAATTCATCACGACGTTCGGGCGCAGCCTGTGTGCCTGGCTCGAGCCCGGTGACCGTGTAGCCAACTTGTTCTTCGCGGGCGACCTGTATGCCAGCTTCCTGTTCATTCAAGGGGCGTTGGCCAAGACCCAGCTGCCGATCTGCGTGTTCCCCTTCACCGGCGCGGTCGATCCACAGGCGCTGGCGACGCAGGTCACGCAGCACGGGATCAACGTTCTGGCGGGCGTGCCGGGGAAACTCCTGCACGCCATCGCCAGTCTCGAACAGGACGGTATCCAGCTGCCAGGGGTGAGGACGGTCCTGTATGGCGGGGAAAGCGTGTTTGCCGAGCAACGCGCGTTGTTCAAGGCGGTGCTGCCCAACGCCAAGGTGGTATCGATCGGCTGTGCCAGCGTGGACGCGGGCCTGATTGGCGCCAGCACGGTCGATTGTGCACCGGGTGAGCATCGTGTCTTCGAGCCCGACACCCTCGTCGAAATCGTTGATGAAGCCTCGGGCGAGCCAATTCACGAGGCCAACCGTACCGGCCTGTTGCTGGTGACCAACCTGACGCGTGCCTTGATGCCCGTTATTCGCTACCCCGTCGGTGACCTAGCGCAATGGACCGAAGCACCAGGGAGCGCCAGCCGCAAGTTCAAGCTCGCAGGGCGCAGCAGCCTCGGTCACCGGGTGAGGATCGGTTATGCAACGCTCTTCCCGGACGAACTGGCGGTGGCTATCGAGGAGCGCTTGGGGCAATGCCAGTGGCAACTGGTGATCGACAGGAAGAACGGCACCGACTTCATCGTGCTTCGTATTGCTCATCCTGGTGACGGCGGATGCGCCGAGGCATTGCTGCAGTCTCTGAAAGCAGGCGACGCTGCTGTGGTCGAGCTCATGGAGAAGGGGGCGCTGGTAGTGTCGGTCAGTTGGTGCCAACCCTTGGATCTGGTGACGAATCAGCGAACGGGCAAGTTGTTGCGTGTTGTCGACAGACGAGACTATCAGCCCCTGCTCGAGGAGGCTGCTCGATGATATTTGTCCGTGGATTCGAGGAGCATGATGCGGCGCAGGTCAGTGCGTTGTTCAACAGGGTCTATGGCGAAGACTATTTCTACCCGGAGATCTATCTGCCCTCCGTCATCTGCCAGCACAACCGGACGCGGCGCTGGCAATCCGTGGTCGCGCTGCAGGGAGGCCATATTGTCGGTCATGCCCTGCTGTGGCGCTCATCGGAGGATGAACGCCGTGCCGAGCTGGCCATGATCGTCGTCGATCCCCAGGCGAGGGGACAGGGCATCGCGACCCGCTTGGGCCGGCACTTGTGTGACTTGGCTCGTCGGCAACACATGGCGGTGTTGACGATCAAGATGGTCGCCAGCCACGTGTGGACACAGCGACTGGGGGCTGCACTGGGGTTCCAGGCCACGGGGCTGCTGCTCGATTACGTCGATTCGCCGATCTGCCATCCCGCGCGGGAAACCGCCATCCTGGGTGTGCTGCCCTTGCAGGCGCTACCTCTGCCTCTGATGGACATGCCAGGTGACCAACCGCCGTGGATAGCCCCGTTGATCGAGCAATTCGGAGCGGTTTCGGCCGGTTTTGTCGGGGATCGTGCGGCACTGACGAAAATTGCGGTCCAGGATGATCGCCTGGACCTGATCATCGAGTGCGCAAACCACCTCTCGATCATCGAAGCCTCACGATTGTCGTCTACCCGGATGACCCACGTCTGGGTAAGGATGGATGCCAATCTGCCAATGGCGTTGTCGGTGCTCCATCAGGCAGGTTATGCCGACATGGGGCTTGCCCTGGGGCCTGGGCGGCATTGGTACTGGTTGCTGCAGCGCGGCTTTTCCGGCCGCCCGTTGCAGCTTCACAGCCCGACGGCGCGTGCGTTGCTTGCCAGCGTGAAGCAACAGGCGCTCCACGCCGAAGCGTGCTGAGTATCGGGAATGGCGGGCATTAAAAAGCCGGCTTGTGGCCGGCTTCTCGGGGACGGTCTTGGCTCATTTTTGATAAGCCGCAACCGCCTTAAACGGTTGGCAACATGGCCTGAAAAAGATGGCGGACGGCTGTGTGAGGCGTCGCCAGGCCCTCTGGAATGCGGCTTGCACCATCAGGGGGCGTGATGTGCGGCGTAGCATACTAGGGCTCGGGGCCTGTGCCCAGCAAAAAATGGTGCGAGGTGTTTCAGGCTGGGCGCGTCGGGCGCAGACACGACCACCAGAACACCCAGCCGAGGATCTCCAGGTGTTGGGCCCGGCGCTGGTACGCGGTATAGCGTTCGGTCGGGTGGTTGAGGCGGTCATGGCTGTGCAGGCACAGGGTGCCGTGGCGGCCAAGGGTGAGCTGGTGCACGCGCAGCTTGCCATTGTGCAGCAGTGCGTAGCACTCACCCTCGACGACCCGGGTGAAGCTGCGGTCGACTGCCAACAGTGTGCCTTGTGGCAGGTAGGGCGCCATGTTATTTGCCGGCATGCCAATGCAGAACGCGTGTTGCGTGGCCACGCGGACGCGGTCGAGAGCCTCCCTGGGGATTGGCTGATGAAGGCCCGGCACGGCCTCGAGGCCACTTTCGTGGGGGTGAAAGAGGGGTAGGGGGACGCGTTCCGCGCCCAGGGCCAGCAATGGCGCGGGTGGTTCCTCGCGCGGTCTGGCCGGACGGGGTGGCGTAAAAGGCCCCGGGTGCTTTGGGCCCTCGCCACTGCGCAGCCAGCGCGGGTGCACACAGAACAATCCGGCGATTTCCTCCACGCGCGCCTGGGGCACGCCGCGCTTGAGCCAGTTGTTGACGTGCTGGGGGGTGACCTTGCGTTGGGCGGCAAAGTCCGAAGGGGTCAGGTTGCACTCCTGCAGGAGAGCTTTGAGGCGGTCGCCAGAAGTGTTCATGCGGGCGAGTCTATCGCCCTGATAAACGTGTGGAAATGAACCTGATGTCGAAGGGGGCTGTAGGGTAAATCGCGATTTGCAGGAGATTGCCTAGGATGCTGTAGGGCAATTCCTGCGCCCACAAAAAAGCCCTGCCGAAGCAGGGCTTTCTCTGTCAGCTTCAGCCTTTGTAGGCAGCGACCGACTTGGTGATCGCGGCGCGGGCGGCGTCGGCGCCTTCCCAGCCTTCGATCTTGACCCACTTGCCCTTCTCGAGATCCTTGTAGTTCGCGAAGAAGTGCTCGATCTGCTGGATCAGCAGGGCCGGCAGGTCGGTGTATTCCTTCACGTCGACGTACAGCTGGCTCAGCTTGTCGTGAGGCACGGCGATGACCTTGGCGTCGCCGCCGCCGTCGTCGGTCATGTTCAGCACGCCGACCGGACGGGCGCGGATCACCGAGCCTGGGGCGACTGGGTAAGGGGTCACGACCAGTACGTCCAGCGGATCACCGTCGTCGGCCAGGGTGTTGGGGATGAAGCCGTAGTTGGCCGGGTAGAACATCGGGGTGGCCATGAAACGGTCGACGAACAGGGTGTCGCTGTCCTTGTCGATTTCGTACTTGATCGGCGCGTGGTTGGCCGGGATCTCGATAGCGACGTAGATGTCGTTCGGCAGGTCTTTGCCGGCTGGAATCTTGCTGTAGCTCATTGGGCAATGCCCCCGTGTTTGATCAAAAAAGTGGCGGCGATTATAGGCACATTCCCACAGTGGGTGCCACGCCCGGCCGGATGTGCGGGGCGATCAGCCGTGGTGCTCACGGTAATCCGGGTGTTCGGTTTGCAGCCGGGCCAGGCGCGTCAGTGGGTCCTGGCGGTAGAACAGCGCCAACTGCTGGTAGACCGCCGGAAAAGCCTGGTGCAGCAGGTCGGGGGCGCTGAAGAAGTACTCGCTGGTGACGGCGAAGAACTCCGCCGGGTTTTCCGCGGCGTAGGGGTCGATGGCGGTCTCTGCGTCGGGGTTCTGGTCGAGCTGGCGGTTCATGGCGTCGTAAGCCTGCTGCATGGCCTGGGCCCAGTCTTCCACGCGCATGCCGTTGTGCAGCGGTGGCAGGCCATTGGCGTCGCCATTGAGCATGTCGAGCTTGTGCGCCAGCTCGTGGATGACCAGGTTGTAGGCCTCCCAGCCCCCGCTGGCCAGCACCCCGGGCCAGGCCAGGATCACCGGCCCCTGTTGCCAGGCTTCGCCGCTGTGCTCGGCGTCCCACACGTGTTCCACGCCGCTGGCGTCGCGGTGGCGCTGGGGGCTGAGGAAGTCGTCGGGGTAGAGGATGATCTCGTGGAAACCCTGGTACCAGTTCAGTTCGCCCAGGTGCAACAGGGGCAGTTGCGCCTGGGCGGCGAGGAACAGGCGCTGCTCGTCGTCCAGTTCGACGCCGGGCAGGGCGGTCAGGTGCTTGTCATGCAGGAACAGCACGCAGGCCTCACGCAGCCAGCGGTCTTCCTCGTCGCTGATGCCATCGAGCAGCGGCAGGCGATCGCGGATCACCAGCCACTGCTGATTGTCGACCGGGTAGCGGGCCAGGGTGCGCCGCCGGCGCCAGGCGCTGAACGACCACATGCCGCGGTCAGTGGGCCTTGGCCGCGCGGCTGAAGCGGCCGCGCAGCAGGCCGAGGATCATCGGCACCAGCGACAGGACGATGATGCCGACCACCATCAGCGACAGGTGCTGCTTGATGAATGGCACGTTGCCGAAGAAGTAGCCCAGCGTGACCAGGCCGCCGACCCACAGCAGCGAGCCGGCCACGCTGAAGGCCAGGAAGCGCGGGTAGTGCATGTGGGCGATGCCGGCGACGAACGGCGCGAAGGTGCGCAGGATCGGCAGGAAGCGCGCCAGGGTGACGGTCTTGCCGCCGTGGCGTGCATAGAACTCGTGGGTGCGTTGCAGGTAGTCCTGGCGGAAGATCTTCGACCTGGGGTTGCGGAACAGGCGTTCGCCCGCGGTGCGCCCGATCACGTAGTTGGTGCTGTCGCCCAATATGGCCGCCGCCATCAGCAAGCCGGCCAGCAGCACCGGGTCCATGCCGCCGCCCGCGGCCACGGCGCCGGCGATGAACAGCAGCGAGTCGCCAGGCAGGAAGGGCATCACCACCAGGCCGGTTTCGCAGAAGATCACGGTGAAGAGGATGGCGTAGATCCATGGACCGTAATTGGTGACCAGCAGGTCGAGGTAGGCATCGAGATGCAGGATGAGGTCCAGCGGGTTGAAGTCCATGTACAGCACCTGTGTTCTTGACCCGCTTCTACGGGCGCGCGATGACGGAGAGCGTCGTTGACGTGGGGGATTTACCTGTGGAAGGTAACTTTTCACACATGACAGGAAGGGGATTATACGGCGAAGTCGAGGATATGCCCGGAGAGTTTGTAGCGGGGGGTTACCGTGTAGGAGCGGCTTCAGCCGCGATGCAGGCAGCGCCGTGCCTGGCACCCGCGTTGCGGGTGATCGCGGCTGAAGCCGCTCCTACAGGTCCGAGGTGAGGCAGGCGTTCAGTCCTGGCTGATTGGCAGGATGTAGTTGTCGAACTCGGTGTCCTTGCGAAAGCCCATGGACTCGTAGGTCTTCCTCGCCACCTCGTTGTCGCTGCTGGTGGCCACGCGCATGCGCACGGCGTTGGTCTCTTTGGCCATCTTCTTGGCTTCGCGCATCAGGTGGTCGGCCACCAGCATGCGCCGCGAGTCTTCGGCCACGTAGATGTCGTTGAGGATCCACACGCGCTTGAGTGACAGCGACGAATAGCTTGGGTAGAGCTGGCAGAAGCCCAGCAGACGGTCGTCGGCGTCATCCGGCAGGGCCAGGTAGATGATCGATTCGCTGCGCATGAGGCGTTTTTGCAGGAATTTGCGCGAGCTGTCCGGGTAAGGCAGCTGCCCATAGAACTCACGGTACTTCACGAACAGCGGAGTGAGCAGGTCGAGGTGCTCGAGGGTTGCCTTGATGATGCGCATGTGCGGGCCTCTGAGTCCATGTGGGGGTACGGCGGATTGCCAGCTGCGTCAGTACGCATGCTGCCTAATGCAGGGTAGAAGCGCAATCCGCCTTCCATGACATGTTTCTTACCCTTCTCCGAGTAGGAAATTTCCGCTTTTGGTGCCGGTGTTATTGCTGTCGATGCTATGGACCTCCGCTTCGTCCTTGAGGTTCACCCCCGAAAGCTGTCGCCGGCAGGCTTCACGCATCAAGTACAGCAGGCGATGGGCGGCCATGCCATAGCTCAGGCCTTCCAGGCGCACGTTGGAGATGCAGTTGCGGTAGGCGTCGGTGAGGCCGACCTTGGGCGCGTAGGTGAAGTACAGCCCGAGGCTGTCGGGCGAGCTCAGGCCCGGGCGTTCGCCGATCAGCATCACGGTCATGCGCGCGCCCAGCAGTTCGCCCACTTCGTCGGCCACCGCCACGCGGCCCTGTTCCACCAGCACCACCGGGGCGCTGGTCCAGCCTTCGGCGGCGGCCTGCTCCTCGAAGCGGCTCAGGAAGGGTAGCGTGTGGCGGTGCACGGCCAGGGCGGAGAGCCCGTCGGCAACGACGATGGCCAGGTCCACCCCGCCAGGGTTGGCCTGGGCATGCTCGCGCAAGCGCTGGGCCGAGTCCTCGTGCAGGCGCCGGCCCAGGTCGGGCCGTTGCAGGTATTGGTGGCGGTCGCTGGCGGCGCTGTGCAGCAGCAAGCTGTCGCGGCCCCGGTCACTGAGCTGCTGGCGCAGGCCGGCGTGGTCGAAGGGCAGGTGCACGGCGTCGCGGGCCTGGGCGTGGGCATACTGGAAGTCCAGCTGGGCGCCGGTGGGCAGGCTGATGCCGGTGCGCCCCAGGGCGATGCGCGCGGGGGTAAGGTTGCGCAGCGCCAGCCAGGGGTTGTCCGGGGTGGGGGTATGTCGATCCATGGTCACCTCTAGGCCAGGTGCGCCAGTGCGTGGCGGAAGGCCGGTGGCAGGTTGTCGCCGAAGCGCACGCGGCCATCGGCCTGGGTGAAGATACCCGTGCGCTCCAGCCAGGCCTCGAATTCCGGCCCGGGCTTCAGGCCCAGGGTCTGGCGGGCGTAGAGCGCGTCGTGGAACGAGGTGGTCTGGTAGTTGAGCATGATGTCGTCGGAACCGGGGATGCCCATGATGAAGTTGATCCCGGCCACGCCCAGCAGGGTCAGCAGGGTATCCATGTCGTCCTGGTCGGCTTCGGCGTGGTTGGTGTAGCAGATGTCGCAGCCCATCGGCACGCCCAGCAGTTTGCCGCAGAAGTGGTCCTCGAGGCCGGCGCGGATGATCTGCTTGCCGTTGTACAGGTATTCCGGGCCAATGAAGCCGACCACGGTGTTGACCAGGAATGGCTTGAAGTGGCGGGCCACGGCGTAGGCGCGGGTTTCGCAGGTTTGCTGGTCGACGCCATGGTGGGCGTTGGCCGACAGCGCGCTGCCCTGGCCGGTCTCGAAGTACATCAGGTTCTGCCCGACCGTGCCGCGCTTGAGCGACAGACCGGCCTCGTAGCCTTCCTGCAGCACGTTGAGGTTGATGCCGAAGCTGGCGTTGGCCGCTTCGGTGCCGGCGATGGACTGGAACACCAGGTCCAGCGGCACACCACGGTTGATCGCCTCGATCGAGGTGGTGACGTGGGTGAGCACGCAGGCTTGGGTGGGGATCTGGTAGCGCTGGATGATGGCGTCGAGCATCTCCAGCAGGGCGCAGATCGAGGCAATGCTGTCGGTGGCCGGGTTGATGCCGATCATGGCGTCGCCGTTGCCGTAGAGCAGGCCGTCGAGGATGCTGGCGGCGATGCCGGCCGGCTCGTCGGTGGGGTGGTTGGGCTGCAGGCGGGTCGACAGCCGGCCGCGCAGGCCCATGGTGCCGCGGAACTGGGTGACCACGCGGATCTTTTGCGCCACCAGCACCAGGTCCTGTACACGCATGATCTTCGACACCGCGGCGGCCATTTCCGGCGTCAGGCCCGGCGCCAGGGCGCGCAGGCTGTGTTCGTCGGCCTGCTCGCCCAGCAGCCAGTCGCGCAGGCCGCCGACGGTCAGGTGGCTGACCGGGGCGAAGGCCTGTTTGTCATGGGTGTCGATGATCAGCCGGGTGACTTCGTCCTGCTCGTAGGGGATCAGCGCCTCGTTGAGGAAGTGCGTCAGCGGGATGTCGGCCAGGGCCATCTGCGCCGCGACCCGCTCACCATCGTTGCTGGCGGCGACGCCCGCCAGGTAATCGCCCGAGCGCGCCGGGCTGGCCTTGGCCATCACTTCTTTGAGGCTGTCGAAACGGTAGATCTGGTGACCGACCGTGTGCACGAAACTTGCCATACAGAATCTCCAGGGCGCCGCAGGGCTGGCCTGCGGCGTGGGTCGGCGCTCAGTGCAGGGCCTCTTCGGCCTGCTGGATCGCGGCGAATTCCTCTTCGGGCGTGCCGGCCACCAGGTGATGGCGGCTGTAGAAAGCAAAGTAGGCAATCAATACGGCATAGATCAAGGCGGCGCCGATCACCACCCGCGGATCGACCAGGAAGCCGGCGACCACGGCGATGCAGGCCAGCACCAGGGCCACGCCCGAGGTGAAGATGCCACCTGGGGTGCGGTACGGGCGCTCCATTTTCGGCCGGCGGATGCGCAGGGTGATGTGCGCGGCCATCATCAGCACGTAGGACAGCGTCGCGCCGAACACCGCCACCAGGATCAGCAGGTCGCCCTGGCCGGTCAGCGACAGGGCGAAACCGATGATCCCGGGGATCACCAGGGCCAGCACCGGCGCCTTGCTCTTGTTGGTTTCCGACAGCTTGCGCGGCAGGTAGCCGGCACGGGACAGGGCGAAGATCTGCCGCGAATAGGCGTAGATGATCGAGAAGAAGCTGGCGATCAGGCCGGCCAGGCCGACCAGGTTGACGAAGCCGCCCATCCAGGTGGAGCCGCCATAGGCTTTGGCCAGCGCCTCGACCAGTGGGTTGCCCGAGGCCTTCAGTGCGTCGGCACCGGCGCCGCCAGGGCCGACCACCAGGATCAGCAGGGCGAAGGCGAGCAGTACCAGCATGGCGCCGATCAGACCGCGGGGCAGGTCGCGCTTGGGGTTCTTGGTTTCCTCGGCGGCCAGGGGTACACCCTCGACCGCAAGGAAGAACCAGATCGCGTAGGGGATCGCCGCCCACACGCCGACGTAACCGAACGGCAGGAAGCTGCTTGCACCAACCGCGTCGGTCTTGGCGATGTCGAACAGGTTGGCTGCATCGAAATGGGGCACCATGCCGATCAGGAACACGGCCAGGGCAATGGCGGCGATGGCCGTGATGATGAACATCAGCTTCAGCGCCTCGCCGACCCCGAAGATGTGGATGCCGATGAACACGATGTAGAAGGCGAGATAAATCATCCAGCCGCCGATGCCGAACAGCGACTGGCAGTAGGCGCCGATGAACACGGCGATGGCCGCGGGGGCGATGGCGTACTCGATGAGGATCGCCGTGCCGGTGAGGAAGCCGCCCCAGGGGCCGAAGGCGCTGCGGGCGAAGCCGTAGCCGCCGCCGGCGGTGGGGATCATCGACGACAACTCCGCCAGGGAGAAGCACATGCACAGGTACATGGTGGCCATCAGCAGGGTGGCGAGGAACATGCCGCCCCAGCCGCCCTGGGCCAGGCCGAAGTTCCAGCCGGCGTAGTCGCCGGAGATCACGTAGGCCACGCCCAGGCCCACCAGCAGGACCCAGCCGGCGGCGCCTTTCTTCAGTTCACGTTGCTGGAAATAGTCCGAGCCGACTTTTTCGAAGTCGACGGAGGAGCTCGCCGGCGCGCCGGCGGAGTGATCGCTTGGCATGGTGTTCACCTGTTTTTTTCGTTTTTGAGTGGTGAAGGTGTTGCAGGATGTGGGCCAGGGGACGGTTCGCCAGCAAGCTGGCTCCTACGGGGACAGGTAGGAGCCAGCTTGCTGGCGAAGGGGCTTAGAAGAAGCCCAGCGGGTTGATGTCGTAGCTCACCAGCAGGTTCTTGGTCTGCTGGTAATGGTCGAGCATCATCTTGTGGGTTTCACGGCCGACGCCGGACTTCTTGTAGCCACCGAACGCGGCATGCGCCGGGTACAGGTGGTAGCAGTTGGTCCACACGCGGCCGGCCTTGATACCGCGGCCCATGCGGTAGGCGCGGTTGATGTCGCGGGTCCACACACCGGCGCCGAGGCCGAACTCGGTGTCGTTGGCGATGGCCAGGGCCTCGGCTTCGTCCTTGAAGGTGGTGACGCTGACCACCGGGCCGAAGATTTCTTCCTGGAACACGCGCATCTTGTTGTTGCCCTTGAGCAGGGTCGGCTGGATGTAATAGCCGCTGGCCAGCGAGCCCTCGAGTTGCTCCACCTTGCCGCCGGTGAGCAGCTCGGCGCCTTCTTCCTGGGCAATCTTCAGGTACGACTGGATCTTCTCGAACTGCTGCTGCGAGGCCTGGGCACCAACCATGGTGTCGGTGTCCAGTGGGTCGCCGCGCTTGATCTGCAGCACCTTCTTCATCACCACTTCCATGAACTGCGGGTAGATCGACTCCTGCACCAGCGCCCGCGACGGGCAGGTGCACACCTCGCCCTGGTTGAAGAACGCCAGCACCATGCCTTCGGCGGCCTTGTCGATGAAGGCAGGCTCGGCCTGCATGATGTCCTCGAAGTAGACGTTGGGCGACTTGCCGCCCAGCTCGACGGTGGACGGGATGATGTTCTCGGCGGCGCACTTCATGATGTGCGCGCCGACCGGGGTGGAGCCGGTGAAGGCGATCTTGGCGATGCGCTTGCTGGTGGCCAGGGCTTCGCCGGCCTCGCGACCATAGCCTTGCACCACGTTGAGCACGCCCTTGGGCAGCAGGTCGCCGATCAGCTCCAGCAGCACGGTGATGCCCAGCGGGGTCTGCTCGGCGGGCTTGAGCACCACGCAGTTGCCGGCGGCCAGGGCTGGGGCGAGCTTCCAGGCGGCCATCAGCAGCGGGAAGTTCCACGGGATGATCTGGCCGACCACGCCCAGCGGTTCGTGGATGTGGTAGGCCACGGTGTTTTCGTTGATCTCGGCGGCGCCGCCTTCCTGGGCGCGGATGCAGCCAGCGAAGTAGCGGAAGTGATCGACCGCCAGGGGGATGTCGGCGTTGAGGGTTTCGCGGATCGGCTTGCCGTTGTCCCAGGTTTCGGTGATGGCCAGCACTTCGAGGTTCTGCTCGATGCGGTCGGCGATGCGCAGCAGGACGTTGGAGCGGTCCTGCACCGAGGTGCGGCCCCAGGCATCGGCGGCGGCATGGGCGGCGTCGAGGGCCTTGTCGATGTCTTCTGCGGTGGAGCGGGGGAACTCGGCGATCGGCTGGCCGTTCACCGGCGAGGTGTTGGTGAAGTACTCACCCTTTACCGGAGGAACGAACTCACCACCGATGTAGTTGCCATAGCGGCTCTTGAAGGAAACCTTCGCGCCCTCGGTACCGGGATGTGCGTAACGCATGGTGTGTCTCCTGGTCGTTGTGATTGTTGCGGAGTTACCAAGCGTAGAGCAAAGGTTGGGCCAGTGCCGTGGGGCCCTTGCAAATCAGTGACTTGGGTCAGTGTCCGGGGCGCTGCGGCGATGCCTTGTGCCAGGCGTGGCACGGGGTGGGTGACACTTTGTACCGTTTCCGGCGCGCCCATGACTCGGTGGTCAGCGCGGCATTGCAAAGCGTTCGCGCCTGGAGGATGCTGGCGGGACGATCGATCTGCGGAGAACAACAACACATGCAGAGCAATTCGTTCAGCCGCCATGCCCAGCAGGTGCTCACCATCGCCCGCGGGCAGGCCAGCGGGCCGGGCAGCGACCCGTCCATCGCCCGTTCCTGGCTGCGTTGCCTGGAGGATTACCACCTCGACCCCGCACGCGCCCAAGCGCCCGTCGTGCTGGAGCACGGCCGCCTGCTGGAGAGCCGCGAGCGCCTGCACCAGGTGCTGCAGATCGCCGATAACGAGATGAACAGCCTGCACCAGCAACTGTCCGGCGCCGGCCATGCGGTGCTGCTCACCGATGCCCGGGGCGTCATCCTCAATTGCGTCACCACGCCCAGCGAGCGGCGCATCTTCGAGCGCGCCGGGCTGTGGCTGGGCGCCGACTGGAGCGAAGCCCGCGAAGGTACCAACGGCATCGGCACGTGCCTGGTCGAACGCCAGGCATTGACCATTCACCAGGACGAGCACTTTCGCGGCCGCCACACGGGCCTGACCTGTTCGGCCAGCCCGGTGTTCGACCCCCATGGTGAATTGCTGGCGGTGCTCGACGTCTCGTCGGCGCGGCCGGATGTGTCACGGCAGAGCCAGTTCCACACCATGGCCCTGGTCAACCTCTCGGCGAAGATGATCGAGAGCTGCTATTTCCTACGCCACTTCGAACAGCAATGGCTGCTGCGCTTCCACTTGCAGGCCGAGTCGGTCGGGCTGTTCAGCGAAGGCCTGCTGGCGTTCGATGGCGACGGGCGGATCTGCGCGGCCAACCAGAGCGCGTTGAATCTGCTGGGTACCATTCGCGGCGGTGTGCTGGGCAAGCCGGTGGACAGCTTCTTTGCGTGCAGCCACGACGAACTGTTCAGTCGCGCTACGCCACAAGGCAGTACTGCCTGGCCGTTGCATACTCGTGATGGCCGGCAGGTATTCGCCAGCCTGCGTGGCCAGGCGCGCACGCCGGTCTGGTCGGTGCCGGTGGCGTTGCCCCAGGCCAGCGAGCCGGGCATCTGCCTGCTCGACCCAGCCCTGCAGAACGATTTCCGCCGCGCCGTGCGTGTCTTCGAGCGTGACGTGCCGTTGCTGCTGCGTGGCGAGACCGGTTGCGGCAAGGAGGCCTTCGCCCAGGCCGTGCACCAGGTCAGCGCCCGTCGGCACAAGCCGTTCGTGGCGATCAACTGCGCCTCGATTCCGGAAAGTCTCATAGAGAGCGAGCTGTTCGGCTATCGCGGTGGCAGTTTCACCGGTGCGCGCAAGGAGGGCATGCGCGGCAAACTGTTGCAGGCCGACGGCGGCACCCTGTTGCTTGATGAGATCGGCGATATGCCGCTGGCCTTGCAGACCCGCCTGCTGCGGGTGCTTGAAGAGCGCCAGGTGGTGCCCATCGGCGGCGAGCCGCAGGCGGTGGATGTCCGGATCATCAGCGCCACTCACCGCGATCTGCTGGAACGGGTGGAGCAGGGCGGTTTCCGTGAAGACCTTTATTACCGCCTCAATGGCCTGGAGGTGGCGTTGCCGGCGCTGCGCGAGCGCAGCGACAAGGGGCAGTTGCTGGACTTCCTCCTGGCGCAAGAGGCCGAGGGCCAGGCCATTGGCCTCGAGCCCGCCGCCCGCCAGGCGCTGCTGGACTTCACCTGGCCGGGTAATGTGCGGCAGATGCGCAATGTGCTGCGGACCCTGGTCGCGTTGTGCGAAGGCCCACATATCGATTTTTCGGATCTCCCCCCAATCGTCCAGAAGGGCGCGCCCTCTGTAGGAGCGGCCTTGAGCCGCGAAAGGGCCGCGCAGCGGCCCCAGGATTCCAGCAGCGCTACTGATCCAACCGGGGCTGCGTTGCAGCCCATTCGCGACACAAGGCCGCTCCTGCATGCCGAGCGCGATGCACTGCTCGCGGTACTGGAGGCAAACCGCTGGCACCTGACCCACGTCGCCGAGCACCTGGGCATCAGCCGCAACACCCTCTATCGAAAACTGCGCAAACACGGCATCGCCCGGGCCGGCTGAGCGAAACAGCGGGTGCGATTTCCCTCGCCGTGGGCTACCCTGCCTCGACGTTTTGCGAGGTCGATCATGCACATTCACATTCTCGGTATTTGCGGCACTTTCATGGGTTCGCTGGCCGTGCTGGCCAAGGAACTGGGCCACCGCGTCACCGGCTCCGACGCCAATGTCTATCCCCCGATGAGCACCCAGCTCGAAGCCCAGGGCATCGAGCTCACCCAAGGCTATGACCCGGCCCAGCTGGAGCCGGCACCGGACCTGGTGGTGATCGGCAACGCCATGTCGCGGGGCAACCCGGCGGTGGAGTACGTGCTGAACAAGGGCCTGCCCTACGTTTCCGGCCCGCAGTGGCTGGCCGACCATGTGCTGCAGGGGCGCTGGGTGCTGGCGGTGGCCGGCACCCACGGCAAGACCACCACCAGCAGCATGCTGGCCTGGGTCCTGGAACATGCCGGCATGAGCCCGGGCTTTTTGATCGGCGGCGTACCGCAGAACTTCTCGGTGTCGGCGCGCCTGGGCGGCACGCCGTTCTTCGTGGTCGAGGCCGACGAATACGACAGTGCGTTCTTCGACAAGCGCTCGAAGTTCGTGCACTACCACCCGCGCACCGCGATTCTCAACAACCTCGAGTTCGATCACGCGGACATCTTCCCGGACCTGGCGTCCATCGAGCGGCAGTTCCACCACTTGGTGCGGACCATCCCGAGCGAAGGCCTGGTGATCCACCCGACCACCGAGCAGGCGCTGGAGCGGGTGATCGGCATGGGCTGCTGGACTCCGGTGCAGACCACCGGAGAGGGTGGCCAGTGGCAGGCGCGCCTGCTCAGCCCGGATGGTTCGCGTTTCGAGGTGTTGTTCGAGGGCGAGGCGCAAGGCGTGGTGGATTGGGCCCTGACTGGCCAGCACAACGTCGCCAACGCCCTGGCCACACTGGCTGCCGCCCGCCACGTGGGCGTGGCCCCGGCCATGGGCATCGAGGGCCTGAGCGCGTTCAAGAGCGTCAAGCGGCGCATGGAGAAGGTCGCCGAGGTTCAAGGCGTGACCATCTACGATGACTTCGCCCACCACCCGACCGCCATTGCAACCACCCTCGATGGCCTGCGCAAGCGCGTCGGCGAGGCGCCGGTGATCGCGGTGATCGAGCCGCGCTCCAACTCCATGAAGCTCGGCGCCCACCGCGACGGCCTGCCGGAAAGCGTCAACGATGCCGACCAGGTGATCTGGTACGCGCCGCCCAACCTGGGCTGGGACCTGGCCGGCACCGCTGCCCAGTGCAAGGTCCCAAGTGTGGTCGCCGACAGCCTCGAGGCGATCATCGACCGGGTCAAGGGCCAGGCTCGCCCGGGCACCCACGTGGTGATCATGAGCAACGGCGGCTTCGGCGGCCTGCACGGCAAGCTGGCCGAGGCCCTAAAGTGAGCGGGCCGGAGCGCATCACCCTGGCCATGACCGGGGCATCGGGGGCGCAGTATGGCCTGCGCCTGCTCGACTGCCTGGTGCGCGAGGACCGTGAGGTGCACTTCCTGATCTCCAAGGCCGCGCAACTGGTGATGGCCACCGAGACGGACGTGGTGCTGCCGGCCAAGCCCCAGGCGATGCAGGCCTTCCTCACTGAATACACCGGGGCCGCCGACGGGCAGATCCGTGTGTACGGCAAGGAGGACTGGATGTCGCCGGTGGCCTCGGGTTCCGGCGCGCCAGCGGCGATGGTGGTGGTGCCGTGCTCCACCGGCACCCTGTCGGCGATCGCCACCGGAGCTTGCAACAATTTGATCGAGCGGGCTGCCGACGTGACACTGAAGGAGCGTCGTCAGTTGATCCTGGTGCCGCGTGAAGCGCCGTTTTCAACCATTCACCTGGAAAACATGCTCAAGCTGTCGCAGATGGGCGCAGTGATCCTGCCGGCGGCGCCAGGCTTCTACCACCAGCCGCAAACCATCGACGACCTGGTCGACTTCGTCGTTGCGCGCATCCTCAACCTGCTGAACATTCCCCAGGACATGCTGCCGCGCTGGGGCGAGCACCACCACGGGGTCGACGATTGAGGCGGGCGTTGCTGGGGTTGCTGGTATTGATGCAAGTGGGCGGCTGCGCCACGGTGCGTACCCTGGACGCCAACAAGCCCGGCGCGCCGGTGGTGTACGCCGGCACGCGGCTGGACCTGTACGTGATGAACGGCGGCTGTTGCCCCGAAGACCGCTTCGGGGCAACGGCGCCGGCCTATCCGGGGCTGGACCTGCCGGGCAGCGCGTTGCTGGACACCTTGTTGCTGCCCCTGTCCTTGCTGACGGCGGCGGGGGTGGGCTTCAACGCCACGGGCGGGCTTTGACCCATCGGGGGGCTGCACCTACGCTGATCCTCAAGCGCGCCGCTTGCCTGTACGGGGCGGTGGCCTTCTGGATCACGGAGTGTCCGCATGCGCCTGATGCTGTTGACGATGCTGGCGTTGTCCTGGGGGGCCAGCGTTCGCGCCGAGCCCCTGCCCAGTTACCTCGATGGCAATGAAAGCGAAAGCCGCCTGCCCACGGCGAACTTGCCGGTAGAGGCCTACCGTCCGGGGGAGCCCTTCGTGCAGGTGGCGGCGCCTTACACCCTTCGCCAGCAATCCTTGGCGATGGACACCCGAGTGCAGGTGCGCAAGGTGCGTTTCGAGGGCGGTACCGTCTATGCGTTGAGCGAATTGCGCGATCACTACCAGCCCATCATCGGCCAGACGCTCAGCCTGGCCGAGCTGAGCGAACTCACCCAACGCCTCACTCGGCGTTATCAGCAGGATGGCTACCTGCTTTCCTACGCCTATCTACCCCCGCAGGACTTCAGTGACGGCCGGGTGCAGGTGGCGTTGGTGGAGGGTCATGTCCACGATTATCAGATTGAAGGTGATATCGGGCCAGCACGCGCCTACCTGGTCAGGTTGCTTGAGCGCCTCAAGGCCGAACGCCCGCTGACCCGGCAGACCCTGGACCGCTATGTCAGCCTGATGGGGCGTATCCCTGGCGTGACCTTGCAGGCCAGGGTCGAGGCACCTGTTGCCGACGATGGCGCCGCCCGGCTGGTCGTCCAGGTGTCGCGCAGGCCCTTTGCTGGCAACGTGATCGCGAACGATGGCAGCCGCGCTGATCCGCAGGCCTTGGTTAGTGTCGCCAGCAACGCCCAGACCCGCCGTGCCGAGCAGGTGCTCGCCACTGTGCTGGCACCTCCCGGCGACGACGAGGCGCATTACGCCCGCCTCGATTACAGCCAGTTCATCGATGACCAAGGGTTGCAACTGCAACTCTCGGCTTCGCGTTACCGCAGCGAGCCACGTACCCGCGTGCGACTGGACGATGGCACCGACCTGCGTCAGCACCGTGACAGTGACCGTTATGCGATCGGTCTCGGCCAGCCGTTGATCGCTGCGCCCGACGAGTGGCTGGAGGTGGTGGGGCGTTTCTACGTGGTCAAGGACCGGGTCGACTATCAGGGGGCGGCGCAGCAAGCGGATACCGCGACCGATGTTCGTGCGTTGTCCTTCGAAGGCGACTGGCGCAAGGTCGAGGCCGGGCGCCTGCGGATGCTCAGTGCCGGGGTCTATCAGGGCATGGACTACCTCGGGGCGCGCAGCAATGCTGGCTACGATTTGGACTTCCTGCGCCTGCGGGCATCCGGGCTGCAGAGTGACGATTTCACCGATCACTGGCAGGGCGTGGCATCGGCCGCCATGTACTGGAGCGGCGACAGCCTGCCCGACAGCGAGCGGGTGCTGTTCGGTGGCCAGGGCTTCGGTCGCGGTTATCCCCAAGACCAGGCGAGTGGCGACAAGGGCTGGGGGCTGGCCTACGAGGTCAACTACAGCTTCAGGCGCGGCGGCGAGTGGTTGAAGGTGGTGCAGCCTTACGTCGTGGTCGATGCCGCCAGGACCTGGTTCAACGAGGTGGATGTACGCGAGGCGAAGTTGTCGTCCGCCGCGCTGGGGGTGCGCTTGGGGGATAGGCGTTACTTCAACGTCGCCGTGGAACTGGCCAAGCCGCTGGCGGACGTTGCCCTGGACAACCTCGACCGTCGGCCCAGGTTTACGCTGAGCTTCAGTTGCCAGCTCTGAGAGTGTGCCGACTGTACTGGCCCTTTCGCCGGCAAAGCCGGCTCCTACAGGTGCGGCGTTGGCCTTGAGGCTGGCGCCGTACCTGTAGGAGCCGGCCTTGCCGGCGAATGCTTTGCAGGGTTCACGGGGCTTTGCGCTTTGCTAGTTCACGGCTTGCAACAGCGGCTTGGGAAACAGGTTCTCCAGGGTTTCCAGCAAGCGTGCGTGATAGATGGGCTTGCGGAACAGATCGAGCACCTGCAGGCGCAACAGGTCGCTGACGTCGTCCATGTCGGCGTGCCCGGACATCACGATCACCGGCAGGTGCTGGCGGGCGGTGTGGTCGCGCAGGCGCTGGATCAGGCCGATGCCGCTTTCCTCCGGCATGCGCAGGTCGGTGATGACCAGCGCCACGTCCGGGTGCCGGGTCAACTGTTGCAGGGCTGCCCGCACGGAGCTGGCGGTGTGGCAGGCAAAGCCTTCGTTTTCCAGCAGCTCGGCCAGCTCCAGCAGGGCGTGCTCGTCGTCGTCCACCAAGAGAATCTGCTGACGCAATGCAGAGGTCGGCATGCTCGGCTCCCGGGCTGTCGGTCAGACGTCCTGGCCTGCGATCACTGGGTGATGGCGGTCTTGATGCTGGTCATGATGGCACTGACTTCGGTGCCGATGGGGGTGACGAAGCCCGCCAGTACCACCGCGACCATGGCGGCGATCACCGCGTACTCGATACCGGAGGCGCCATCCTTGCGCTGGAGGAAGTGCTTGCAGTGAAGGAGGATCAGTTGCAGCAGCATGGCATGTCTCCTTGCGCTCATGTGGCGCGGGTCGCGGGGCTTGAAAGTGACACCCCTTTGCCATCACAGGATCGTCAAGCCATGGCCGGCTGCAAATGTAACAAGGCATTAATCCAAAAGTATTGGTCACAATCGGCGAGGCTAAGTTACTGTTTTGCCTGTGCGTCAATTTCATGGCTCGAAAAACGCTAACCAGTTAATGGCGAATCGGCAGGGCTCGGCTACCGTGCAATAGCGAAATAGTTACTTTTTGCCAGCATCGATCACGGGCACAGGGAGGGCGGGAATGAGCAGTCGCTTGACCATGATCCTGGCTGGCCTGTTTCTCCTCGCGGCGTTGCTGGCGGGCTACTGGGGGCTGCGCCTGAGCCGTCCGCCCGAGCCGCCGGCACCGCTGGTGCCTGCCGCCGACGCCTTGCCGGCGCCAACTCCCGTCGCCGTACCCGCGCAACCGCCTGAGCCGCCACGCTCACCCATCGTGGTGCTGCGCAAGGCAGTGCCGGCCAACGTGCCGCTGACCGAGGACGACGTGCTGGTCGAACGCTTGCAGGTCGTGCCTGCAGGCGCGTTCCAGCAGCTCGACCAAGTGCTCGGGCGCAGCAGTTCGCGGCCGTTGGCGGCCGGCAGTTGGCTCGATGATTCGAGCTTCCAGGCCGGTGGCCCGTTGGCGCGGATGATCCGCGCCAACGAACGTGCCGTCGCCGTGGCGGTGGACGATGTGATTGGCGCCGCCGGGCAGTTGCGGCCTGGGGATTTCGTCGATGTGCTGTTGTTCCTGCGCGAGGAGAACAACAACCCGCAGTCTTCGGCCCAGGTGGTGCTGCCGGCCCTGCGCGTGCTCAGTGTCGACCATCAGACGGGCCTGGCCAACGATGGCCGCCCGGCACAGACCGCCGAAGAACAAAAGGCCCGCCGCGACCAGCAGGCCCTGAACAGCAACGCTACCCGCACCGTCGGGCTGGCCGTGCCCGAGGCCCTGGCCAGCCGGTTGATGCTGGCCGCCCAGGCCGGCACCTTGCGCCTGGCCGTGCGCAGCGCCGACGAGCAGTTGCTTGCGCGCTATTGGTCCGGCGAAGACGCCAGCCCGCAACTGGCCGCCGCCAACCGCGACCTCTACCGCTTCAGCCAGCTGTCCCAGGTGCCGCTGGCCAACCCGGCCGCCGCCGCGGGTGGCGCGCCAGGCATGCAGATCATTCGTGGCGCCCAGGCGGCCAACGACCTGAACAAGACCCCCTGACCAGGCAAGGATGCAGCTATGCGTAGTTCCGTGCAGGTTTCCAAATGGCTGTGCCTGGTGGTGCCACTGATGCTGCTGATGCCGCAGGCGCTGGCGACGGGCAAGGGTTGTGCGGCGTTCGACCAGATGCCCACGGTGATCGAGATGGACCAGGGCCTGCAGCAGGAGTTGCGCCTGCCCGTGGCCATCACCCGGGTGGCGGTGGGCGAGCCGAAGGTGGCCGATGTCCAGGCCAGCGGCGAACGCGCGGTGCTGCTGACCGGGGTGGGGCAGGGCAACACCAGCCTGATGCTGTGGACCGACTGCGCGCCGAAGCCGCACCGGGCCATGGTGTTCATCAAGGGCCGGGCCAGCGCCGACATGGCCGAGGTGGCGCTGCAGGCCACCGAGCAGGCGCCGCTGCCGACCCAGGTGCAGGCCGACATCCGCTTTGTCGAGGTGCGTCGGCTCAAGTACAAGGAGGCCGGTGCCAAGCTGTTCTTCAAGGGCTCCAACAACAGCCTATTCGGTTCGCCTGGCACCGTGCCCAACACCGTGGTCCGGCCTGGTTATGTGCCGGGCATCCAGACCGGCACCAACCCGGTGACCTACGCCGACGTGCGCCCCGGCATCCCGCTCGACAACGATGTCTTCAACATCGTCTGGGGCGGCGGCAGCAGCCGCTTCCTGGCGATGATCAACGCCCTGGAGAACAGCGGCTTCGCCTACACCCTGGCACGCCCCAGCCTGACCGTGCTCAGCGGCCTGACCGCCAGCTTCCTGGCCGGCGGCGAGATCCCCATCCCGGTGCCCAGCAGCGGCAGCGACAACGTTTCGATCGAGTACAAGGAGTTCGGCGTGCGCCTGGCCCTGACCCCCACCGTGGTCAGCGGCAACCGCATCAACTTGAAGGTGGCGCCGGAGGTCAGCGAGCTGGACTACAACAATGCGGTGGTGATCGCCGGCACCCGGGTACCTGGCCTGAGCGTGCGCCGCACCGACACCAGCATCACCCTCGCCGATGGCGAGAGTTTCATCATCAGCGGCCTGATCACCAGCAACGTGCGTTCGGGCGTGGACAAGATGCCCGGGCTGGGCAACCTGCCGATCATCGGCGCGTTCTTTCGCCAGACGGCGCTCAACCGTGAAGAGACCGAACTGCTGATGATCGTCACCCCACACCTGGTCCAGCCGCTGGCCGTCAATGCCAAGCTGCCGGAGCTGCCAGGCGAAGGGTTGCGCACCTACGACCCCAGCTGGGGCCACCTGTTCTTCATGGAAAACGGCAGCTTCGATGGCCGTGGCGGGTTGTCGCGATGAACGAGAGCCTGAACCAGACCTACCTGGCGCTGACCCGCAACGAGGACGACCTGCACTGGCTGCAAGGCGCATTGGCGCCCCTGGGGCAGGTGATCGGCGCCAGCAACGGCAGTCTCGACGAGTTGCTGGCGCTGGTCGACATGACCTTCAGCAACCTGGTGTTCATCGGCCTGGACCGCGAGCAACTGGTCAGCCAGTGCGCGTTGATCGAGGGCATGCTCGAGGCCAAGCCGATGCTGGCCATCGTCGCCCTGGGCGATGGCATGGACAACCAGTTGGTGCTGCACGCCATGCGCGCCGGTGCCCGCGACTTCGTCGCCTACGGCTCGCGGGCCAGTGAGGTGGCCGGGTTGGTGCGACGCCTGGGCAAGCGCCTGCCTGCGGTGGCCAGCAACCCCAGCCTGGGCGGCCTGACCGTGCTCTACGGGGCTCAGCGCAGCGCCGATGGCGCGCTGCTGACCACCCACCTGGCGCGGGTGGTGCAGGACAGCGGCCAGCAGACCTTGCTGCTCGACCTCGGGCTGCCCCGCGCGGACAGCCTGGCGCTGTTGGGGCTGGAGGCGTCGTTTCACTTCGGCGATTCGCTGCGCCACCTGCGTCGGCTCGACGCGACCCTGATCGACAGTGCCTTCACCCGTGACAAGGGCGGGCTGCGCATCCTCGCCTACGCCGACAACGACGACGCCCTCGAGCAGACCAGCGCCGCCGAGCTGTACATGCTGCTCAGCGCCTTGCGCCAGCATTTCCAGCACATCGTGGTGAACCTCACCGGGCAGGCCGACAGCGAAGCCTTGCGCACCATTGTCAGCCACTGCGACAAGCTGATTTTCTACACCGACCAGAACATCCTCGACTGCCGGCGCAACCTGGAGGTGCTCGAGCAATGGCGCGACCGCGGCATCAAGCTGGAGCACGCCAGCCTGCTGGTCGACCGCTTTCTGCGGCATGTGGCGCCGGATGCGGAAACCCTGGCCAAGCGCTATGGGTTGCCGTTGCTCAAGGTCATGCCCTACAGCCCGGAGGTACGCCTAAACGCCAAGAACCAGGGGCTGAGCCTGTTCGAACTGGCCCCGCGCGAGGCCTTGACCCAGGCCCTGCGTGGGCTTGGCGAACGCCTGGCGCAACGATCCGAGAGCCTGGCCGCGCCAGCTCATGTCTGGCTGCGGCGCCTGTGGGGTAACCGATGAGCAGCGAAGAACCCTTTGGCGGGCCGCGCCACGCGGCCAGCGACCCCCAGGTGCTCAAGCGTGCGCTTCATCGCCACGTGATCGACGCCATCGAGGACAGCGGCCGCAACCTGCTGGAGGGGGCGCGCCCGGTGCTTTCGCAGTTCGTCCTCGAACAGGTCGGCGACTATGTCGCGCGCCTGCGCCTGGCCCTGTCGCGCTATGAAATGGAACGCCTGGGCGAAGAGATCGTCGACGAGCTGACCGGCTACGGCCCGTTGGAAGTGTTGCTGCGCGACCCGAGCGTCACCGAGATCCTGGTCAACGGGCCGTACCGGGTGTTCGTCGAGCGCGCTGGCCTGTTGCAGCAGACCGACCTGCGCTTCATCGATGCCCACCATGTGGAGCGGGTGATGCAGCGCATCCTTGCGCCGCTGGGCCGGCGCCTGGACGAGTCCTCGCCGATGGTCGACGCACGCATGCCCGACGGCAGCCGGGTCAATGCGATCATCCCGCCGGTGGCGCTGGACGGTCCGTGCCTGTCGATCCGCAAGTTCCGCCAGGACATGCTCAAGAGCGCCGACCTGCTGGCCACCCGGGCCATCGACCAGGCCATCTTCGACTTCCTCGAACGCGCCGTGGGTCGGCGCTGCAACATCCTCGTCAGCGGTGGCACCGGCACCGGCAAGACCACGATGCTCAACATCCTCAGCCAGATGATCGCGCCCCAGGAACGCCTGGTGACCATCGAGGACGTGGCCGAGCTGCAGATGCACCACCCCCATGTGGTGCGCTTGGAGACCCGCCCGCCGAACGCCGAGGGCCACGGCGAGATCAAGGCCAGCGAGCTGATCCGCAACGCTCTGCGCATGCGCCCCGACCGGATCGTGCTCGGCGAGATCCGCGGCGCCGAGGTGGTCGATGTGCTCACCGCGATGAACACCGGCCACGACGGCTCGATGAGCACCGTGCATGCCAACAGCGCGCAGGACGCCCTGCTGCGTCTTGAGACTCTGGTCGGCCTGACCGGCCGCCAGGTGGCCGAGAAGACCTTGCGGCAGATGATCTGCGCGGCGCTGGACGTGGTGATCCAGCTGACCCGCCTGGCCGATGGCCGGCGTTGCGTGAGCGAGGTGCTGGAAGTGGTCGGGGTGCGTGACGATGTCTACGTCACCAGTACGCTGTTCCGCCTCGACCGGCGCAGTGGCGATGGCTTCCTGCGCGACGCGCCGCACCCCTCAGGGGCCAAGTTGCGCCATGAGGGAATACTGTAATGGGCCCGCTGCTGCTGGCCCTCTCGCCGCTGTGCCTGGGCATGGCGCTGCTGATGTTCCGCCTGGGCCTGCACAAGCGGGGCGAGGAGCGCATCCTCCTGCGCCTGGGGCGGGCCTACCGCGCAGTGCGCCTGGGCAATGCCCGGCGCGACTGGCTCGACCCGCTGCTGCAACGGGCGGGCCTGGCCCATGGCGAGGTTTCCCCACGCAACTGGCTGCTGGCCTGGTTGGGGCTGACGTTGCTGGCGGGGCTCGCCGCGGGCTGGGTGGCAGCGCTGATGGCACTGCTTGGCTTGCCCCTGCTGGGCTACTTCTACCTGAGCTGGCGTTGCCGGCGGCAACTGCGCCAGATCATCGAACAACTGCCGGGCCTGCTCGACTACAGCGTGCGTAGCCTCAAGGCCGGGCGCACCCTCAGCGACGCGGTGCTGGGTGGCGTCGAAGCCACCCGCGAGCCGCTGCGCTCGGCGATGCTGCGGGTGCGCCGCAACGTGCAGCTGGGCGTGCCGCTGGACGATGCGGTCAGCGAACTGGCCGAGCTCTACGGCCAGGACGAATTGCGCATGTTCGCCCTGGGCCTGCGTATCAACCAGCGCCATGGCGGTAATGCCAGCGAGCTGATGGAGAACCTGATCAAGCTGATCCGCGAGCACGAGCAGGGCGACCGTCAACTGCGGGCGATGACCGGCGAGACGCGCATCACGGCATGGATCCTCGGCGCCTTGCCCTTGGGCATGGTCGGCTACTTCCTGTTCGCCAACCCCGGTTACCTGATGGCCATGTGGCGCGACAGCCACGGGCAGATGATGCTGCTGTTCGCCTTTGCCCTGCAGGCCGTCGGTTGCCTGGTGCTGTGGCGCATGATGAGGAGTCTCTGACCATGGCCTTGATGCTCAGCGCGCTGTGCCTGTTTGCCGGTTTCGTGCTGCTGGCGCTGCAACTGGCCTGGCAGTGGCGGGCGCGGCAGCGGGTCGCGCGGCGCCTGCAAGGGCGCATGGCCCGTGACGAGCGGCTGGGGGACTGGTTGCAGTGGCTGGGCAGCAGCCCGCTAGGGCGGCGCCTGCAGCGGCTGGATGGCGAAACCCAGGCGCTGCTCGACCGCCTCGGCTGGCGGCGCAGCCGGCAGCGTGCACTGTTCGCGGCCGTGCAGCTGGGATTGCCGTTGCTGGCGATGATTGTGGTGTTGGTCATGGTGCATGGCTTGCCGGGGGAGCGGCGCGGGCATTGGGTCGTGCTGGTGCTGTGCGCGCTGGGCGCCGGCTACCTGCTGCCCAAGCGCCTGCTGGCGGCAGCGGCGGCGCGGCGGCAGCGGCGGATCGCCCGGGAGGTGAGTGTGCTGATCCCGCTGTTGCGCATCCTTTTCGAAACCGGGTTGGCAGTGGAGCAGGCCCTGCGGGTACTGGCCCAGGAAGGGCGCAGCCTGGTACCGAACATCAGCGACGAGTTGCGCCTGGTGCTGCAGCGGGTCGACTCGGGCCTGGCTTTGGGCCCGGAGCTGGAGAAAAGCGCGCGCCTGCTGGCGGTGGATGAGCTGATCGACACCTGCGTGATCCTTCAGCAATTGCTGGTGCAGGGCAGTGGCTCGATGAAGTCGCTGCTGGCGCTCAAGGAACTGCTCGACGACCGGCGCCTGACCGGACTACAGGAGCGGGTATCGAAGATGTCGGCGAAGATGTCGGCGGTGATGATGGTGTTCCTGTTCCCGGCCTTGCTGATTGTCCTGGCCGGGCCGGGTTTTTCCGCCTTGGCGCGGGCATTGGGGTCCTGAGGGGGAAACGGATGAGAGCGATCATGGTGTTCACCGGCCTGTTGCTGCTGACCGGGTGTGCCGGGCAGCAGCCCGACAGCCTGGCCCGGCTGTTCAATGGCGGCGCCTGCGGCAAGCCTGACGCCGACCAGCAACTGAGCCTGGACATGGCCGACCAGATGATCGACGAGGGTCGCCCCCATGCCGGCCTGGCGCATCTGGAACAGTTGCCCGACACGCTGGAAGCGGTGCGCTTGCGCAAGGCCAAGGTGCTGCGCCAGCTCGGGCGCAGCGACGCCGAGCCGCTGTACCGCAGCCTGCTGGGTGGCTGCCTGGCGGCTGAGGGCGAGCATGGCCTGGGCCAGCTGGCCTCGGCCCGCGGCGACGATGTGCAGGCCCTGCGCCACCTGCAGCGCGCGGCGCGCCTGGCGCCCACCGACGAAAAGGTGCGCAACGACCTGGGGGTGGTGCAGATGAACCTGGGGCATCACGAGGAGGCGCGTTTCGAGCTGCTCACCGCCATCGAACTGAAGGATGACAATCCGCTGCCGGCGCTCAACCTGGTGACCTTGGCGCTGGTGCAGGACAACTGGCGCCAGGCCGAGGACCTGGTGAACCGGCTGCGTCTGGGGCCCGCGCAGTTCGCCGAGGCCCAGGCGCGGGCACAGCAGATCAGGTCCACCGGGCGCGGTCCGCTGGCCAGCACGGCGCCGTCCACTTCGTTGCTCAATTGATCGGAGGTGACCATGTGCAAACCCTGGATCGTCCTGGCCTGTCTTGCCCTGTCGCCGGTCAGTTGGGCGCAGGAGCCGCCCCGGCAGCCACGCCCGCAGACCGCCACCGAAGCGCTGTTGCAGGTCCAGGCCAGCAACCGTCAGGGGTCACGGATACCCCAGGTGCAGACCGACAAGGAGCGCGACCAGGCGATGCAGCGCTGGCTGGACAGCTACAAGTACGCGATCCCGGACTTCTACCGCTGGACCAAGGTCAATTCCTCCAACAACTGACGTGTAGGCGCCAGCCTTGCTGGCGAACCGCGGCTCACATCGAACTACCGTGTGGAACCGTTCGCCAGCAAGGCTGGCTCCTACAGGTCTGCAGCGGCTATTCACCCTGTAGGAGCCGGCTTGCCGGCGAACCATTCGCGCCTTGGAATACGCTGGGGTGCCGTTCGCCAGCAAGCTGGCGCCTACGATACGGCTCAGTGGGTGGTGAACCGCTGGTGCACCGGCGACGACCGCGGCGTCAAGGCCAGGGCCAGTTGCGTGCGGTTGTGCATGTGGGTCAGGCGCAGCACCTGCGACACATAGAGCTTCACGGTGTTCTCGGTGATGCCCAGCTCGCAGGCGATCTGGTAGTTGGTCTTGCCCTTGCTCACCAGCTTGGCCACCTCCAGCTGGCGCGGCGACAGCTTCTCGAACGCCGGTGGCAGTTCGGCCTCGCCTTCGTCGGTGTCGGTGGCACGGCGGTGAGCGCCCTGCCCACGGGCCTTCTCCAGGTCCTGATAAAGATCGTCGATGGACTCGGCCAGCTCCTGCAGGCGCTGGTTCAGGCTGCCCAGCTCGCGGAAGTTGCGCCGCCGCTCCAGCAACGCCTGCTCCTGGCGGCGCACGCCCTCGAGCAACTCGTCCAGGTCCATGGGCTTTTGGTAATAATCTGCAAAACCTTCGCGCAGGGCGCGGATCACATCCTGCTTGTCGGCCCGGCCGGTCAGCATGATCGCCTCGAACATGCGCTGCGGCCCGGTCATCTGTTTCAGCGCACGGACCAGCTCGATGCCATCACGGTCAGGCATGTGCAGGTCGCAAAGAATCAGGCCGATGGCTTCGTCGGCCTTGTAGCATTCGATGGCCTCGGCCGTGGAATGGGCCGCTACGCAGCGATATCCCTCGCTTTCGAGGAACTCGCATAACTCTTCGACGATCATCGGCTGGTCATCGACAACCAGCATCTTCACCTCACTGATGGTTTTGCTCACGTTCAACTCCCTGTGAATGCGGCCCTGCTCCCGGGCCAGACGCTCTGGCAGGAAGAAAAGTAGTCGCACTTTGCAATTATGTATATGGACTGTAGACCGGTTCCGACCGCTGGGCCGATTATTGGATCCACACGGCGGTCAGCAGGAAGCCCGCCAGCACATAAGGCGCAAAGGGCTGCTTGTCACCCACTTCTTCGGCGAGTTTTTGCAGGCGTTTCTTCACTTTCGGGTTGAGCAGGGTCCACAGCCGGCGCCTGCCGAACATCCAGGCCAGCACGGTGATCCCGGCGCCGATGAAGGTGCCGAGCACGTATTGCGGGCTGGTGGCCAGGGCCAGGGCGCCCATCAGCTTGACGTCGCCAGCACCGAAGCGGCCGAGCATGTAGCCGGGCAGGGTGAGCAGCATGACGATGGCCAGGGCCCAGCCGGCCTCGCTGGCGTCGGCGCCGATCCAGCTGTGGCCGGTGGCGAACAGCCAGGCCAGGGCGCAGCCCGCGACACCCAGGGTGAGGGTGTTGGAAATCTGCCGTTCACGGACATCTTGTTCAGTACACAAGGCAAGCCACATCAGGAGAACAATGCTTTGCATTGGCAGAATGCCATCCCTATTCGTTGAACGGTTCTATGCTGTCAAACAGGTCTCACAGTCAGGGTAGACGCGATCATGAAAGCAAGCCCGGCGGGACGGCAAAAAGGCGCGGCAGCCATCGAGTTTGTCGCGGTATTCATGGTGTTTTTCGCGGTGTTCTACGGTTTGGTGAGCTACACCCTGCCGATGCTGATGCTGCAGTCGTTCAACCAGGCCAGCAGCGAGGCGGTGCGCCGCTGCGTGGCGGTGGACCCGAGCAGCCAGACCTACGAGCTGGACGTGCAGGGCCTGGCCCGCCAGGTGATCGGCCAGCAGCTGTCGTGGATGCCCAATGCGCTCGGTTTCAACCTGCTCACCGACACCCGGATCAGCGTGGGCACCGACAAGGTGCTGACCGTGGTCATCGACTATCCGCGCACGCGCCTTACCCGTGTGCTGCCCACCTTGGTACTGCCGGTGGTCGGCGAGGTGCCCAAGCTGCCCGACCGGTTGCAGGCCCAGGCGAGCCTCCAGCTATGAGTGGCGGGCTGTTCGACCGTTGGCGCGCAGCGCCTCCATCCGCCGTTGAACCACAAGCCTTGCCCGCCGTGGGCCTGCAACTGCTGCTTGACGATCACGCGCAGGTTCTGCGCCTGTCCGGGCCGTTGCGCACCTTGCTGGCCTTGCCAGGGCGGCCGGGCGCGCGCCTGCATGACTACCTGCAACGACACAGCTGGCTGGTGATCGAAGGCGAGCCCGGCGATTGGCAGGGGCAGCCCCTGGACCTTGATTTCAACACTGTGGTGGGCCATGCATTGCACACCCGCGGTTGGCTGCAGCGTCATGGGCCGGCCTGGTTGCTGCAACTGTTCGATATCGGTGATTTGTTGCGCGAGCAGCGTTGGGACCGCCAGCGGCCGTTGCTTGGCGAGATCGGACACGCCCTGCGTGAATGTGGTTCACAGCGTCTGGCGCAGACCGCCAGCGCTCAATTGCAGGTACTGGCCGAGCACTGGCAGGCGGCGTCGCTGCGCCTGATGCTGCGCGAGCCTGATGGCTGGCGCCATTACGCCAGCAGTGACAGTACGTGGCCTTGGCCGCAGGACAGCCGCCTGCAGACCCGATTGGACCGCTTGCCGGCAGCCACCCCGCTGGATGTGAGGGACGATCCGGAATTCCAGGCGTTGTGTGGTGGCGCTACATTGCTTCTGCTGCCCTACCGCCAAGGGCAGGATGCCGAAGCCTGGTTGCTGTGCGCCGGCGCCACGCAGGTGCCGGAGGCCGATATGGCACTGGCGTTGGTGCGAACCCTGGTCGAGCCGTTGCTGGCCCGCTTGTGGCGCCAGCAGTGGCAGCAGCAGTCCACGCATCTGGACGAGCTGCAGCGGCATTTGGGGGCAGGCTGGTGGGAATGGCCGGCGCAGGGGGATCTGCAACTGGATTCGGCGCTGGCTCAGGCGCTCGGCCTGCCACCCAAGGTCAGCCTTGGTCAATGGCTGGCCGGCCTGCATCCAGCCGACCGCGAGCCCGCGCAACTGGCACTGGCGCAGGCACGCGAAGGGCGCGCGTTGAACCTGAGCCTGCGATTGCTGGACGACGGTGCCCTGGAGGCCCCGCGCTGGTGGCAGTGGGTGGGCCAGCTGCAAGGGCAGCGGCTGCATGGCTTCCTGCTCGATATAAGCGTGCTCAAAGCTCAGGAGCAGCAGGCCGGAATGGCCCGCGCACGCCTGGAAAACCTGATCGCCAGCTCTCCCGCGGTGATCTATGTGCAGCGCTACGCCGACGGCGCGCTGCACAGCGACTTCTTCAGCGCCAGCCTGGCACCGCTTCTGGGCTGGGACGTCGATGGCGAGCTGGCGCGCCAGCCCGGCCTGGCCGTGCACCCGGACGACCGCCCGCTGTGGCTGGCCCGCACCCGCAGCCTGCTGCACGAAGGCCAGGTGCGCTGCCGCTATCGGTTGCGCGACCAGCTCGGTGGCTATCACTGGATGCTCGACGAGGCCCGCCTGCTGCGCAACGAGCTCGGCCAGCCAGTAGAGGTGGTGGGGTTGTGGCTGGATGTCAGCGAGGCGACCGAGGCCGCCGAGCGCATGCGCCAGAGCGAGGAGCGCTACCGTGCGCTGGTGGAGGACTCGCCGGCGATGATCTGCCGCTATCGTCCGGACCTGACCCTGGTGTTCGGCAACCGGCCGCTGGCCGACTACCTGCAATGCGCACCGGAACAGCTGTTGGGCGCCAACCTGGGCCAGTGGTTGTCCGACGCCCAGCGTGAAGCCTTCCTTGAACGCCTGCGGGCATTGACCCCGGAGCAGCCCTTGAGCAGCGCGGAAATTTGCCTGCAACTGCCGGGCCGCGAGCATGCGTGGTGGGTGTGGGCCGACCGTGGCTTGTTCGACGCGCAGGGCCAGTTGTTGGAGATCCAGGCCGTGGGCCGCGACAACACCGAACTGCGCCGTAGCCAGCAACAGCTGTTACAGGGGGCCAAGATGGCCACCCTCGGCGAGTTGGCCACCGGCTTGGTGCACGAGATCAACCAGCCGCTCAATGTGATGCGCATGGCCGTGGCGAACGCCCTCAAGCGCCTGGAGATGGGCACGGCGGAGCCGGCCTACCTGGAAGACAAGCTGCGCCGCGTCGAGGCCCAGGTCGACCGCGCCTCGCGCCTGGTCGAGCACATGCGGGTGTATGGCCGGCGTTCGGCGCTTGAACCTGTGCCGTTCACCGCCTGGAGCGCGGTGGAGGGGGCCCGTGCGCTGCTGGACGAGAGCCTGCGTGGCAAGGGCGTGGACTTGAGCCTCGAGCCGCCGGCACAACAGCCGCTGGTACTCGGGCAGCAGGATCAGCTTGAGCAGGTGCTGATCAACCTGCTGGTCAATGCCCGCGACGCCTTGCTCGAACAGGGGCGTACGGGGGCGTGGATCCGGGTACGCCAGCAGCAGGCGGGCGAGCACCTGTGTCTGCTGGTCGAAGACAACGGCGGTGGCATCGACCCGCAGTTGCACGAACGTATCTTCGAGCCGTTCTTCACCACCAAGCCGGCGGGCGTCGGCACCGGCCTGGGGCTGTCGGTGAGCCATGGCATCGTCAGCCAGATGGGTGGCCGCCTGAGCGTGGCCAACAGTACCGAGGGCGCCTGCTTCCGTATCGAGCTGCCGCTCTACAGCACCAACTGAGCGTGGCCGCTGGAGCAGCTCAGGTTGGCGCCGACCTGCGCGTTGGCCAGGTCGACGCCCAGGGTCTTGAGCAGGCCGTTGACCAGTGGGTCGAGCACCGGGCTGAGCAGGTTGCGGATCAGCGGTTCGAGGATGTTCTTCACACCGTCCAGCAGGCCAGCGGTCAGCACCAGCACCTGGCCCAACCCGCTGTTGGCAGTCGGCCGGTAGGCCTCCAGACGGATGCCAGTGAGGGTGTCGGACAGGCTGGAGACGACCTGGGCCTGGCCGCTGTCCATTGGCTGGTAGGTGGGCGGCTGGCCGATGTCGGTGGGGGCGAAGGCGCCGGCGAACACCAGGGGTTCCTCCGTGGGGTTGTTGCCCAGCACTTTGCTGTCCACCCGCAGGCCGATACCGCCCCCCGCGAAGGGCACCCGGGTGCCGCACGATGGCGGCAGGATCAGCAGGCGGCTGCAGACGTTGGTGCCGATGTCGATCAGCGGCAGTGCCTTGACCACGGTGGTGCCCTGGCTGAGGAAGTCGGCCGGGGTGTCGAACTTGCCCACCGCGATCCTCGCCGCCGAGCGCTGGGTGAGGGTGGTCAGGCTCTTGGGCGAGCAGGTGTAGTTGTCTGGTGGCGCCGGGCGCAGGCGGCTGGTGGCCTCGGCCACCTCCACGCCGATATCGATATGGACCTTGTCTTCCAGCAGCTTGATGTCGCTGACCTTGCACGGCACACCGAGGGCGCAGGTCACCGATTGCAAGGTGCCCAGCAGGTTCAGGCTGAGCAGGTTGTTGAGCACGTTGGTCAGCGGCGCGGCCAGGTCCAGCACGGCGTTGGCCAGGCCGGCTATGCCGCCTAAAAGGGGCAGGTCGACAGACACCAGTGCCCGCACCTGGGCGGTGTGCACCCGCAGCTCGTCGCTGCGGGGGTCGCCGATGGCGGAAAGCTGCTGCGGTTCGATCACCCGTACCTGCACCCGGCCACTGGCCACGCCCAGCAGGTTGATCGGCAGGTCGGCGTTGACCGCGCGCTCCTTGGCCGACAGCTGGATCACCCCCTGCACCAGCTGCAACAGTTGGATACTCGCATCCAGGCCGGCCTGGGCGGTGCCGTTCTGCAGGTCCAGCAAGTCGCCCAGTTGCAGGCCGGTGATCGGCAGATCGAGGGCAAGCTTGCCCAGGTTGGTGACCACGTCGGCGGCGGCGCCCCCCTGTTGCAGCACCTTGACCGCCGCTTGCAGCAAGGTCGTGGCGCTGGTGTCGAGGCTGAGCAATTTCTGGTAGTCGCCCACCTCGACGTTCAGGTCGATGGCCAGCTGGTCGAGGTAATGCAGCAGGTTGAGCTGGGTGTTGGCGATGCCCTGCCAGCCCAGCAGGTCGAGCTGCAATGTGCCGCCCAGGGCCTTGGTCAGTGCGTTGAGCAGCGAGCCCTGGCTGGCATTGACGGTGGCCAGGCTGCTGCGAATGCTCAGCATCGCCAAGGGCGGCATGGGGCTGGCGGCCACCGCGCTGGCATGCAGGGTGGTGGTGCGCGGCACGGTATTGCCCTGGACCATGGCAAACACCCCGGCGGCGACGCTGGTGACCACCACATTGCTGACTTCGACCTTGATCGCCTCGTTGCGAGTGTTGTCGGCGACGAAGCGGCGCAGGTTGTCGTTGCCGGTGCGCAGGTAGCCGCAGCTGGCGATCAGCGGGTCGGTGACGGCTAAACCGTTGCGGGTGGCGGCGTTGCGGGCCAGGGCGAAGGCTTGCGGGCCGCTGCCGTTGCAGCTGGCCGAGTGTTCGGCGGCCTCCAGCGCGGCCATGTCGGCGATGCGCTGGAGCTTGCGTTGTTCGAGGTAGAGGCGGCCACTGTCGACCGACAGCAGCATGAACAGCAGGGCCAGGCCCATGGTCAGCGCGGCCATCAGGCCGATCGCGCCCTGCTGGCGGGCGACGGAACGAGGAACCACGGGCACTCCTTTGCCGGCCTTCGGCCCGGCAGCGCGGCGGCGGTCAAAGGAGTGTAGTCAAGGTGATGGCAAGTTGCCTTGGTCTGGGCGCTCGTGGAACTGCTGCCCTACCTCTGTAGGAGCGGCTTTAGCCGCGATCCAGGCACCGCGGTGTCTGGCACCCGCTCAGCGGGTGATCGCGGCTAAAGCCGCTCCTACACAGGGGGTGTGCAAGGTTTGATGCCCTCAATGCGGCGGATACTGGCTGAGCACCTGCGCCACGGTCTTCTGGATCGCCGCGTTGCGCTCCTGCGGGCTGGGCGGGTAGTTATTCATGATCTGCTCGGCGCTGCCGCGCCACACCAGCTTGCCGTCGCGGCCATCGAACAGGTCGACCTGAATGGTCGCTACCTTGTAGTCGACGCTGCGGGTCTCGTTGTACATCGGCCCGCCCCAATAGCCACCCCAGTAACCGCCCCAGGCACCACCGTAGTTGGTGGTGATCTGCTGCTGGCGGTCCTCCACGATCAGGTAGGCGCGCACCCTCACGTCAGGCTTGGCGTTGGCCAGGGTCGGGCGCAGGCCACGCTGGTCGAGCTGCTCGGCCACCGCCTGGCGGATGCGCTGCTCGGTCAGGTCGCTCTTGATGCGCGGATCGTCCGGGCGATAGTGCAGGCCCGGTTCCTGCCAGGCCCAGCTGCGGTAGGCGGCGAAGTCGCGACTGGCGTCGAAATCCTGCTGGACGTTGTTGCTCGAGCAGGCCGCGAGCAACAGCGCGAAGGCGAGTAGAACGTGGCGGCGCAACATGATGGTTCTCCGGGGCGAAGTTAACTGGGAGGATAGCCGCTCAGCGCCTTGTCCACCGATTCGCGCAGGGCGTTTTCGCGATCACGCGGCGAGTCCTTGCCACTGCCACTCTCGGCGCTGGCACTCCACACCGGCTGGCCGTTGCGGGCATCGAACAGGTCGATGCGCACCACCAGCACCTCGACCTCGTAGGTGCGCACGATCGGCACGCTGCCATAGGCGCCATAGCCGTTGCGGTAGCCACCGTAGCCGATGCTGCCGTAGGGGTACGGGCCGTAGTAGGGGTCGTAGTAGTCGTAGTCGCGCACCTGGCGCAGGCGCCGCTCCAGACGCAGGTCGGCGCTGACCAGCAGGTCGGCGGGGCCATTGCGCGCCGGGCGCAGGCCGTGCTGGTCGAGGGCGCTGCTCACCGCGTCGGCGAGCTGGGCGGGGTCGGCGCTGGCCATGCCGCTGGGTAACTGGTTGTTGCGCCAGCTCCAGCTGCGATAGCGCCCGTAGTCGCGTGGCGCGGCCGGGTAGGCACTGGCGTCGAAGGTGTTGGCCGCTTGGGGCGGCGCCGGTGGCAGGGGATTGCTGCTGGCCACGTAGGGGTTGCTGCCCTGGCAGGCGGCCAGGGCAAGGGGCAGCAGGGCCAGGCAGAGCGAGCGATACAGCATGGTTTCTCCTGGCCTTGGTGTCAGTGGGGGCGGCAGATCCAGTGCAGGTAGCGGCCCAGCCCGGCAAAGCCCGGGTGGCGACGGTGGGCCAGTTCCATTTCCAGCAGGTCGAGCAGCTCGGCCTTTTCCTGGAACTCCTTGGGCATGTAGTCGTGGAACACGCGCACGCCACTCTCGCTTTCGACCTGCCACAGAGGTTCAAGTTGCGCCTTGAGGTCCCGTGGATCAAGTGGTTTTTGTGGGGTCAGGCTCTGTTTCTCGCCGGCCATGCGGTTGCTGCGCAGCTTGCGGAAATGCCCCTTGAGCAGGTTGCGGTAGACCAGCGCATCGCGGTTGTAGAAGGCCAGCGACAGCCACCCCCCCGGTGCGGTCAACTGGTGCAGCACCGGCAGGATGCTCTCGGGCTCGGCCAGCCATTCCAGCACGGCGTGGCACAGCACCACGTCGTAGGGCTCGGTGAGCTGGCCCAGCAGGTCCTGCCAGGGCGCCTGGATGAACTCGGCGGCCTGGCCGGCTTGCTGGAAGCGCTCGCGGGCGCCGTCGAGCATGGGCGTGGCGGGTTCGGCGAGGGTCAGGTGATGGCCGCGCTGGGCCAGCCACAGGGCCATGTGGCCCAGGCCCGCGCCGATGTCGAGAATACGCAGCGGGCGGTCGGGCAGCGTCTCGGCCAGGTCGGCCTGGAGCACCGCCAGGCGGATGGCGCCCTTGGCGCCGCCGTAGATCTTCTCGGCGAAACGGGTGGCCAGTTCATCGAAGTGACGGTCGTTCATTTGGCGAAGCGCCTCTCGCTGTCGGCCAGCTTGGCCCGCACCACCTCGTTCATGTCCAGGCCCAGCTCGCTGCACAGCAGCAACAGGTACAGGACGATGTCGCCGACCTCCTGCCCTGCGTGGGCGAGCTGGTCGGCGGTGAGCTGGCGCGATTCGTCCTCGCTCAGCCACTGGAAGATTTCCACCAGTTCGGCCATCTCGACGCTGGCGGCCATGGCCAGGTTCTTCGGGCTGTGGAAGCCGCGCCAGTCGTTGTTGTCGCGGATGCGGTGCAGGCGCTCGGTCAGTTCTTGCAGGTTCATCGGGGTCTCCTCGTGGCGCATAGCTTCCAGCGAGGGGAAACGCAAAGCAAGCGCCACCTGTAGGCGCCGGCCTTGCCGGCGAAGGCCGTGACACCGCTCAAAGCGGTGCCCATCTCCCGACCATATGCACCAACCCTCCATGGCCATCCAGCCGCAATTCACCCGTCGCCCCAGCCTCGCTGGCACTGAGCACCACCTCCGAAGGCAGGCGCACCGGTTTACGAAAATCCACCGCGAACTCATAACCCGCCGCGGGTAAATGCCCATGCAACGCCGCCAGCGCCATGGCCTTGCTCCACATGCCATGGGCGATGGCGCGGGGAAAACCGAACAGCCGGGCCGTGACGCTGCTCAGGTGAATGGGGTTGTAGTCGCCGCAGACCCGGGCATAGCGCCTGCCGATGTCGCTGTCGGCATACCAGCGGGTGGCCTCGGGGAGGTGGGCGGGCTCGGCTTCGGGCGTTTCAACACCTTGCTGCTCGAGCTTGAGGCCACGTACCAGCATGCGGCTGGTTTCGCGCCAGAGCAGGCCCAGGCCGTCTTCGGCCTCGGTGACCAGGTCGAAGGTGCCGCCTTTCTCGTGGGGTTGCAGGTTGTCCGCGTATACCGCAAAACGCAGGCCGTCGATGCCACCGAGCGGGCGCAGCACCTGGATGGCGTTGTGCAGGTGCACCAAGCCCAGCAGCGGGAAGGGGAAGTCATGGGCGGTCAGCAGCTGCATCTGCAGGGCGAACGCCAGGACATGCGGGTAGGTGCCTGGCAAGCGGCCATCGTCGACGAAGTGGCAGAGCCGACGGTACGCCGCCAGCTGTTGCGGGTCGACCCGCAGGAAGCAGCGCAGGCCCTGCTCGGGCAATGTGCTGCCATGGATCTTGCGTTTGGCCAAGGCCCGCAGGTACAGGCTGGCACTCGAGTCGGAACTGTGCAGTTCTTGCCAGGGTCGGTTCATGTTCAGGCCCCCATCAATGCCTGGCCACAGACTCGCAGCGCCTGGCCATTGACTGCCCCCGAGCCCGGCTGGCTGAGCCAGGCGATGGCTTCGGCGACATCCTGCGGCAAGCCGCCCTGGCCCAGCGAACTCAGGCGCCGCCCGGCCTCGCGCAGGCCCATGGGCATGGCGGCGGTCATATGGGTCTCGATGAAGCCCGGCGCCACGGCATTGATGCTGGCGCCGCGCTCGGCCAGTGGCTTCGCCCAGGCCTGGGCGAGGCCGATCAGCCCGGCCTTGCTGGCGGCGTAATTCGATTGGCCACGATTGCCGGCAATACCGCTGACCGAAGCGAGCAGGGTGATGCGCGCGTTGTCGCGCAGTGTGCCGGCTTCCAGCAGCGCCTGGGTCAGCAGCTGGGGCGCCCTGAGGTTGACCGCCAGCACCGCGTCCCAGTATTCCGGGGTCATGTTCGCCAGGGTCTTGTCACGGGTGATGCCGGCGTTGTGCACCAGGATGTCCAGGCCGTCGGGCAGCGCCTCGACCAGTTGCGCGGCGGCGTTGGCGGCGCAGATGTCCAGGGCCAGGGCGCGGCCACCGAGGCGCGCGGCGAGGGCGTCGAGGTCCTTTTGCGCCTGGGGCACGTCCAGCAGGGTGACCTCGGCGCCATCGCGGGCCAGGGTCTCGGCAATGGCCGCGCCGATGCCGCGGGCAGAGCCTGTGATCAGCGCGCGGCGCCCGGCCAGCGGGCGCGTCCAGTCCTCGACCTGGGCTGTACAGGCACTCAGGCGCAACACCTGGCCTGAAACGAACGCGCTCTTGGGTGACAGGAAGAAGCGCAGGGTGCCGTCCAGCTGGTCTTCGGCACCCGCGCCGACATACAGCAGGTTGGCCGTGGCACCGTTGCGCAGCTCCTTGGCCAGCGAGCGGCTGAAACCCTCGAGGGCGCGCTGGGCGACACTGGCCTGCGGGTAGTCGAGGCCTTCCGGCGTGCGGCCGAGGATCACCACGTGGGCGCAGGGCGCCAGGCTGCGCAGCAAGGGCTGGAAGAATTCGCGCAACTGCTTGAGCTGGTCGCTGTCGGACAGGTGGCTGGCATCGAACACCACGGCCTTGAGTTTCGGCCCGAGGCCGGCGACCCAGGGCGCGGATACCAGGCTGTCGTCATTGAAGCTGTAGCAATCGGCGGTCAGGCGCGGGGCAATCGTCTCGACATGCCTGGCCAGCGGCCCGCCACCGAGCACCAGCGCCCCCTCCACTGGGCGCAGGCGGCCGGCCTGCCAGCGCTCCAGCGGCACCGGGCGCGGCAGGCCGAGGGCATCGACCAGGCGGCGGCCGAGGGCGGAGTTGGCAAAGCCGATGTAGCGATCGCTCATGGGGGTTCTCCCTGAAAGGCAAGCATGCAGTGTGGACCAAGTTTGTCGCAGGGGCGTTCGAATGCTGTAAAAGAACCTAGGCTTACGGATCAATTTGTTTCAGGAGGAACAGGCATGCGTTCAACTCGCCGGGTCGCGATATTGGGTGGAAACCGGATCCCTTTTGCCCGCTCCAATGGCGCCTACGCCAAGGCCAGTAACCAGGCGATGCTCACCGCCACCCTGGAAGGGCTGATCGAACGCTACCGCCTGCATGGCCTGTGCCTGGGCGAAGTAGCCGCGGGCGCGGTGCTCAAGCATTCCCACGACATGAACCTGACCCGCGAATGCGTGCTTGGTTCGCGGCTGGCGCCGCAGACCCCGGCCTACGACATCCAGCAGGCCTGTGGCACGGGGCTGGAGGCGGCGTTGCTGGTGGCCAACAAGATCGCTCTCGGGCAGATCGAAAGCGGCATTGCCGGTGGCGTCGATACCACTTCCGATGCGCCGATCGCGGTCAACGAGGGCCTGCGCCAGATCCTGCTGCAGGCCCATCGCGGACGAAACCTGGGCGAGCGGCTCAAACCGTTCCTCAAGCTGCGCCCAAGGCACCTGATCCCGACGTTGCCGCGCAACGGCGAGCCGCGCACGGGGTTGTCCATGGGCGAGCACTGCGAGCAGATGGCGCAAACCTGGCAGATTGACCGCGTCGAGCAGGACGAACTGACCTTGCGCAGCCATCAGCGCCTGGCAGCGTCCTATGCCGAAGGCTGGCACGACGACCTGCTAACGCCGTACCTGGGCCTGACCCGCGACAACAACCTGCGCCCGGATCTCACGCTCGAACAACTGGCGGCACTCAAGCCGGTGTTCGATCGCAGTGGCCTGGGCACCCTGACACCGGGCAACTCCACGCCGCTCACCGATGGCGCCTCGCTGGTGCTGCTGGGTAGCGAGCAATGGGCCGAAGAGCACGCTCTGGAGGTCATGGCCTACCTGGTCGATGGCGAGAACGCCGCGGTGGACTTCGTCCATGGTCAGGAAGGGCTGCTGATGGCACCGGTGTACGCAGTGCCGCGCCTGCTGGCGCGCAATGGCCTGACCCTGCAGGATTTCGACTACTACGAAATCCACGAAGCCTTCGCCGCCCAGGTGTTGTGCACGCTCAAGGCCTGGGAAGACGCCGACTATTGCCGCACCCGCCTGGGGCTCGAGGCGCCGTTGGGGGCCATCGACCGCAGCAAGCTCAATGTCCATGGCAGCTCGCTGGCGGCAGGGCATCCATTCGCCGCGACGGGTGGGCGGATCCTGGCCAGCATGGCCAAGCTGCTGGCCAGGCGCGGCAAGGGGCGCGGGTTGATTTCGATCTGCGCGGCGGGGGGGCAGGGAGTGACGGCGATCATCGAGCGGTGATCGGCCTGGGATCGAGGCGGCCCCTTCGCGGATAAATCCGCTCCTACAGGTTTAGCGGTACTCCTGTGGGAGCTTGGCCGCTGTTACGCTTGTCTGATCAGCACCATAAGAAGCCCCCATGCCGAGCATCGGACATCCCCGCCCCATTCCCGCCCTGGACCGGCTCCCCCGGCCACTCTATGCCCGCGCCGAAAGCCTGGGCGCCGGCTCCTGGACCACCCGCCACCAGCACGACTGGGTGCAGTTTTCCTATGCCATCAGTGGCGTGCTCGGTGTCTACACCAGTGACGGCAGCTACTTTGCACCACCGCAATGGGGCGTGTGGATTCCGGCCGGCACCGAACATGACGTGGTGACCTCGATGCAGGCCGAGATGCGCAGCTTGTATGTGCGCCGCGATGCGTGCACATGGGCGCCGGCAGAATGCCGGGTGCTGGAGGTCACGCCGTTGGCGCGGGAACTGATCAAACAGTTCTGTACCTTCGCGGTGGAGTATCCGGAGGAGGAGAGTGTCGAGGCGCGGCTGGTCGCGGTGTTGCTGGACCAATTGCGGACCTTGCCCGAGGTGGGGTTTTCCCTCCCGTTGCCCCGTCATCCGGGCTTGCTGGCGCTGTGCAATGGCCTGATCGCCGAGCCTGACCAACCCCAGACCCTGCAGCAGTGGGCAGTGCGGCTGGGCGTTTCGGAGAAGACGTTGATGCGCCTGTTCCAGCGCGAGACGGGCTTGAGTTTTCGCAACTGGCGCCAGCGCATGCGCCTGCTGTCATCGCTGGCGCTGCTGGAAGCAGGAGAAAGCGTGACCCAGGCGGCGCTGGGCTGTGGGTACGATTCGACGTCGGCGTACATCGCGGCGTTCAAGCAGATGTTCGGCGCCACGCCTGGTGAGCTCAAGCTCTGAGCAGGCCTGTCGCGAATGACCTGTAGGAGCCAGCTTGCTGGCGAACCGCACAACGCCATATCCCAAGGCGTGCAGCGGTTCGCCGGCAAGCCGGCTCCTACAGACAAGCGCCTCAGGTCCTGAACCGGCGCACCAACGCATCCAGCTCGTTGGACAACCCCGCCAGGCTCTCGGAATCCTGCCGCGCCGCCTGGGCCAACTCTGCCACCAACTGGGCATCGCCGTGGATCTGGCTGATATGCCGGTTGATATCCTCGGCCACCTGGTGCTGCTCCTCGGCGGCGGTGGCGATCTGGGTGTTCATGTCGCGAATGATGTCCACCGACTCGCGGATCTGCCCGAAACTGTCGCGCGCCATACCAATACGGCTGACCGACTGCTGCGACACCTCGATACTCGCGTGCATCTGTTCGGCCACCTGCGCGGTGCGGCTGGCCAGGTTGCCCAGCAGGCCGTCGATCTCGGCGGTAGAGTCGGCGGTGCGCTTGGCCAGGGCGCGTACTTCGTCGGCCACTACCGCGAAACCACGGCCTTGTTCGCCGGCGCGGGCTGCTTCGATGGCGGCGTTGAGCGCCAGCAGGTTGGTCTGCTCGGCGATCGAACGGATGGTCCCGAGAATCGACTGGATCGCGTTGCTGTCGCGCTCCAGCTGCTGGATCGACTGCGCCGACTGCTCGATCTCCTGGCTCAGGCGATCAACACTCTGTACTGCCGCGTCGATCTGCTGCTGGCCTTCGCGGGCCTGCTGCTGGCCGCTGTCGGCCGACATCGCCGCCTGGCTGCAGGAACGGGCCACTTCGTTGGCGGTGGCGACCATCTCGTGGAAGGCGGTGGAGACCATGTCCACGGCTTCGCGCTGGCGCCCGGCGGCTTCGGCCATGTCGCCGGAAACCCGGGTCGAGCTGCTGGAGGTGCTGAGGATCTTGTTGGCCGCCGCGCCGATATGCTGGATCAGGCTGCGGATGGCGCCCAGGAATTGGTTGAACCAGCTGGCCAATTGGGCGGTTTCATCGCGGCCACGGATCTCCAGGCTGCGGGTCAGGTCGCCTTCGCCCTGGGCGATGCCCTCCAGGCCGCTGCTGACGCTGTTGATCGGGCGCACGATGAGCTTGGCGAAGGCCGCGCCGACGCCGGCGAACACCGCTGCCAGAACCAACGCGACGGCCCCGATCAGCCAGGTCAGGCGGGTGGTGGTCTGCATGACCTCGTCCTGCTGGATCAGGCCGATGAAGGTCCAGCCCAGTTGCTCGTCGGGATAGATGTTGGCCATGTAGCGTTCGCCATTGATCTCGACTTCCGCCAGGCCCTTGCCGGCCTTGGCCAGTTCGGCGTAACCGCCACCCAGGCTGGCGAGCTGCTTGAAGTTGTGGCTGGCATCGCGCGGGTCGACCATCACGTTGCCGTTGTGCTCCATCAGGATCAGGTAGCCGCTTTCGCCCAGCTTGATCTGCTTGACGATCTCGGTCAGGCCCTTGAGCGACACATCGATATTGACCACCCCGCCGGGGTTGCCCAGTTGGTTGGCCACCGCGCGCACGGTGCTGACCAGCACGGCGTCGTCACCAGCCCAGTAGTAGGGCGCGGTGCGCAGGGTCTTGCCGGGGTTGGCCATGGCCGCCTGGTACCAGGGGCGGGTGCGCGGGTCGTAGTTGGCCATCTTCGGGTCGCCGGGCCAGAAGGCGTAGCCGCCGTCTTTCAGGCCGTAGGAGACGTAGGCGTAGTCCGGGTGGCTCTGGGCCAGGCGCGAGAACAGGTCGAACAGCGCTTTGTCCTGTTCGCCGGGGACGATACTGGCGGCGTCGGCGCTGATGTGCTTCTTCACGTTGTCGGCAGTGGCGGCCACCAGCGGTTGCGCAGCCAGGTAGTCGACGTTCTGGGTGATGCCCTGGAAGAAGATGTCCATGGCGTTGCCGACCTGGCGGATTTCCCGGCTGCTGTTGTCGAGGAAATCGTCGCGGGCTTCGCCGCGCAGGTTGAGCACCACCAGGGTGGCGACCAGGACGATGGGCAGGCCGGCGATGACGGCGAAGGCCCAGGTCAGTTTCTGCTTGATGTTCATCCACGCTCCCAGATTTTTTCTTGTCGATGCTTGAGGCCGGTATCAGGGCATCGGCAAGGGCTGGGATTCTTGAAGGGAAAGGCCCGTATTTATTGGGCGAAAGTCACAATTTAGGGGGTATCGGTCGGCACAAGGCTAATATGGCATACCGTAGGAGCCGGCTTGCCGGCGAACATCGGCGAAACAGGTGCCATGGCTGGCGCCTGCGGTTCGCCGGCAAGCCGGCTCCTACGGTATGGCGCGGGTCAATGGCAGCAACCGCTGCCATTGGCCAGGTCCTTGAGGATCGGACAATCCGGCCGGTCATCGCCCTGGCAGTGGGACACCAGCTCACCCAGGGTATCGCGCAGGCTCACCAGCTCCTCGATGCGCCGATTCAATTCATCGATATGCTGTATCGCCAGCGCCTTCACATCGGCGCTGGCACGCTGACGGTCCTGCCAGAGGGTCAGCAACTTGGCCACTTCCTCCAGGGAAAACCCCAGGTCACGGGAGCGCTTGATGAACGCCAGGCTGTGCAGGTCCTCCTGCTGGTACAGGCGGTAGCCGCTGTCGCTGCGCTTGGCCGGGCGCAGCAGGCCGATGGACTCGTAATAGCGGATCATCTTGGCGCTGAGCCCGCTGCGGCGGGCGGCCTGGCCGATGTTCATGGCGCCTCCTGTTCGGTCGCGGTGGGTTTCCAGGTTTTCAGCCACAAGGCATTGCTTACCACGCTGACGCTGGACAGGGCCATGGCCGCCCCGGCCAGTACCGGGTTGAGGTAGCCCAGGGCCGCCAGGGGGATGCCCACCAGGTTGTAGATGAACGCCCAGAACAGGTTCTGGCGGATCTTCGCGTAGGTCTTGCGGCTGATCTCCAGGGCGGCCGGCACCAGGCGCGGATCGCCGCGCATCAGGGTGATGCCGGCGGCCTGCATGGCCACGTCGGTGCCGCCGCCCATGGCGATGCCGATATCGGCGGCGGCCAGGGCCGGGGCATCGTTGATGCCGTCGCCGACCATGGCCACCACGCCGTCCTTTTTGAGCGCGGCAACGGTGGCCGCCTTGTCGGCCGGCAGCACTTCGGCGTGCACGTCGTCGATGCCCAGGGCATCGGCCACCACCTTGGCGCTGCCACGGTTGTCACCGGTCAGCAGGTGGCTGCTGATGCCACGGGCATGCAGCGCCTCGATGGCCTGGCTGGCGCCGGGCTTGAGGCTGTCGCCGAAAGCGAACAGGCCCAGCACCCGGGGTTGGGCGCCACGCTCGATCAGCCAGGACAGGGTGCGGCCTTCTGCTTCCCAGGCGTGGGCGCTGGTCGCCAGCTCGCCGGGTTGAAGCAGGCTTTCATCGAGCAGGCGACGATTGCCCAGCGCCAGCTCCCGACCCTCCACCTGGCCGGCGATGCCTCGGCCGGTGAGGGACTGGCTGTCGCTCACCGTCGGTACATCCAGATGCTGTTCAGCGCAGGCGTCGAGCACGGCCTTGGCCAAAGGGTGTTCGCTGCCGCGTTGCAGGGCACCGGCCAGGCGCAGCAGTTCGCTGTCGTCGCCGCTGGCAGCCTGGCTGTGGACAATGCGCGGGCTACCCGAGGTGAGGGTGCCGGTCTTGTCGAACACCACCCGGTTCACCGCGTGGGCGCGTTCCAGGGCTTCGGCGTCCTTGATCAGGATGCCGTGGCGGGCGGCGACGCCGGTACCGGCCATGATCGCGGCGGGTGTCGCCAGGCCAAGGGCGCAAGGGCAGGCGATCACCAGCACGGCCACGGCATTGATCAGGGCGGTTTCCAGCGGCGCCCCGGCCAGCCACCAGCCGACCAGGGTGATCAATGCCAGCACCAGCACCGCAGGGACGAATACCTGGCTGACCCGGTCGACCAGTTTCTGGATCGGTGCCTTGGCTGCCTGGGCGTCTTCTACCAGTCGGATGATACGCGCGAGCACGGTTTCGGTGCCCAGGGCCAGCGTCTTGACCAGCAGGCGGCCCTCACCGTTGATGGCGCCCCCCGTGACGGTGTCACCCGGTTGCTTGGGGACTGGCAGGCTCTCACCGCTGATCAAGGCCTCGTCGGCGTGGCTGCTGCCTTCGAGCACCTCACCGTCGACCGGGAAGCGCTCGCCGGGCTTGACCAGTACCAGGTCGCCCAGGCGCAGTTGGCTGATCGCGACGTCTTCCTCGCGGCCCTCGACGACACGCAGCGCCCGCTCGGGGCGCAAGGCCTCCAGGGCGCGGATGGCGCTGGCGGTCTGGCGCTTGGCGCGGCTTTCAAGGTACTTGCCCAGCAGCACCAGGGCGATCACCACTGCCGAGGCTTCGAAATACAGGTGCGGCGTCATGCCGGCGTGGGCATTGGCCCACTGGTAGAGGCTCAGGCCGTAACCTGCGCTGGTGCCCAGGGCTACCAGCAGGTCCATGTTGCCGGCGCCGGCGCGTACGGCCTTCCAGGCGGCCACATAGAAGCGCGCACCGAGAATGAACTGCACGGGGGTCGCCAGCAGGAACTGGGCCCAGGCCGGCAGCATCCAGTGCAGGCCGAAGGGTTGCACCAGCATGGGCAGCACCAGGGGCAGGGCCAGCAGCAACGCGGCGCCCACCGCCAGGCGTTCATTGCGCAGCCGTCGTTGTGCTTGCGTGTGGTCGTCGTGGGCCGTGCGCGGCAGGCTGGCGCTGTAGCCCGCTTTTTCCACCGCGTTGATCAAGACGCTGTCATCGACTGCCAGCAGTACTTCAAGATGGGCGCGCTCACTGGCCAGGTTGACGCTGACCTGCTCCACGCCCGGGAGCTTGCCGAGGGCGCGTTCGACGCGGCCGGCGCAACTGGCGCAGGTCATGCCGCCGATCTGCAGTTCGAGGGTGCGGGTGGGAACGCTGTAACCGGCCTCGCGCACCGCGCCGACCAGGGCGGGCAGGCTGTCGGCCGGGGCCTGGACTCGGGCCTGTTCGGTGGCGAGGTTGACGCTGACGTGTTCGGTGCCTGTGACCTTGCGCAAGGCGCGCTCGACACGACCGGCGCAACTGGCGCAGGTCATGCCGGCGATCGGCAGGTCGAAGGTGGTGGATGCGGGCATGGCTCTCTCCTCCGTGGACTGGCCTCCAGCATCAACCTTGCCATGCGGTCAAGGTCAATAGCCCAGGCCGGCTCGCTTCAACACCAGGCCATCATGCCCCATGGCAATGCGGTACTTGTTGATCTGGCCCGCCTGCAGCGTCAGGCGCGTGCTGCGCTGGTCCTCGACGCCCGGGGCGCAACCCGGCACCTGCCCAGGCAGCAGGCGCAGGCGCACATCGACCGGGCCTGGCGGCAGGTTGAACGACGTCGACTGTTCCTGGAACACACGCCCGGACAACTGATCGTTCAGGTAGATGCCGATCTCGCAACTGGTGGCCACTTCCAGACGCTCCCGGGAAATGATCAGCACGCTGTAGTCCGCGTTGCCCTCGGCGCTGGCCGGTGGTACCACGGCCAGCGCACCCAGCAATCCGGCGAGGGTCAATGCTGCCCTGATCATGTTGAATCTCCTGCTTGGCTAAATCGTCAAAGGCGCAGCTTGGCCGAGCCGCGCGCGGATTTCCAGCCCGGCCGTTTCAGCCAGAACTTGACCTTGCCCCGATGGCAAGGTCGAAACTGCGGCAAACCCTGAAGGAGGCAACCTCGATGCAAGTGTTCAACGTACAAGGCATGACCTGCGGCCACTGCGTGAAGGCCGTGACCCGGGCGGTGCAGGAGCAGGACGCGGCGGCGCGGGTGGAGGTGGACCTGGCGGCCCGTCAGGTGCGGGTGCAGAGCGCGCTGGAAGCCGAGCGCATCCTTACCGCGATTCGTGACGAGGGCTACCAGGCCGACGTGGCCTGACCCGTGTAACGCTGCCCCGGGCCCGGCCATGCCGGGCATCGCCAGCAAGGCTGGCGCCTACAGGTATTGCACGGTGCCTGTGGGAGCGGGCTTGCGGCGCTGGAATAACGGCGCAACTGTTACAAAGGTTTTCATTGCAGGGCTCCCATACAGGTAGACTAACGGCACTTGCTTAGCCTGCTATGGATTCCCCATGAACCTGCGAACCTTGCTGATCCTGGGCGCCCTCAGTGCGTTCGGGCCCTTGGCGATCGACTTCTACCTGCCTGCTTTCCCCGCCATGGCCCATGCCTTCGCCACCGACGAGAAGCATGTGCAGACCACGTTGGCCGCCTATTTCCTCGGCCTGTCCCTCGGCCAACTGGCCTACGGCCCGATCGCCGACCGTTTTGGCCGCCGTATCCCGCTGCTGTTCGGCGTCGGCCTGTTCACCCTGGCCTCGCTGGTGTGCGCCTATGCCCCCAACCTCGACAGCCTGATCCTGGCGCGCTTCGTCCAGGCGCTGGGTGGCTGCGCCGGCATGGTGTTATCGCGGGCGATCGTCAGCGACAAATGCGACGCAGTGGCTTCGGCCAAGGTGTTCTCGCAGTTGATGCTGGTCATGGGCCTGGCACCGATTCTTGCGCCGATGCTCGGCGGCGTGCTGGTGAACCTGGCCGGCTGGCAATCGATCTTCCTCGCCCTTAGCCTGTTCAGCGCCGTGTGCCTGCTGGCCGTGGCGCTCGGCTTGCCGGAAAGCCTGCCGGCCTCGGTACCGCGCCAGCCACTGTCCGGCGCCTTGCGCCAGTACCTGCGGCTGCTGGGTGATCGCGTGTTCATCGGCCATGCCTTGACCGGGGGCATCGCGATTGCCGGGATGTTTGCCTACATCGCCGGTTCGCCTTTCGTCTTCATCAAGCTCTACGGTGTGCCGGCCGAGCACTATGGCTGGCTGTTCGGCACCAATGCCGCGGGGTTCATTCTCATGGCCCAGGTCAACGCACGCCTGTTGTCCAAACGTGGCCCGGCGTTCCTGCTGGCGCGCGCGGTGTGGCTGTACCTGGCAGCCGCCATGGCGCTGCTGGGGGTAGCGGCGTGGCACCCGAATGCTTTGTGGCCGCTGTTGCTGCCACTGTTCATCTGCATTGCCAGCCTGGGTTGCATTGCCCCCAATGCCTCGGCGTGCGCCATGAGCGGGCAGGGCGCGCGCGCTGGCAGCGCCTCGGCACTGATGGGCTGCCTGCAGTTCAGTGTCGCCGCCGGTGCGGCGGCGCTGGTCGGGTTGCTGCACGATGGCAGCGCGGTGCCCATGGCCCTGGTGATCAGCCTTTGCGGCGCACTGGTGGTCAGTGTCGCAATGCTGACCCGGCGCTGGCAGTCCAGTCGGCCGGCGTGAGGGGGTGTGGCGCCTTCAGGCGGGTTTCCAGCACGGCGACGAACGCCCGCGCTTCGGCTTCGTTGCGGAAACTCACCACATGTTGATCAAGCTGGACCTGCCAGGGGCAGTTCGGGTTTCGGTTCGACGCACTGACGACAATCTTCATCGCGATCCACCTCCAGTGAGCGAAAGCGGATGAAGTTTAGCGCCACTGTGGGCGCCCGGCATGAGCGAGGCCAGGACTCTGACTGACGGTCATGGTAGGGAGGCAGTGGGAAGCTTTCTGTTTTATCCCAGGTATTTGGTGTAACGGCTTGTCGGTCTTGTCGGGCGGCCTACGTACGGTGGCCGCACACTGTCAGGCGGTAGCCAAGGTATTCCGGGAGTATCGGGCGCAATACGCGGGCTGGCACCCTGAAGTTTCAGGCAAGGCATGCCGCGCGATACCACGGGAGCGGCCTACTTAACGGTTTGGGCGAGCAGCTTATACTGCCGCCGCAATCCAGCGCCCCGGGGAGGCCGGTTGTCGCTATCCGACGAGATCATTCAGGGAGCTCCACAGTCATGAACGCAGTCCGCACCATCAGTCAGGTCGCCGGCCTGATGGCCGACCCCAAGCGCAGCGCCATGCTATGGGCGCTGATCGATGGTTCACCACGGGCGGCGGATGAACTGGCGCTGACCATGGGGCTGAGCCTTGCTTCGGCTTGCGCCCACCTGTCGCTGCTGTCGTCGGCCGGTTTGCTCAAGCTCGAGATCCGCAGGCGCAAACGTTACTTTCGGTTGGCGACACCGCAGGTTGGCGCGGCGGTGGAGGCGCTGGCCAGTGTGCAGGTGAACGGGCATTCGCCCGCGTCCCGAGTAGCGCCGACCCAGGTCCCTCTGTCGATGCGCAGGGCGCGCTTGTGCGGTGAACATCTGGGAGGTGAGATGGCTGCCGACCTGTTCCAGCGCCTGTTGAGCGCGGGTTGGCTGGAGGGCAGCGAACAGCGCCTGTGTGTCAGCCCGCAGGGCAGGGAGCAGTTGGGTGCGTTGGGGCTCTACATCGATGCATTGGCACCGGGGCATCAACGTGGTTGTGTGGTCTGCCACTGCAGCGAATGGAGCGACCAGGGCCCGCACCTGGGCGGCAGCCTCGGGCAGGCGCTGCTCACGCTGTTCCTGCAGTCGGGCTGGATCCGCGAACAGGAAGGAAGCCGGGCGGTGCAGATCACCGCGCTCGGCATCCAGCAGGTCAACGGCATCGCCCGTCTGCCTGTGCTGCAGGTGAGCTAGCGCACCAGGCGGGCGTCCAGGCTGTTCTGCGCCAGGCGCCGAGCCTGGTCCTGGGTCATGCCGAGGTGTTCGTACAAGGCATGGAAGTTCTCGGTGACATAGCCACCGAAATAGGCTGGGTCGTCCGAGTTGACCGTCACTTTCACGCCACGCTCGAGCATGTCGAGGATGTTGTGCTGGCTCATATGCTCGAACACGCACAATTTGGTGTTGGACAGCGGGCAGACGGTCAGCGGGATCTGCTCGTCGATGATGCGCTGCATCAGGCGCTCGTCCTCGATGGCGCGCACGCCATGGTCGATGCGCTGGATCTTCAGCAGGTCGATCGCCTCCCAGATGTACTCGGGTGGGCCTTCCTCACCGGCGTGGGCCACGGTCAGGAAGCCTTCGCTGCGGGCGCGGTCGAAGACACGCTGGAACTTGCTGGGCGGGTGGCCTTTTTCCGAGCTGTCCAGGCCGACGGCGACGAAGGCATCGCGGAAGGGCAGGGCCTGGTCGAGGGTCTTCTGCGCCTCGTCCTCGCTCAGGTGGCGCAGGAAGCTGAGGATCAGGCCGCTGCCGATACCCAGTTGTTCACGACCATCCTTCAAGGCCTGGGTGATGCCGCCCAGTACCACCTCGAAAGGGATGCCCCGGTCGGTGTGGGTCTGCGGGTCGAAGAACGGCTCAGTGTGGATGACGTTCTGCGCCTTGCAACGTTGCAGGTAGGCCCAGGTCAGGTCGTAGAAGTCCTGCTCGGTGCGCAGGACATCGGCACCCTGGTAATAGAGGTCGAGGAATTCCTGCAGGTTGTTGAAGGCATAGGCGCCACGCAGGGTTTCCACATCCGCCCAGGGCAGGGCGATCTTGTTGCGTTCGGCCAGGGCGAACAGCAGTTCGGGCTCCAGCGAGCCCTCCAGGTGCATGTGCAGTTCCGCCTTGGGCAAGGCGTTCAGCCATTCATACATGTGTGCAGTCTCGATCAGGTACGGTTGGCCGACATTCTACAGGGCCTGGCCGGGCATTGCGCTCGGCCAGGCCCTTGATCGGTCAGCCGGCGATCAGCTGGGCCGCGGCCTGGCGGTGGTCGGCGATCAGGCCTTGAACGTCCAGGCCTTCGATCTGGCCGTCGATGACGCGCCACTGGCCACCGACCATCACCCGGTCGGCGCGATCGGCAGCGCACAGCAGCAAGGCCGAGAGCGGATCGTGGCTGCCGGAGAAGCGCAGTTCATCGAGCTTGAACAGCGCCAGGTCCGCCTGCTTGCCCACGGCAAGTTCACCGATGTCGCCGCGGCCCAGCAGTTGCGCCGATCCACGGGTGGCCCAGCCGAGGGCGCGTTCCGGGGTGATCAGCTCGGCGCCGTAGCGCAGGCGTTGCAGGTACAGCGCCTGGCGGGCCTCGAGGATCATGTTCGAGGCGTCGTTGGATGCCGACCCGTCGACGCCCAGGCCTACCGGTGCGCCAGCCGCTTCCAGGTCCACGGTAGGGCAGATGCCCGAAGCCAGGCGCATGTTCGAGCTCGGGCAATGGCAGATGCCGGTGCCGGCCGCGCCCAGGCGGGCGATTTCGTCAGGGTTGAAGTGGATGCCGTGGGCCAGCCAGGTGCGCGGGCCGAGCCAGCCGACGCTGTCCAGGTAGTCCACGGTGCGCAGGCCGAAGCGTTGCAGGCAGAAGTCTTCTTCGTCGAGGGTCTCGGCCAGGTGGGTGTGCAGGCGCACATCCAGCTCTTCGGCCAGTTCGGCGCTGGCGCGCATGATTTCTGGCGTGACCGAAAACGGCGAGCACGGTGCCAGGGCGATCTGGATGCGCGCGCCGTCGCCGCGCTCGTGGTAGCTGTGGATAAGTCGCTGGCTGTCGGCCAGGATCACTTCGCCCTGTTGCACGGTCTGCTGCGGCGGCAGGCCGCCGTCCTTCTCACCCAGGCTCATCGAGCCACGGGTGAGCATGGCGCGCATGCCCAGCTTGCGCACCGCCTCGACCTGCACATCGATGGCGTTGTCCAGGCCTTCGGGGAACAGGTAGTGGTGGTCGGCCGCGGTGGTGCAGCCCGACAGCAGCAGCTCGGCCAGGGCAACCTGGCTGGCCAGTTCCAGCTTGGCTGGCGTGAGGCGCGCCCAGACCGGGTAGAGGGTCTTGAGCCACGGGAACAGGGGCTGGTTGACCACGGGCGCCCAGGCGCGGGTCAGGGTCTGGTAGAAGTGGTGATGGGTGTTGATCAGGCCGGGCAGCACCACGTGCTCACGGGCGTCGAAGACCTGGTCACAGGGCGCGCTGGGCGCTTGCCCGGCGGCGAGCAGTTCAGTGATGCGGCCATCTTCGATCACCAGGCCGCCACGGGCGTCCTGATTGTTGGCGGTGAAGATGGCGAGCGGGGATTTCAACCAGATGCGGGTCGCAGGCATGTTGCCGGCTCCTCTGAAAGTGGGTTCAGGTTAGCCAGCTCAGTGTTGCCCTGTCTGCTGATCCAGGTCCGCCGCGGGGGCGAGGTTTCGAGTCTACTGCCTCGCCACGCGGCTTTCAATTCACCAGGTGAGCGCTTCGCCCTTGTAGTTGATAAAGCGCAGCCCGCCATTGCCGCTGTGCGCCTTGACCTGCTCGAGCATGCCACGGGTGCTGGTGGCCACGTCGATCTCGGCGTTCTCGCCGCCCATGTCGGTCTTCACCCAGCCTGGGTGCATGGCGAGCACGCACAGGTCGGGGCGTTGCAGCTCGACCACGAAGCTGTTGATCATCGAGTTGAGCGCGGCCTTGCTGGCCTTGTACAAGCAGATCTCGCCACCGTCGGGGATGGTCACGCTACCCAGGATCGAGCTCATGAACGCCAGCACGCCGCTGCCTTCGCGAATCTGGCCGGCCAGGCGGCGTGCGACACGGATCGGCGCCACGGCGTTGGTCATGAACAGGTCGCCGATTTCCTGCACCTGGACGCGCTCCAGGTCTTGCGGCAGCGGGCCCATCACCCCGGCGTTGACGAACACCAGGTCGAACACTTCACCGTGCAGGCGCTGTTTGAGGCCGTCGAGTTGAGCGGTGTCATTCATCTCCAGGCGCTCGATGCGCACCCCAGGGATGTCGCCCAGGGCACCCGGTTTCTGTGGGTCGCGCACGGTGGCGATGATGTTCCAGCCATCCTCGTGCAGGCGTTGCACCAGGCCAAGGCCAAGGCCTCGGGAGGCGCCGATGATCAGGGCGGTCTTGTTCAGGGTCATTTCGATGCTCCTTTCAATGATGAGCCTTATGCACAGGCCATGCTGTTCACAGGGTTGCGGCGAGCCAGGGTGACGAGCATAGCCCAGGCGCACCCCTGCTGATCAAAAAATGAGCGGCTGGCTGGGAGGCCGATGCCACCGGCCTTTGCCGGGGTGGTCAACGGGTTATCCACAAGCTGCTCCACAGTTATTGTGTGCAAGCCAAGTCGCGTGGAAACGCCTGTTTTTGAGTGTCCAGGCCGCCTGGGTTGGGGATAACTCACCGGCTTTCAGTCACTTGGATCAATGTCACGCAATTGTGATCAAAATATGCTCAACCTTCTGGAGGCCTTGAAGCACAAGGCCTACATCAGAATGCCCAAAGCTTATCCACAGGCAGGCCCACAGTAGATGTGGGCAACGTTCATTGCCGTTCCAGCAGGATGCGCCCGCGGCTGATGTCCGCGTACTGTTGCTGCAGGGTTTCCAAGTGGCTGTCGCCCAAGGCGATGCGCAGGTCCACGCCGTTGGCAGTGAACTGTTCGTCCAGCACCAGGCCGTCCACTTCCGCCAGGCGCAGCTTCACCAGCGCCAGTTCGCTGAAGGTGCAACTGCAATTGAATTCACTGCGCTGTACCAGCAGCCGTTTGGGCGCCTGCTGCAGGCACTTGTTGGCGCCGCCGCCATAGGCGCGGGCCAGGCCGCCGGTGCCCAGCTGGATACCGCCGTACCAGCGGATCACCAGCACCACCACCTGGTCGCAGTCCTGGGCCTCGATGGCGGCGAGGATCGGCCGCCCGGCGGTGCCGCCAGGTTCGCCATCGTCGCTGCTGCGGTACTGGCCGCCCAGCTTCCAGGCCCAGCAGTTGTGGGTGGCCGCCAGGTCGCTGTGGCGTTCGATGAAGGCCATCGCCTCGGCGGCGCTGCTGATCGGGCCGGCGAGGGTGATGAAGCGGCTCTTGCGGATGTCCTCGCGGAACTCGCAGAGGTCGAGCAGGGTAGAAGGCATAGGTCCGGGTCAGGCGGGCGTGGTGATGCCGCAGCCTTTGAGAATGATGTGGATAAGGTTGTTGCTGGCGTCTTCCATGTCTTGCTTGGTCAGGCGGGTGCGGCCAGTAACCTGGCAGATCTGGGTGGCGAAGTCGGCATAGTGCTGGGTGCTGCCCCAGAGCAGGAAGATCAGGTGCACAGGGTCCACCGGGTCCATCTTGCCGGCGTCGATCCAGGCCTGGAACACCCCGGCGCGACCACGGAACCATTCGCGGTAGTCGGCGCTGAAGTATTCGCTCAGGCACTCGCCGCCGCTGATCACTTCCATGGCGAAGATTCGCGACGCCTGCGGATTGCGTCGGGAGAATTCCATCTTGGTGCGAATGTACTGGCTCAGCGCCTCGGCCGGGTCGTCCTCGACGCTCAGGGCGTTGAAGGTGCTGTCCCACAGCTCGATGATATTGCTCAGCACCGCGATGTACAGGCCCAGCTTGTTGGTGAAGTAGTAATGCAGGTTGGCCTTGGGCAGCCCGGCCTTGAGCGCGATGGTGTTCATGCTCGTGCCCTTGTAGCCGTGGCGGGCGAATTCGTCTTCGGCGGCTTGGATGATGGCCTGCTCGTTCTTCTGGCGGATGCGGCCGGCGGGCTTGCCCGAGGCGGGGGAGCGATGCGCAGGGACTTCTAGGGTCATGGACGATTCCGGACGGGTCGGTGACAACGAATGTTGGACAGATTACCTGCCTGCGCCGAAGTGACAAGCATTAGCGTCAGGCATAGGTATCAGCGTGTCGCAGACAGGCTCTCGAGGAAGCTTTCCAGCACCAGGTTCGGCCTGCGCCCCTTGCGGGTCACCCAGCTCAGGCTCAGGTCGTAGAAGCGTTGCGTGGGCTTCAGTGCGCGCAGGCGGCCTTGCTGCACCCAGAACATGGCGTAGTGGTCAGGCAGGTAGCCGATGTAGCGCCCGGTGAGGATGAGGAAGGCCATACCTTCGCGGTCCGAGGCGCTGGCGGTGCAGTGCAGCGCCTGGTAGTGCGCCTGGATGTCGGCAGGCAGGCGGAAGGTCGGGGCAATGGCGTCCTGGCTGTTGAGGCGCGCGTCATCGATTTGCTGGTCGTCGGCATAGAACAGCGGATGACCGACCGCGCAGTAGAGCAGCGAGCGCTCGCTGTAAAGTGGCTGGTACTCGAGTCCGGACAGTGGGCTGGTCTGCGGTACCACCCCCACATGCAGGCTGCCGTCGAGCACCCCTTGCTCAACCTGGCTGGGTGCGATCATGCGGATCTGGATGTGTACGTCGGGGCCACGGTCCTTCAGTTCGGCCAAGGCGTGGGTGATGCGCATGTGCGGCAGGGTGACCAGGTTGTCGGTCAGGCCGATGTTGAGCTCGCCACGAAGATGCTGGTGCAGGCCATTGACCTCGGTGCGGAACGTTTCCAGGGCGCTGAGCAGTTGCAGTGCCGAATGGTAGACCTCACGGCCTTCCTCGGTCAGCGAGAAACCGGCGCGACCGCGCTGGCACAGGCGCAGGCCCAGGCGTTGCTCGAGGTCGTTCATCTGCTGGCTGATTGCAGAGCGGCCGATGCCCAGCACGTTCTCCGCCGCCGAGAAGCCGCCGCATTCGACGACGCTGCGGTAGATCTTCAACAGGCGGATATCGAAATCGCTGACCTGGGCGAGAGGATCGGGGCGTCGGCTCATTAGTTTAGTTATCCGCTGACTGAAGATTAGAAATGCTGGGTTTTTCGAACTTTATCGCCGTGACAACTTAGCTGCAACAACACCCCATCGTTGCCTAATCGACTTCCGAGGAACCGCCGATGAACATGCCCGAAAACGCCCAGGCCGGCCTGGCCAGCCAGCTCAAGCTGGATGCCCACTGGATGCCTTACACCGCCAACCGCAACTTCCAGCGCGACCCGCGCCTGATCGTGGCGGCCGAAGGCAATTACCTGGTCGATGACAAAGGCCGCAAGATCTTCGACGCCTTGTCGGGGCTGTGGACCTGCGGTGCCGGGCATACCCGCAAGGAAATCAGCGAGGCGGTGGCCCGCCAGGTCGCCACCCTCGACTACTCCCCGGCCTTTCAGTTCGGTCACCCGCTGTCGTTCCAGCTGGCCGAGAAGATCGCCAACCTGGCGCCGGGTGACCTGAACCACGTGTTCTTCACCAACTCCGGTTCCGAATGCGCCGACACCGCGCTGAAGATGGTCCGCGCCTACTGGCGCCTGAAAGGCCAGGCGACCAAGACCAAGATCATTGGCCGCGCCCGTGGCTATCACGGCGTGAACATCGCTGGCACAAGCCTGGGCGGCGTCAACGGCAACCGCAAACTGTTCGGTCAGTTGCTGGATGTCGACCACCTGCCGCACACCGTGCTGCCCGCCAACGTATTCAGCAAAGGCATGCCGGAGGAAGGCGGTATTGCCCTGGCCGACGAAATGCTCAAGCTGATCGAGCTGCATGACGCCTCGAACATCGCTGCAGTGATCGTCGAGCCGCTGGCCGGCTCCGCTGGCGTGCTGCCGCCGCCGAAGGGTTATCTGAAGCGCCTGCGCGAGATCTGCACCCAGCACAACATCCTGCTGATCTTCGACGAAGTCATCACCGGCTTCGGCCGCATGGGCGCCATGACCGGTGCCGAAGCCTTCGGCGTCACCCCGGACCTGATGTGCATCGCCAAGCAGGTCACCAACGGTGCTATCCCCATGGGTGCGGTGGTTGCCACGGGTGAGATCTACCAGACCTTCATGAACCAGCCGACGCCAGAGTACGCGGTGGAATTCCCCCACGGTTACACCTACTCGGCGCACCCGGTGGCCTGCGCCGCGGGCATTGCCGCCCTGGACCTGCTGCAGAAGGAGAACCTGGTGCAGTCCGCCGCCGAGCTGGCGCCGCACTTCGAGAAGTTGCTGCACGGGGTAAAAGGCACCAAGAACGTCGTCGACATCCGCAACTACGGCCTGGCCGGCGCCATCCAGATCGCCGCGCGCGACGGTGACGCTATTGTCCGCCCGTACGAGGCGGCGATGAAGCTGTGGCAAGCCGGCTTCTATGTGCGCTTCGGCGGCGACACCCTGCAGTTCGGGCCAACCTTCAATACCCAGCCGCAGGAACTGGATCGCCTGTTCGACGCGGTGGGCGAAGCCCTGAACAAGGTCGACTGATCTTTCCGAATTCGATGTCAGGCGCGTGAGCATCGCGCGCCTGCTTCCACCTTCTTTATCTGGAGTTCTGCATGAGCATTGTTCAGCACCTGATCCACGGCGAGCTGGTCACCAAGGGCGAACGCACCGCCGACGTCTTCAACCCATCCACCGGCCAGGCCGTGCGCAAGGTCGAACTGGCCAGCCGCGCCACGGTCCAGCAGGCCATCGATTCGGCCAAGGCCGCCTTCCCGGCCTGGCGCAACACGCCACCGGCCAAGCGCGCCCAGGTGATGTTCCGCTTCAAGCAACTGCTTGAGCAGAACGAAGCGAAGATCTCGCAGATGATCAGCGAGGAGCACGGCAAGACCCTGGAAGACGCCGCGGGTGAGCTCAAGCGTGGCATCGAGAACGTCGAGTTTGCCTGCGCTGCCCCTGAAGTGCTGAAAGGCGAGTACAGCCGTAACGTCGGCCCGAACATCGATGCCTGGTCGGACTTCCAGCCACTGGGCGTGGTTGCCGGTATCACCCCGTTCAACTTCCCGGCCATGGTGCCGCTGTGGATGTATCCGCTGGCCATCGCTTGTGGCAACGCCTTCATTCTCAAGCCTTCCGAGCGCGATCCGAGTTCCACGCTGTTCATTGCCCAGTTGCTGCTGGAGGCGGGTCTGCCGAAGGGCATCCTCAATGTCGTGCATGGCGACAAGGAGGCCGTCGACGCGCTGATCGAGGCGCCAGAGGTCAAAGCACTGAGCTTTGTCGGCTCGACCCCGATTGCCGAGTACATCTATGCCGAGGGTACCAAGCGCGGTAAGCGCGTCCAGGCGCTGGGTGGTGCGAAGAACCATGCGGTACTGATGCCGGATGCCGATCTGGATAACGCGGTCAGTGCATTGATGGGGGCGGCCTACGGTTCCTGCGGTGAGCGCTGCATGGCAATTTCGGTGGCTGTGTGTGTGGGCGACCAGGTGGCCGATGCGTTGATTGCCAAGCTGGAGCCGCAGATCAATGCGCTGAAGATTGGTGCTGGCACTTCCTGCGGGCTGGACATGGGGCCGCTGGTGACTGCCGCTGCCCGTGACAAGGTGGTTGGCTATATCGACGACGGCGTTGCGGCTGGCGCCAAGCTGGTGGTCGATGGTCGTGGTTATCGCGTGGCAGGTAACGAGGATGGCTACTTTGTCGGCGGCACGCTGTTCGACAACGTTACGCCTGAGATGCGCATCTATAAGGAAGAGATCTTCGGGCCGGTGCTGTGCGTTGTTCGTGTGAACAGCCTGGAGCAGGCGATGCAGTTGATCAACGAGCATGAATACGGCAACGGTACCTGCATCTTCACCCGTGACGGTGAGGCGGCTCGGTTGTTCTGCGACGAGATCGAAGTGGGCATGGTGGGGGTGAACGTGCCGCTGCCGGTGCCGGTGGCCTATCACAGCTTTGGTGGTTGGAAGCGTTCGCTGTTTGGCGACCTGCATGCCTATGGTCCGGATGGGGTGCGCTTCTATACCCGGCGCAAGGCGATTACCCAGCGCTGGCCGCAGCGTGCCAGCCATGAGGCTTCGCAGTTTGCGTTTCCTAGCCTTTAAGGGTTAGAGGAAAGCGGGGAGGCCGGTAGGTCTCCCCGCTTTGTTTTTGGGGCCTCTTATATAGATAGTGTTGTGGCTGGTGGGTGTCTGTCTTTAGATTGTGTTGGCCTTGAGAGGTGCCTGCCTTGGTTTCTCCAGCGCTCGATCCCAAGGGCGGTGCAGGTGCTGAGCGCACGCCCGGCAGCCGTGATGCGATCATTTCGCTAATTATTTGAAAATATTGAAATTAAGGGTTGACGGGGTTTCAGATCCCCTTATAATGCGCCCCACTTCCAGCGACAACGGAACGCGAAACTCCTTGAGAATCAACGAGTTAAGCGAGTTCGAAGGTGCTGGAAGGGCTTCGGTTTCACATCGAAAGCGGTGAAAAAGGTGGTTGACAGCAAGTTGTAACGCTGTATGATTCGCCTCCCGCTACGAGAGATCGCAGCGAGTTAAGCGGTTGAGGTTGAACGAAAAACTTCGAAAATAACGCTTGACACGAAATGAGGTTAGCGTAGAATGCGCGCCTCGGTTGAGACGAAGCGCTCTTAACCAATCGCTCTTTAACAAATTGAATCAAGCAATTCGTGTGGGTGCTTGTGAGTACGGACTGATAGTCACCAAGATTATCAGCATCACAAGTGGCCATGCGAGAAATCACATAGTCATTTGAGATTGCTGAGCCAAGTTTAGGGTTTCTTAAAAACCCAAGCAGTATTGAACTGAAGAGTTTGATCATGGCTCAGATTGAACGCTGGCGGCAGGCCTAACACATGCAAGTCGAGCGGATGACGGGAGCTTGCTCCTTGATTCAGCGGCGGACGGGTGAGTAATGCCTAGGAATCTGCCTGGTAGTGGGGGACAACGTTTCGAAAGGAACGCTAATACCGCATACGTCCTACGGGAGAAAGCAGGGGACCTTCGGGCCTTGCGCTATCAGATGAGCCTAGGTCGGATTAGCTAGTTGGTGGGGTAATGGCTCACCAAGGCGACGATCCGTAACTGGTCTGAGAGGATGATCAGTCACACTGGAACTGAGACACGGTCCAGACTCCTACGGGAGGCAGCAGTGGGGAATATTGGACAATGGGCGAAAGCCTGATCCAGCCATGCCGCGTGTGTGAAGAAGGTCTTCGGATTGTAAAGCACTTTAAGTTGGGAGGAAGGGCAGTAAGTTAATACCTTGCTGTTTTGACGTTACCGACAGAATAAGCACCGGCTAACTCTGTGCCAGCAGCCGCGGTAATACAGAGGGTGCAAGCGTTAATCGGAATTACTGGGCGTAAAGCGCGCGTAGGTGGTTCGTTAAGTTGGATGTGAAAGCCCCGGGCTCAACCTGGGAACTGCATCCAAAACTGGCGAGCTAGAGTATGGTAGAGGGTGGTGGAATTTCCTGTGTAGCGGTGAAATGCGTAGATATAGGAAGGAACACCAGTGGCGAAGGCGACCACCTGGACTGATACTGACACTGAGGTGCGAAAGCGTGGGGAGCAAACAGGATTAGATACCCTGGTAGTCCACGCCGTAAACGATGTCAACTAGCCGTTGGAATCCTTGAGATTTTAGTGGCGCAGCTAACGCATTAAGTTGACCGCCTGGGGAGTACGGCCGCAAGGTTAAAACTCAAATGAATTGACGGGGGCCCGCACAAGCGGTGGAGCATGTGGTTTAATTCGAAGCAACGCGAAGAACCTTACCAGGCCTTGACATGCAGAGAACTTTCCAGAGATGGATTGGTGCCTTCGGGAACTCTGACACAGGTGCTGCATGGCTGTCGTCAGCTCGTGTCGTGAGATGTTGGGTTAAGTCCCGTAACGAGCGCAACCCTTGTCCTTAGTTACCAGCACGTTATGGTGGGCACTCTAAGGAGACTGCCGGTGACAAACCGGAGGAAGGTGGGGATGACGTCAAGTCATCATGGCCCTTACGGCCTGGGCTACACACGTGCTACAATGGTCGGTACAGAGGGTTGCCAAGCCGCGAGGTGGAGCTAATCTCACAAAACCGATCGTAGTCCGGATCGCAGTCTGCAACTCGACTGCGTGAAGTCGGAATCGCTAGTAATCGCAAATCAGAATGTTGCGGTGAATACGTTCCCGGGCCTTGTACACACCGCCCGTCACACCATGGGAGTGGGTTGCACCAGAAGTAGCTAGTCTAACCTTCGGGGGGACGGTTACCACGGTGTGATTCATGACTGGGGTGAAGTCGTAACAAGGTAGCCGTAGGGGAACCTGCGGCTGGATCACCTCCTTAATCGACGACATCAGCCTACTGATGAGCTCCCACACGAATTGCTTGATTCAGATGTAAAGACGATCAAGACCCTATATAGGTCTGTAGCTCAGTTGGTTAGAGCGCACCCCTGATAAGGGTGAGGTCGGCAGTTCAAATCTGCCCAGACCTACCAATATGCGGGGCCATAGCTCAGCTGGGAGAGCGCCTGCCTTGCACGCAGGAGGTCAGCGGTTCGATCCCGCTTGGCTCCACCACTTTCGCAGTTGTGTCACTTGATCAGAACTTAGAAATGAGCATTCGGTAGTGAATGTTGATTTCTGACTTTTGTCAGATCGTTCTTTAAAAATTCGGATATGTGATAGAAATAGACTGATGGCCACTTTCACTGGTGGTTTATCAGGCTAAGGTAAAATTTGTGAGTTCTGCTCTTGATTGAGCGAAATGCGAATTTTCGGCGAATGTCGTCTTCACAGTATAACCAGATTGCTTGGGGTTATATGGTCAAGTGAAGAAGCGCATACGGTGGATGCCTTGGCAGTCAGAGGCGATGAAAGACGTGGTAGCCTGCGATAAGCTTTGGGGAGTCGGCAAACAGACTGTGATCCAGAGATCTCTGAATGGGGGAACCCAGCCAGCATAAGCTGGTTATCTTGTACTGAATACATAGGTGCAAGAGGCGAACCAGGGGAACTGAAACATCTAAGTACCCTGAGGAAAAGAAATCAACCGAGATTCCCTTAGTAGTGGCGAGCGAACGGGGACCAGCCCTTAAGCTGGTTTGAGATTAGTGGAACGCTCTGGAAAGTGCGGCCATAGTGGGTGATAGCCCCGTACACGAAAATCTCTTGCCAGTGAAATCGAGTAGGACGGAGCACGAGAAACTTTGTCTGAACATGGGGGGACCATCCTCCAAGGCTAAATACTACTGACTGACCGATAGTGAACCAGTACCGTGAGGGAAAGGCGAAAAGAACCCCGGAGAGGGGAGTGAAATAGAACCTGAAACCGTATGCGTACAAGCAGTGGGAGCCTACTTTGTTAGGTGACTGCGTACCTTTTGTATAATGGGTCAGCGACTTATATTCAGTGGCGAGCTTAACCGAATAGGGGAGGCGTAGCGAAAGCGAGTCTTAATAGGGCGCTTTAGTCGCTGGGTATAGACCCGAAACCGGGCGATCTATCCATGGGCAGGTTGAAGGTTAGGTAACACTGACTGGAGGACCGAACCGACTACCGTTGAAAAGTTAGCGGATGACCTGTGGATCGGAGTGAAAGGCTAATCAAGCTCGGAGATAGCTGGTTCTCCTCGAAAGCTATTTAGGTAGCGCCTCATGTATCACTGTAGGGGGTAGAGCACTGTTTCGGCTAGGGGGTCATCCCGACTTACCAAACCGATGCAAACTCCGAATACCTACAAGTGCCGAGCATGGGAGACACACGGCGGGTGCTAACGTCCGTCGTGAAAAGGGAAACAACCCAGACCGTCAGCTAAGGTCCCAAAGTCATGGTTAAGTGGGAAACGATGTGGGAAGGCTTAGACAGCTAGGAGGTTGGCTTAGAAGCAGCCACCCTTTAAAGAAAGCGTAATAGCTCACTAGTCGAGTCGGCCTGCGCGGAAGATGTAACGGGGCTCAAACCATGCACCGAAGCTACGGGTATCACCTTTGGTGATGCGGTAGAGGAGCGTTCTGTAAGCCTGTGAAGGTGAGTTGAGAAGCTTGCTGGAGGTATCAGAAGTGCGAATGCTGACATGAGTAACGACAATGCGAGTGAAAAACTCGCACGCCGAAAGACCAAGGTTTCCTGCGCAACGTTAATCGACGCAGGGTTAGTCGGTCCCTAAGGCGAGGCTGAAAAGCGTAGTCGATGGAAAACAGGTTAATATTCCTGTACTTCCAGTTATTGCGATGGAGGGACGGAGAAGGCTAGGCCAGCTTGGCGTTGGTTGTCCAAGTTTAAGGTGGTAGGCTGAGATCTTAGGCAAATCCGGGATCTCAAGGCCGAGAGCTGATGACGAGTGCTCTTTAGAGCGCGAAGTGGTTGATGCCATGCTTCCAAGAAAAGCTCCTAAGCTTCAGATAACTGGGAACCGTACCCCAAACCGACACAGGTGGTTAGGTAGAGAATACCAAGGCGCTTGAGAGAACTCGGGTGAAGGAACTAGGCAAAATGGCACCGTAACTTCGGGAGAAGGTGCGCCGGTGAGGGTGAAGCACTTGCTGCGTAAGCCCACGCCGGTCGAAGATACCAGGCCGCTGCGACTGTTTATTAAAAACACAGCACTCTGCAAACACGAAAGTGGACGTATAGGGTGTGACGCCTGCCCGGTGCCGGAAGGTTAATTGATGGGGTTAGCGCAAGCGAAGCTCTTGATCGAAGCCCCGGTAAACGGCGGCCGTAACTATAACGGTCCTAAGGTAGCGAAATTCCTTGTCGGGTAAGTTCCGACCTGCACGAATGGCGTAACGATGGCGGCGCTGTCTCCACCCGAGACTCAGTGAAATTGAAATCGCTGTGAAGATGCAGTGTATCCGCGGCTAGACGGAAAGACCCCGTGAACCTTTACTATAGCTTTGCACTGGACTTTGAGCTTGCTTGTGTAGGATAGGTGGGAGGCTTTGAAGTGGGGACGCCAGTTCTCATGGAGCCATCCTTGAAATACCACCCTGGCAACCTTGAGGTTCTAACTCAGGTCCGTTATCCGGATCGAGGACAGTGTATGGTGGGTAGTTTGACTGGGGCGGTCTCCTCCCAAAGAGTAACGGAGGAGTACGAAGGTGCGCTCAGACCGGTCGGAAATCGGTCGTAGAGTATAAAGGCAAAAGCGCGCTTGACTGCGAGACAAACACGTCGAGCAGGTACGAAAGTAGGTCTTAGTGATCCGGTGGTTCTGTATGGAAGGGCCATCGCTCAACGGATAAAAGGTACTCCGGGGATAACAGGCTGATACCGCCCAAGAGTTCATATCGACGGCGGTGTTTGGCACCCTCGATGTCGGCTCATCACATCCTGGGGCTGAAGCCGGTCCCAAGGGTATGGCTGTTCGCCATTTAAAGTGGTACGCGAGCTGGGTTTAGAACGTCGTGAGACAGTTCGGTCCCTATCTGCCGTGGACGTTTGAGATTTGAGAGGGGCTGCTCCTAGTACGAGAGGACCGGAGTGGACGAACCTCTGGTGTTCCGGTTGTCACGCCAGTGGCATTGCCGGGTAGCTATGTTCGGAAGAGATAACCGCTGAAAGCATCTAAGCGGGAAACTTGCCTCAAGATGAGATCTCACTGGAGCCTTGAGCTCCCTGAAGGGCCGTCGAAGACTACGACGTTGATAGGTTGGGTGTGTAAGCGCTGTGAGGCGTTGAGCTAACCAATACTAATTGCCCGTGAGGCTTGACCATATAACACCCAAGCAATCTGCACATGAACGCAGATTGTGGTGGTGAAGACGAAAGAACCGAAAGTTCGCAACATCACAAATCACATATCCGAATTCGCTGGAGTATCCATCTGGATCTTCTGGCAACAGAATTTCTTGACGACCATAGAGCATTGGAACCACCTGATCCCATCCCGAACTCAGCAGTGAAACGATGCATCGCCGATGGTAGTGTGGGGTTTCCCCATGTGAGAGTAGGTCATCGTCAAGATTCATTTCGCAAAACCCCTATCTGCGCATGCAGGTAGGGGTTTTGTCTTTGTGCCTAAGAAACACGCGCCCTCTGTAGGAGCCGGCCTTGCCGGCGAACACCGACACCGCCGGTGCCAGCCACCACAGCGCCCCCCGTGATATGGTTTCCCACCAGTACCACCGCCCTATCAGAGAGCCCCAATGGCCATGACCACCTCACTTCACCCAGGCTTCATGATCGTCCAGGGCAACCGCCTGGATGACTTGCGCAACCTGGTGGTGAGCGTCATGCGTCGTTACCCCCTGGCGCCCCTGGAAAACGAAATCGCCCTGGTGCAGAGCAACGGCATCGCCCAGTGGTTGAAGCTGGCCTTGGCCGAAGACTCACTGGACGACGACCAGGGCGGCTGCGGCATCGCCGCGGCCATCGATGTACAGTTGCCCGGCAGCTTCATGTGGCAGCTGTACCGCCGTGTACTGGGGCGCGACGAAATCCCCGAGGTCTCGCTGCTGGACAAGGCGCCCCTGACCTGGCGCCTGATGCGGCTGCTTCCGGAAGTGATCGAGCGACCGCACTTCGAACCCCTGCGCCGATTCCTCACCGATGACAGTGACCTGCGCAAGCGCTACCAGCTGGCTGAGCGGCTGGCCGACCTGTTCGACCAGTACCAGGTCTACCGTGCCGACTGGCTCAAGGACTGGGCATCCGGCGCCCATGTGCTAAACACTGCACGGGGTGAGCGCAAGCCCTTGGCGGCGGGTAACCGCTGGCAGGCCGAACTGTGGCGCATCCTTCTGGAGGATGTCGGTGAGGAGGGCATGGCCCAGAGTCGTGCCGGGGTGCACCAGCGTTTCATCGAACGCATCAACAGCCTGGAGCAGACGCCCGCTGGTCTGCCGGCTCGGCTGATCGTGTTCGGTATCTCGTCGCTGCCCGCGCAGATTCTCGAGGCGCTGGCGGGCCTTGCCCGTTTCAGTCAGGTGCTTTTGTGCGTACACAACCCTTGCCGTCACCACTGGGGCGATATTGTTGCCGACAAGGATCTGCTGCGTCACCAGTACAAGCGCCAGCAACGCAAGCAAGGTATGCCCATGCAGTTGGACGACGAGCTCCTGCACCAGCACGCCCACCCGCTGCTCGCCGCCTGGGGCAAACAGGGCCGTGATTACATCAACCTGCTCGACAGCTACGACGACCCGGGCAGCTACCAGACCGTCTTCAGTGACGGCCGTATCGACCTGTTCAGTGAAGGTGATCCACAGACACTGCTCAACCAGCTCCAGGATGACATCCTCGAACTGCGCCCACTGGCGGAAACCCGCGAGCAGTGGCCTGCGGTCGATCCGACCAAGGACCGCTCCGTGCGCTTTCATGTAGCCCACAGCCCACAGCGCGAAGTCGAGATCCTGCATGACCAGTTGCTGGCACGCTTCAGTGCCGACCCCACGCTGCGGCCCCGGGACATCATCGTCATGCTGCCGGCGATCGACACCTATGCCCCGCACATTCGCGCGGTGTTCGGCCAACTCGAACGCCATGATCCTCGCTACATCCCGTTCACCCTGACCGACCAGGGCCAACGCGGCCGCGACCCGCTGCTGATCGCCCTGGAACACTTGCTGAAACTGCCCGACAGCCGTTTCGCGGTCAGCGAAGTGCTCGACCTGCTCGATGTTCCTGCGGTGCGGGCCCGCTTCGCCATCCAGGAGAGCGACCTGCCTACCCTGCATCGCTGGATCGAGGGCTCCGGTATCCGCTGGGGCCTGAGTGCCGAGCAACGCGCCAGCCTGGGTTTGCCCGAAGGGCTGGAGCAGAACAGCTGGCGGTTCGGTTTGCGGCGCATGTTGCTGGGCTATGCCGTGGGCGTAGGTGAGGGCTGCGACGGTATCGAGCCGTACGATGAGATCGGCGGGCTCGATGCGGCTCTGATTGGCCCACTGGTGGCCTTGCTCGATGCCCTGGACATCGCCTGTCAGGCGCTTTCGCAACCGGCCACGGCGACACAGTGGGGCGAGCGGCTGCATGCCTTGCTGCAGATCTTCTTCCTGGCCGAGGACGAACACGACGAGTTGCTGCTGGTGCAGCTACAGGACCTGCGCGACACCTGGCTGGAAACCTGTGACGCGGTCGGCCTGCAGGATCTGTTGCCGCTGACCGTGGTCCGCGAAGCCTGGTTGTCGGGTCTGGACCAGGGCAAGCTATCCCAGCGTTTCCTCGCCGGCTCGGTGAATTTCTGCACCCTGATGCCCATGCGCGCCATCCCGTTCCGCGTGGTTTGCTTGCTGGGCATGAACGATGGTGACTATCCGCGTGCCCAGCCGCCACTCGATTTCGACCTCATGGCCAGCGACTACCGCCCAGGCGACCGCTCACGCCGGGAGGACGACCGCTACCTGCTGCTCGAGGCGCTGCTGTCGGCCCGTGACCAGCTCTACGTGAGCTGGGTCGGGCGCAGTATCCGCGACAACAGCGAGCGCCCCGCCTCGGTGCTGGTGGGGCAACTGCGCGATCACCTGGCTGCGGGCTGGCAGCTGGCAGGCGCCCGGTTGGGGCAACGCGAAGACCCTGGCCAACAGTTGTTGCATGCCCTGACCCAGGAGCACCCGCTGCAGCCGTTCAGCCTGCGCTACTTCCAGAAAGGCAGCCCGCTGTTCAGCTTCGCCCATGAGTGGCGGGTACTCCACCAGCAGGATGCGCAGAACGGCGAGCAGCCCCCTGCGCTGCCGGCGTACAGCAGCGAAGAACCATTGAACCTGGTGCAGTTGCAGGACTTCCTGCGCCACCCGGTACGGCACTTCTTCAGCCAGCGCCTCAAGGTCTTCTTCGAGGCGCTGGAAGCACCCACCCCGGATGAAGAACCCTTCGTCCTCGATGCCCTGCAACGCTATGGCTTGAGCGAAAGCCTGCTGGGAGCGGCGCTGGCCGATCCGGACAACGCCGAGCGCGCGCTGCAAGCCCAGGCCCGGCGCTTGCAGGCCTGTGGCATGTTGCCCCTGGCCGGTTTCGGCGAAGCGTTGCAGGCCGAGTTGATCCAGCCCCTGCCGGATTTGCTGCAACGCCACCGCCAGTTGCTGCAACGCTGGCCGATGTCGGTAGAGGGCGCTTTGCCGATTCACTTCGAACAAGGCGCGCATCGCCTGGAAGGTTGGCTGGGGCGCGTGTACCAGGCCGACGACCAGAGCCTGCTGAGCATCGCGACAGTACCCAATACCCTCGGTGCCGGGCGCAACAGCCTGAAATGGCATCGACTGATCCCGGCCTGGGTCATGCACCTGGCTGCGTGCGCTTCGGGCTACCCCTTGCACAGCGCCCTGGTGGCCAGCGACCTGACCTTGCTGCTCGCCCCATTACCACAGGGTGAGGCTGCCGAGCGCCTGGGCGAGCTGCTTTTGGCCCGCCAGGCCGGCATGAACGCCCCGCTGCCGGTGGCGGCCAAGACCGCGTTCGCCTGGCTGGCCCAGGAAGATCCGGACAAGGCCCTGGCCGCCGCCGCCCGCGCCTATGAAGGCGACGGGCAGATCAGCTACGGCGAGCGCAGCGAGAGCCTGGCCCTGGCCCGTCAATATCGGGACTTCGCCGCCCTCGCCCTGGACGAAACCTTCGAGGGTTGGTGCGAAGCGCTGTACCGCCCCCTGTTCGCAGCACCCTGGCAGACCCTGGGTAATCCGGAGAGTGCCCAATGAGCCAAGCCCGCCCCCTGGCGTTGCGTTTCCCGCTGCATGGCAGCCAGCTGATCGAAGCCAGCGCCGGTACCGGCAAGACCTTCACCATCTCGGCGTTGTACCTGCGGCTGATCCTGGGGCACGGCGGCGAGCAGGGTTTTGCCCGCGAACTGCTGCCTCCGCAGATCCTCGTGGTGACCTTCACCGACGCGGCCACCAAGGAGCTGCGCGAACGTATCCGCACACGCCTGGCCGAGGCTGCGCGGTTCTTCCGTGATGAACTGGACGATGCCGACCCACTGCTGCACCAGCTGCGCGACGATTATCCACAGGAGCATTGGCCGCGCTGTGCCAATCGCCTGGAGATTGCCGTGCAGTGGATGGACGAGGCTGCGGTGTCGACCATCCACGGCTGGTGCCAGCGGATGCTGCGCGAGCACGCCTTCGACAGCGGCAGCCTGTTCACCCAGAGCCTGGAAACCGACCACAGCGAACTGCTTGGCCAGGTAATGCGCGATTACTGGCGACGCTTTTGCTATGGCATGCGTGGCGAGGCACTGGCTTGGGTGCGTGGCAACTGGGGTAGCCCCGATGCGTTGCTGCCGCGTATTCGCCCTTTGTTTGGACGGGTACGTGACGCGCAAGACGATGCCGAACCTCAGGCCCTGATCGAAGCCACTTTGCGCCAACGCACCGAGCAGTTGGGCCAGCTCAAGGCACCCTGGGGCGTCTGGGCGGATGAGCTGCAGCAGATCTGCCGCGATGCCGTGGCCGCCAAGCAGGCCGATGGCCGCAAACTCCAGGCACGCTACTTCGAGCCCTGGTTCGACAAGTTGCGCGCCTGGGCGGGCGATGAGCAGGCGATGGAGCTGGACCTGGGCACCGGCTTCACCCGGCTGACAACCGCTGGCATGGCCGAGGCGTGGAAATCCGGCGAGCCGCCAGACCACCCGGCCCTGCGCGCCATGGAAAACCTGCGGGAACAATTGCAGGGGCTGGCCAGCCCTGATGTGCGGCTGCTCGAGCATGCCGCCGCCTGGGTGTCGGCACGCTTCGAAGTGGAGAAGCGCCGCCGTGCGGAGATGGGCTTCGATGACATGCTTCTGCGCTTGCAACATGCCTTGGGCAGTGAGGCCGGCGAGCGTCTGGCCGGGTTGATCCGCGAGCAGTTTCCAGTGGCGCTGATCGACGAGTTCCAGGACACCGACCCGGTGCAGTACGGCATCTTCGAGCGCATCTATCGCATCAGCGAGAACAACCCGGATACCGGGCTGTTCATGATCGGTGACCCGAAGCAGGCCATCTATGCCTTCCGCGGTGCCGATATCTACACCTACCTGGCGGCGCGCCGTGCCACCCGCGGCCGCCTGCACAGCCTGGACACCAACTTCCGTTCAAGCCAGGCCATGGTCGCGGCGGTGAACCGCGTGTTCCTCCAGGCCGAGGCACGCAGTGAAGGGCGCGGCGCCTTCCTGTTCCGCGCCCACGGCGACAACCCGTTGCCGTTCGTCGAAGTCCACGCCAAGGGGCGCGCCGAGCACTTGCTGGTCGACGGTCAGCCCGTCGAAGCCTTGCACTGCTGGCAACTGGAGAGTGACGAACCGGTCTCCAACACGCTCTACCGTCAGCGCCTCGCAGCCAGTTGCGCCAGCCATATCGTGGCATTGCTCAATGGCGGGCAACAGGGTGTCAGCGGTTTTGCCGACAAGGACGGCAAGCTGCGTCCCTGCCAGCCTTCCGATATCGCCATCCTGGTGCGTGACGGCCGCGAGGCGCAGCTGGTCCGTGCCGAACTGGCCGCCCGCGATGTACGCAGCGTGTACCTGTCGGACAAGGACTCGGTGTTCGCCGCCCAGGAAGCCCATGACCTGCTGGCCTGGCTCAAGGCCTGCGCCGAGCCGGATTCCGAGCGCCTGCTCAAGGCTGCCTTGGCCAGCCTCACCCTCGACCTGCCGCTGATCGACCTGGAGCGGCTGAACCAGGACGAGCGGGTCTGGGAGAACTGGGTGATGCGCTTCCGGCGTTACCGCGACACCTGGCAACGCCAGGGCGTGCTGCCGATGCTGCGCCGATTGCTGCACGACTTCCAGTTGCCGCGCAGCCTGATGGCGCGCAGCGATGGCGAGCGGGTGCTGACCAACCTGCTGCACCTGGCCGAGCTGCTGCAGCAGGCGGCCGGTGAGCTCGATGGCGAACAGGCACTGATCCGCCACCTCGCCGAGCACCTGGCCAATGCCGGGCAGGTGGGGGAGGAGCAGATTCTGCGCCTGGAAAGCGACGAGCAACTGGTCAAGGTGGTGACTATCCACAAGTCCAAGGGCCTGGAGTACCCCCTGGTGTACCTGCCGTTCATCTGCACCAGCAAACCGGTGGATGGCCAACGCCTGCCCTTGGCCTGGCATGACGATGACGGCGTGGCGCACCTGACGCTGACCCCCGATGCCGATCAGGTCGAGCGCGCCGACGACGAGCGCCTGGCCGAGGATCTGCGCCTGCTCTATGTCGCCCTGACCCGTGCCCAGCATGCATGCTGGCTGGGTGTCGCCGACCTCAAGCGTGGTACCCAGCGTAGTTCGCAACTGCACCGCTCGGCCCTGGGTTACCTGCTTGGCGGCGGCTCGGCGCTGAAGACGTCGAGCGAACTGGGCGAATGGCTGCGGGTGCTGGCCGCCGCCAACCCGGCCATCGCCAGCGGGCCGGTGCCGGAGGCGGACGCGCAGTGCTATCGCATGCCCGAGAGTCAGCGTGAGCTGCTGCCGCCACGCAAGCCGCGACGGGCGGCGGCCGAACACTGGTGGATCGCTTCCTACAGCGCCTTGCGCGTGGGCGACCAGACCCTGGTCGCCGACAGCTCCCAGGCCCAGCAACTGCTGGACGACGAGGTGCTGGACAGCCTGCAATTGCGCGAAGTACCGGCCGAGGCGGGCGATATCCACCGTTTTCCTCGTGGCCCGAACCCCGGCACCTTCCTCCACGGCCTGCTGGAGTGGGCCGGCAATGAAGGCTTCGCCGAGGTCGCGGCACAGCCCGATCGGCTCGAGGACACCGTTGCCCGCCGCTGCAACCGGCGTGACTGGAAAGGCTGGATCCCCACGCTCACCCAGTGGTTGCAGCAGATGCTGGTGCAACCGATGCCGCTGGTGGATACCAGCCTCACCCTCGCCGAACTGGGCCAGTACCAGATCGAGATGGAGTTCTGGTTTGCCAGCCACAACGTCGATGCCATGCAGCTCGACCAGCTGGTGGTGCGCCATACCCATGGCGGCGTGGCCCGCCCGGGCGCGCAGCCGACCCAGCTCAATGGCATGTTCAAGGGTTTCATCGACCTGGCCTTCGAACTGGACGGGCGCTACTACGTGGCCGACTACAAATCCAACTGGCTCGGCCCGGATGCCCAGGCCTACGGGCCGCTGGCCATGGAACAGGCGATCCTCGAGCACCGCTACGACCTGCAGTACGTGCTCTACCTGCTGGCCCTGCACCGGCAACTGCGCGCCCGTCTGCCCGATTACGATTATGACCGCCATATCGGCGGTGCCCTGTTCATCTTCCTGCGTGGGGTGACGCCCGCGGGCCATGGCCTGTATCACGCCCGGCCACCCCGTGCGCTGATCGAGGCGCTGGACGCGTTGTTCCGGGGCGTCCATGCCCCCGAACAGCAGGACCTGTTTGCCGGAGCCGCGCCATGAGCCGAAGCCTCGATGACCTGCTGCCCACCGCGCTGCAAGCCGAGCACCTGAGTGCGCTGGCGCCCCTGCGCGACAGCCAGGACCTGCTGGCCCTGCTCGACCGTTGGGTGGAGCGCGGCTGGCTGCGCGCCCTCGACCGCGCGTTCGTGAGCTTCCTCGAAGAGCGTGCCCCGGGCAGCGACCCGCTGGTGCTGCTGGCGGCGGCCCTGGCCAGCCATCAGTTGGGCCATGGCCATGTTTGCCTGGATCTGGCGCAGACCCTGGCCGAGCCGGACTTCGCCTTGTCGTTGCCACCAGAAGGGGATGCCCTGGCCGGGCCATTGCTGCTGCCTTCGCAACTGCTGGCCAGCCTTGACCTGAGCACCTGGCTGCAGCGCATCGGCGAAAGCGCTCTGGTGGCCAATGGCGACGCCATCGAGCAACGCTCCCGGCCATTGGTGCTCAGTGCGCAGCGCCTGTACCTGCGCCGCTACTGGACCTACGAGCGGCATATCGACGCCGCCCTGCATGAGCGCCTGGCCCGCCTGCAACCCCAGCAGGACGATCTCTCGTTGCGCCTGGCGCAGCTATTCGAAGGCGGTACGCCGGGTGCCGAGGTGGACTGGCAGAAACTGGCCTGCGCCCTGGCCACCCGCGCCGGGTTCAGTGTCATCACCGGTGGCCCTGGCACCGGCAAGACCACCACCGTGGTGCGCTTGCTCGGCCTGTTGCAGGCGCCTGCGGTGGAGCAGGGCCGCCCCTTGCGCATTCGCCTGGCGGCGCCCACCGGCAAGGCCGCGGCACGCCTGACCGAGTCCATCGGGCAACAAGTCGAGCGGCTGCAGGTGGCCGATGAAGTGCGTGCGCATATCCCCACCGAAGTGAGCACCGTACACCGTCTGCTCGGCAGCCGCCCAGGCTCTCGCCATTTCCGCCACCATGCGGGCAACCCGCTGCCGCTGGATGTGCTGGTGGTCGACGAGGCGTCGATGATCGACCTGGAAATGATGGCCAACCTGCTCGATGCCCTGCCGCCCAATGCACGGCTGGTGCTGCTGGGCGACAAGGACCAGCTGGCCTCGGTGGAAGCCGGGGCGGTGCTGGGCGACCTGTGCCGCGACGCCGAAGACGGTTGCTATTGGCCCCAGACCCTCGCCTGGCTGGAGCAGGTAGGCGGGCAGTCGCTGAGCGGCATTGGCTTGAAGCCGGGCGATGGCCAGCGCAACCCGCTGGCCCAGCAGATTGTCATGCTGCGTCACTCGCGCCGCTTCGGCGAAGGCAGCGGCATTGGCCAACTGGCCCGCCTGGTCAATCGCCAGCAGGCCCGGGAGGCCCGTGAGCTGCTGGCGAGCAAGCCGCAGGATGTCTTCTGCCTGACCCTCGGTGGCGAGCACGACAAGCGCTTCGACCGCCTGCTGCTCGATGGCCTCAACCAAGGGGCCGAGGGCCCGCAAGGCTATCGCGGCTACCTGCGCGCCATCGGCCGCCTGCGCCCGCCGCCCGGTACCCCCGCCGACGATCCACGCTGGGAGCACTGGGCCGGGGAAGTGCTGCGCAGCTTCGAGGACTTCCAGTTGCTTTGCGCAGTGCGCAAGGGTGCCTGGGGCGTCGAGGGCCTGAACGAGCGGGTGGCGCGGGTACTGCACAACGCCGGGCTGATCGACAGCCAGCAAGCCTGGTACGAGGGGCGCCCGGTACTGGTGACTCGCAACGACTATGGCCTGGGGCTGATGAACGGCGACATCGGCATCGCCCTGCGCCTGCCGGACGACCAGGGCCAAAGCCTGCTGCGGGTTGCCTTCCCGCGCAACGACGGCAGCGGCGGCGTGCGTTTCGTCCTGCCCAGCCGCCTCAGCGAAGTGGAGACCGTGTTCGCCATGACCGTGCACAAGTCCCAGGGCTCGGAGTTCAGCCACACCGCGCTGGTGCTGCCCGACGCGCTCAACCCGGTGCTGACCAAGGAGCTGGTGTACACCGGCATCACCCGGGCCAAGCATTGCTTCAGCCTGATCGAGCCACGGGCCGGGGTGTTCGAGGAGTCCGTCGGGCGCAAGGTCAGGCGTGTCTCCGGTCTGATGCTGGAGCAGGTGTGATACGGGCGGAGCGACGCGGTGTGCTATCGTTGCGGCATTATCCGGAAACCTTCTGAGAGATTTCCCTCCATGACAGTGGCTGTCTCGGCCTTGAGACGCGTGATGGGCTGTGTGCTCTCGCTGCTGACGGCCATGCTGTTGTCGAACGGCGCTCCCGCCTGGGCGGGCAGCGCCGCGTCGGATGCGCAGGTCCAGCAGCGGGCCAAGGCCGTGACCCAGGTTGTACTGGGCATTCTGAGCTACGCGCGCTGGCCCGCCGAACCCAACCCCCTGCGCTTGTGCCTGGTCGGCCCCACCGAATACGCCGACGACCTGATCAAGGGCAATGTGCAGAACTCCGGGCACGCCTTGCAGGTGCGCCGCCTGCTGGCCGGTGACGCCGCCGTCAGCAGTGGCTGCGACGCGGTGTATATCGGCAAGCTCGACAGCGCCCAGCGCGAGCAACTGTTCAAGGCCATCAACGGCCACCCGGTGCTGAGCATCAGTGAGGCCGACGATCCGTGTACCGTCGGCAGCCTGTTCTGCCTGCGGGTCGGCGACCAGCAGGTGGCCTTCGACGTCAACCTCGATTCGGTGACGCGCAGCGGTGTGCGTATCCACCCCAGCGTGCTGCAGCTGTCGCGGCGCCGGGCGGGGCAGCCATGAAGCGGCGTTTCCGCCGGCCGACCCTGCGCGCGGTGCTCGGTCGAGGCCACCTGAGCGTGGCGCTGCTCGCCGCAGGCCTGGCCGGTGTGCTGGTGACCCTGCTGGGCGTGGCGGCGCTGCGGGTCTACGCCAACCACAACCTGCACCTGATCGCCCGCTCGATCAACTACACCGTCGAGGCCGCCGTGGTCTTCGACGACAGTGCCGCGGCCAATGAAGCGCTGGCGCTGATCGCCTCCACCGAGGAGGTGGCCGAGGCCAAGGTGTTCGACAACGATGGCGACCTGCTCGCGCACTGGCAGCGCGACGAACAGGGAGTGATGGCGCACTTGCAGACCCAGGTGGCGCGCAGCCTGCTGGAGGAACCGATCAACCTGCCGGTGCAGCACATGGGCCAGAAGGTCGGCCATATCGAGCTGACCGGGCAGGGCGGCAACCTGGTGCGCTTCATGCTCAGTGGCCTGGTGGGGATTTTGGTGTGCACCGTGCTCAGCGCGGTGCTTGCCCTGTACCTGTCGCGCCGCCTGTTCGGCGATATCATCCGCCCGTTGCGCCACCTGGCCAGCGTCGCCCACGCCGCCCGGCGCGAGCGCAGTTTCGACCGGCGCGTGCCGGAAACCCAGATCGCCGAGCTCAACGAGCTGGGCAACGACTTCAACGCGCTGCTCGACGAACTGGAGGTCTGGCAGAGCCACCTGCAGAGCGAGAACGAGAGCCTGGCGCACCAGGCCAGCCACGACAGCCTGACCGGCCTGCCCAACCGCGCCTTCTTCGAAGGCCGGCTGACCCGCAGCCTGCGCAATGCCGCCCGCCAGCAGGAACACCTGGCGTTGCTGTTCCTCGACAGCGACCACTTCAAGCAGATCAACGACAGCCTTGGCCACGCGGTGGGGGACCAGGTGCTGATCAGTGTTGCCAGCCGGGTGCGCGCGCAGTTGCGCGAGCATGACCTGGTGGCGCGCCTGGGCGGTGACGAATTCGCCGTGCTGCTGTCGCCGCTGCAGGCGCGCGAGGACGCCGAGCGCATTGCCGAGAAGATCGTCGCCAGCATGAAATTGCCGATCCAGCTGGAGGACGGCAACAGCATCACCTCCTCGCTGAGCGTCGGTATCGCCTATTACCCGGACGACGGCCAAGACCCGGCCAGTCTGCTCAATGCCGCCGACGCGGCGATGTACCAGGCCAAGCGCAAGCGCCGTGGCCATTGGCAAGTGGCCCAGCCGGAACGCCGGGTCACTGACGTTAAGAACAGGAGCTGAACCGTGATCTACCGCCTGACTTCCCTGCGTTTTCCCGTTCTGGCCGTGCTGTTGGCATTGCTTACACTCACGGGTTGCCAGAGCGTGCCGCCCAAGGGGCTGACCCCCGAGCAGGTGGCCGTGCTCAAGCGCGAGGGCTTTGCCCCGACCGACGAGGGCTGGGCGTTCGACCTGTCCGGCAAGGTGCTGTTCGGCAGTGACCTGGACAGCCTCAACAGCGCCAGCGAATCGATTGTCGAGCGCATCGGCAAGGCGTTGCTGTCGGTGGATATCCAACGCGTGCGCATTGATGGCCATGCCGATGCCTCGGGCAAGGCGGCCTATAACCAGCAACTCTCTGAGCGCCGTGCCCAGAGCGTGGCCAAGGCACTGATCGGCATTGGCATGCAGCCGCAGAATATCCAGACCCGCGGGCTGGGCAGCAGCCAGCCGGTGGCGGACAACCGCACCAGTACCGGGCGCATGGAGAATCGGCGGGTGTCGATCGTGGTGGCGTCGGACTGACGTGCCCTGTTCGCTGTAGGAGCGGCTTTAGCCGCGATCACCCGCAAAGCGGGTGCCAGATCCGCGATGCCTGCATCGCGGCTGAAGCCGCTCCTACAGAGCCCTAATCAACCTTGGGCGAATTTCATCTCGCGGGTTTCCCCCATCAGCAACGGCGCATTGGCCTCGGTCACCTCACGGATGTAATCCCACAGCAAGGTAATCCGCTTCAACTTGCGCAGATCCTCCCGGCAGTACATCCAGAACTGCCGCGTCACTTCGATCTCTTCCGGCAACACCGTCACCAGCCGCGGATCCTGCGCCGCCAGGAAGCACGGCAGGATCGCCAGCCCACGCCCCTGCAAGGCCGCCGTGTACTGGGCGATCACACTGGTGCTGCGCAGGTGCGCGTTGGCGTTGGGGATCAGGTTGGCCAGGTACAGCAGCTCCGAGCTGAACGCCAGGTCGTCCACGTAACTGATGAAGGGATGGCGCATCAGGTCGCCGATCTCGCGGATCGGCTCGTGGCGGTCGAGATAGTCCTGGGTCGCGTACAGCCGCAGGCGGTAGTCGCACAGCTTGCAGCACACGTACGGCCCATGTTCGGGCCGCTCCAGGGCGATGACGATATCGGCCTCGCGCTTGGACAGGCTGATGAAGTGCGGCAGCGGCAGGATATCCACCGAAATGGCCGGCCAGGCATCGACGAAATGGCTCAGCTGCGGGGTGACGAAGAAGCTGCCGAAACCTTCGGTGCAGCCCATGCGCACATGCCCCGACAAGGCCACGCCCGAGCCCGACACCTGCTCGCAGGCCATGTGCAAGGTGCTTTCGATCGACTCGGCATAGCCCAGCAAGCGCTGGCCTTCCGCCGTGAGAACGAAGCCGTTGGTCCGCGATTTCTCGAACAGCAACGTACCCAGCGCCCCTTCCAGCGAACCGATGCGCCGCGACACCGTGGTGTAGTCCACGGCCAGGCGCTTGGCCGCACTGCTGGCCTTGCGGGTGCGCGCTACCTCAAGAAAGAACTTGAGGTCGTCCCAGTTGAGCGCGCTCAGGGAGGTGAGGTCTTTTTGCATGATGATCCGGTTTTTTTGTGCATTCTTGTTGGATGTTTGCACATCTATACTCGATCTCAGCCCCTGTACGCCACCCCGTGTCCATGCCGGCGTAGGCGTCTTCGTTCCGACAATAATTCCAAGGAGAGCGCAGATGAACGCACCCCAGGCACCCGCCCAGACCCAGGTCGAGCAGGTCAAGCTGCTGATCGACGGCCAGTGGGTCGAGTCCAAGACCACCGAATGGCGTGACATCGTCAACCCGGCCACGCAACAAGTGCTGGCGCGGGTACCGTTCGCCACCGTCGAGGAAGTCGACGCCGCCGTGGCCGCCGCCGAACGCGCCTTCAAGACCTGGCGCGACACCCCCATCGGCGCGCGCATGCGCATCATGCTCAAGCTGCAGGCGCTGATCCGCGAACACAGCAAGCGCATCGCCGTCACCCTCAGCGCCGAGCAGGGCAAAACCATTGCCGATGCCGAAGGCGATATCTTCCGTGGCCTGGAAGTGGTGGAGCACGCCGCCTCCATCGGCACGCTGCAGATGGGCGAGTTCGCCGAGAACGTCGCCGGTGGCGTCGACACCTACACCCTGCGCCAGCCGATCGGCGTGTGCGCCGGCATCACCCCGTTCAACTTCCCGGCGATGATCCCGCTGTGGATGTTCCCGATGGCCATCGTCTGCGGCAACACCTTCGTGCTCAAGCCGTCCGAGCAGGACCCGCTGTCGACCATGATGCTGGTCGAGCTGGCGCTGGAGGCCGGCATTCCGGCCGGCGTGCTCAACGTGGTGCACGGCGGCAAGCAGGTGGTCGATGCAATCTGCACCCACAAGGACATCAAGGCGATCTCGTTCGTCGGTTCGACCGAGGTCGGCACCCATGTCTACAACCTGGGCAGCCAGCACGGCAAGCGTGTGCAGTCGATGATGGGCGCCAAGAACCACGCCGTGGTGCTGCCCGACGCCAACCGCACCCAGACCGTCAACGCCCTGGTTGGCGCCGCCTTCGGCGCGGCCGGCCAGCGCTGCATGGCCACCTCGGTGGCGGTGCTGGTGGGCAAGGCCCGCGAATGGCTGCCGGATATCAAGGACGCGGCGAGCAAGCTCAAGGTCAACGCCGGCAACGAGCCGGGCACCGACGTCGGCCCGGTGGTCTCCAAGGGCGCCAAGGAGCGTGTGCTGGGGCTGATCGAGAGCGGCATCAAGGAAGGCGCCAAGCTTGAACTTGATGGTCGTGATGTGAAGGTTCCTGGCTACGAGCAAGGCAACTTCATTGGCCCGACCCTGTTCTCCGGCGTGAAGACCGACATGCAGGTGTACACCCAGGAAATCTTCGGCCCGGTGCTGGTGACGCTGGAAGTGGACACCCTCGACGAGGCCATCGCCCTGGTCAACGCCAACCCGTTCGGCAACGGCACCGGCCTGTTCACCCAGAGCGGCGCGGCGGCGCGCAAGTTCCAGAGCGAGATCGATATCGGCCAGGTCGGCATCAACATTCCGATCCCGGTGCCGGTGCCGTTCTTCAGCTTCACAGGTTCCCGCGGTTCCAAGCTCGGCGACCTCGGCCCGTACGGCAAGCAGGTGGTGCAGTTCTACACTCAGACCAAGACCGTCACCGCCCGCTGGTTCGACGATGACAGCGTCAACGACGGTGTGAACACCACCATCAGCCTGCGCTAAGGAGTTCGTCATGCGTATCGCATTCATTGGCCTGGGCAACATGGGCGCACCCATGGCCCGCAACCTGATCAAGGCCGGGCACCAGCTGAACCTGTTCGACCTGAACCAGACCGTGCTGGCGGAGCTGGCCGGGCTGGGCGGGCAGGTCAGCGCCTCGCCGAAAGCGGCTGCCGCCGACAGCGAGCTGGTGATCACCATGTTGCCGGCCGCCGCCCATGTGCGCAGCGTTTACCTGGACGAAGAAACCGGCGTGCTGGCTGGTATTCGGCCCGGTACCCCGACCGTGGATTGCAGCACCATCGACCCACAGACCGCCCGTGACGTGTCGAAGGCCGCGGCGGCCAAGGGCGTCGACATGGGCGACGCGCCAGTCTCCGGCGGTACCGGCGGCGCGGCGGCCGGCACCCTGACCTTCATGGTCGGCGCCAGTGCCGAGCTGTTTGCCACGCTGCAGCCGGTGCTGGCGCAGATGGGCCGCAATATCGTGCACTGTGGTGAAGTCGGTACCGGTCAGATCGCCAAGATCTGCAACAACCTGCTGCTGGGCATCTCGATGATCGGCGTGTCCGAGGCCATGGCCCTGGGCAACGCACTGGGCATCGACACCAAGGTGCTGGCCGGCATCATCAACAGCTCGACCGGGCGTTGCTGGAGTTCGGACACCTATAACCCTTGGCCGGGGATCATCGAGACGGCGCCAGCTTCACGCGGCTACACCGGTGGCTTTGGCGCCGAGCTGATGCTCAAGGACCTGGGGCTGGCCACTGAGGCCGCCCGCCAAGCGCACCAGCCGGTGATCCTCGGCGCGGTGGCCCAGCAGCTGTACCAGGCCATGAGCCTGCGCGGCGAGGGCGGCAAGGACTTCTCGGCGATCGTCGAGGGTTATCGCAAGAAAGACTGACGGAGCAAGCTGGACTTCATCGCGGGCCGGATGGCCTTCCCCCTGTAACTGCGCACCAGGGGGAGGGGTGTCGGGTTCGCGATTTTTTTTGTGGGTGCGGGATACCGCGTTGCCTGGTTCGCCGGCAAGCCGGCTCCTACAGGATCGTGGACCGCGCCCCGGGTATTGGACAAAAAAATTGCGACGCGGCCCATCGGCGCGGACCCGTAGGAGCCGGCTTGCCGGCGAACCAGGCGACGCGATGGACCTGACTCCTTGCATTCCCCGCTTGTTTTCATGTGCTGCGGACCTGGCATTTTTGCCAGTTTCTCAAATCGCGGTGCCAGCCTAGCATCCAGCGTAAACCACAACAGCGCTACCACGGGTGGGTTGTCGGGTGCGCTCATGTCCAGGATGCCAAGGGGGCAACATGGCCAAACGCAAAAGTAGCAAGCAAGTTGCGTTGTTCGAGAGGATTCTTGATACGGAGCCGGGGATCAAAGCCAAGTTTGCTGATGTGAATGTTGCGCAGGCGTCGATTCTGGACTTGCAGCGCAAGACTCCCAAGGCGTTGATGGAGCTTTACCCCTCGCTTCGTGCGAGCGAGGCGAGGCGGCTCAGGGCTCGTCTTGACGTTGCATCGGCGGCCATGATGCGCGCATTTCGGGAACAGCGCCTGAGCTCGGGCCTGCGTCGCGCCGCGGACGAGATGAAAGGCCCCCTGGCGCTGACCAGCGGCCCGACCTTCGAAAACCAGTTCAGCCCTTCATGGGCCAATCACACCCAGCCCGGCGCCGTGGATGCCACCACGTCACCGGCGGCCTACCTGATCGACATGCTGAGCTTTGTGCGCGATTGGATTGAATCAGCGGGCGATGAAAACAAGATCCTGCGTCTGGAGACTCGTCGCCCCGACTTGTTCAACCTGATGATCGACGAACAGACCATGAACCGTGAGGTGACCCAGGTCGAAGTCGTCAATCATGTCATGGAGCGGGCAATCGAGGAGCACCGCGAGGGAAACCCGGAAGACCGGACTTCCGTCGAGGACAAGCTGCTCGAGGTGCGCTACCCGTTCAGGCATTTCCCCTACGAAACCTACTGGGAACAGATCCGCACTGTATTGGCGTTCAATGCAGTGCACATCAGCGATTTCACGCACCTGTCGGATATCGACAGTCCCTATTTCATTCAGTCGGGTGCTCACTCGACGATGTCGAACATGGCCTTGCAGCAGGACTCCGCGCTTGGGCCGGCATTGCGCTCCATCCTGCTGGAAGCTTCCTATTTCGAGGCCGAAAGAGCCGTGCGCTTCAACCCGCAAACCCGCCGTCTGCTGAGCTTGCCTCTTAGAGACCCAGAGAAACTTCCTGCCGAGGAGAAAGCTGAAGCTCAAGCACAGATCGTGCAACGTCGGTTGGAAACAGCCGCCAACTTCTACAAGACCAACTTCGGTGTTGCAGGCTACCCGACGTTGCAGAATGTGGTGAACTTCTGCCAGGCACTGGAGATGACGCAGGATGAGATGGAGTCGTTGTTCGGGTTGGCTGCACACGCCCCTTATCTGTCGGAGCATGCCGGTGGTACTGGTTCACCTGTCAGCCCAGGCCTGTTCGGTGCGCGCTTCCTGAACAGTGACGCACCCGAAGCCGTTTCGGTCGAAAGTGATACCGACGACCCCCAGCACCACCGTTTCCTGAAACTGTCCGAGGACCGCTGTGATCGGCTCAACCGTCTGGTGCGCCTGGCCTATGCGCTAAAACTCTCCTATGCGGAAACGGACCAGGTGGTGTGTGCGATTGTCGATGCGGAAAGGCTTGCGCAGGCTGAACTCGGGAGGATGAATCCCGAAGAGGTGCCGCTCTGGATGTCGGTGAACACCGTCAGAGGGCTGGGGCTGTTCGAGTACTTGCGCAAGCGCTTCTCGTGCAGTGCCGAAGAATTTGCCGCGCTGATGTCGGACATGGGCCTGTATGGCATCGGTGAACAGCGCAGTCACTTCGACCGTGTGTTCAATACCGATACCGTTACACCGCTGCTGATCGATGGAACGGAATTCAACGCCAGTGGTGTAGACAGCGAAAGCAAACGCACCATCGATCAATTGTGCCGTGGACTCGGCATCAACATGGAAACCTTCCGCTACCTGTCGCGCCTGATCCTGCAGGGGCAGGAAGGCAGCCAACTGACACGTTCGATCACGACGTTCAGTGCGTTCTACCGGATCACCTTGTTGGCCAGGCTGCTTTCGATTACCACGATCGAGCTATTGTCGCTTCTGGAGGTCCTGAATCCGGAGGGCCTCTATGCGTTGCAACTGGCGGGTGCCCCTAGAAACGCCATGTACGAGAACTTCTCGCGCACAGACACCGTCAGCGTCACCTATGCCGTCTGCCAGTGCGTGCTGTGGTGCCAGGAACAGCAACTGCCCATCAGCTGGCTGGTCCAGCAATTGCTGCCGATCGAGACGTCGGACCTGGTACCTCCGGAGTTCAAGACCCTGCTCATCGAGCTCAAGGGGGACCTGGAACCTTTTCGCAACTTCGATGAGGACATGGAGGAAGCGGGTGTCCCCGGGTTGGTGAACAAGCGCTGGAAAGAAGTACTGACGCATCTGGTGGATGAAGACTGCCTGATCAGCGCTGTCGGTAGTAGTGCACGGGACTTCGACTATCTCGACTACGAGAACTTCGCCGAACGGGAAGTCAACGCGGTGATCGACGAGCTGATCGTCGAATCATCAGACGGTGACATTGAGCTGCCAGGCTTGGCAGATGATGAAGTCGAACGCTTGAAAACGCTGGTCACGGGGGTTGTGCTGCGCATTCGCACACAGCAATGGGGGGTGGTGCAGGAGCGCTTGTCACATTTGCTGGCGCTCAACACCGAGAAGGTGATCCCGGTGATCTACTGGGCCGAAGGAACAGTGCACGCGCTAATGTCGAGCGCGGTGGGCTTCAACCCGGACATCATCGAACACGAGCCCTTGAAGGCGATGATGCCGCAGCTGCTGCGCATGATGAGGTGTGCCCAGGTCGCCACACAGTTCGATTTGAGCCCCGCGTTGTTATCCAGTGTGCTGAAGCGCGCGGAAAGGTCGCGTTTCAGTCTCAAGAGCACAGAGCTGACGTTGCATACCCTGTATTTTCTCGAGCGGTACACACACTGCCTGCGTTCGGCCGTACAAACGGAAGCGCAGTTGCTGGGCTATTTTGCCGCGATCGAGGCACAGGGAGCGTTGACCGCGAATGAACAACGGCTGATCAAGGATATCGCCGCGGACAAGATTGCCGCTTGGCTTGGGTGGGGCATTCGTGAAGTGCTCGATGTGGCGGCCGAGGTAGCGCCTGATGGCATCATTCGCAATCTGGCACAACTGCTCACCCTGGTGAATACGCGGCAACTGTGCGAGCGCACCGGGCTGAGCGCGGTGTCGCTGATGAAGCTCAGCCGGCTCACGGCCTACTCCGATACGCAAACGTACCGCATCGCCGCGCAGGAAATGCTCAGCAGCCTGCGTCGCGACCCCGAACAGCGTCGTGACGAGGTGGAGCTGCGCCAGAGCTTTTCGTCACGCTGCGAAGTGAGCGAATCGCGCTTGATTGCCAGGAAGAATGACGGGACCGAAGCAACCACCGTGTCGCTGACGTTGCTGGACATGAATAACCAACCAGTCTCCGATATTCGGGTGGCCTGGTCCACCGACCTTGGCAAGGTGCTCGATTTCTATAGCTACACCGACAGGATGGGGGTTGCTACGGTGGTGCTGCAGGCCGGGGACCAGCAGGGCATCGCCCATGTAAAGGGAACCTACCTGTTGGACAGCCAAGCCATCGCGCCCCCGGTCATGATCGATTGCGACGAAACTGAACTGTATCTGGACATGATCGAAGGCAAGCCGGAGATCGGAGACCTCGATAAATTGGCCGGAGGTGAAGGGGTATACAGGTTCAGGGCTAGCTTGAAGGATAGATGGGGCAACGTGGGTATAGACCGTCTGGTGAACTGGGCCAGCTCGATCGGCTACTTCGACTCCACTGTTGGGGAAACGCTGACGGACAATGAGGGCTGGAGCGCCATCGCCCTGCGCAGCCAGGACGCCGGCAAAGGCAGGGTAGCTGTCTGGTACGCGCCCCTCAACGACGATCCACGGGTGTTCGACATCGGCTTCGAGGACAAGCCTTACGTCAACTCGGTTGTGCTGACGTCCTGGGCTGTCGCGGGTGACGATATTGAGGTCGAGGCCACCATACTTTCCCTGAATGGCGATCCTTTTAGGTTTCAGGCGGTCGATTGGACTTGCTCGGATGCGGATGTCGAGATCATCAATCATGGCGACAGTGATGATTCAGGCAAGGCGAGGGCTACTTTGAAGCTGGCCAAGGAAGGGGTGTTGGTCGTGACTGCCACCCTGACGGATGGCTCTCCTGAACGCAAGCCATACCACTCGGAAGTGTTGTCCATCGACGTGGTGACCGATGCCAGCAAAATCACGTGTGGGGGTGGCGAGCGTTGGCCAATCGCGGATGGCATCAGTGCTGGCGAGTATGAGGTTCGTGTCGCCAGTTCCGATGACAAACCCGTTGCCAATTACCCGGTTACCTGGAGTGTCGAAGGTGGAACGGGTGGGCCTTACTCTGTGCTGACTGGGCCGGAAGGTTTCGCCCGCTTCGCGCTTCGAGGCACAACACCGGGGCCTAGAACCGTTATCGCGACTGTAAACGACCTGGAGCCGCGCCACTTTGCAGAAGTGCAACTCATGGACCCGCTGGAAGTGGAAATCACGCTTAAAGAAGAGCCCAGTGGGCCCGAAACGCCCGTTATCGACAAGATCATTCTCAACCAGCCGAACACAGGTACAAGGCAGTACACCCTGACTTATCGACTGTCAGACGGTCATCCACTGTTATTAAAGCCCATGCAGCTGCTCTATACAGGCCGCGATTCGGACGCTTCGCTGGGCTTGAAGTTCACGCCGTCGCTGGGGTCGGAAAACCAGGTTGTAGGCCGAGAGGTGAGTTGGATTATCGATTGCAAAAACACGCTGTTGCGTGACGAGGTAGAGCTGAAGTTCGGACTCTGGTGCAAAGAGATGATGAGCGCGATAGAGCGTGATGTCGTCGTCAAACCCGCTACGGACTGACCGCTGGTCTTTCACCCTTCTCCCCTTTTGATGAGGTCTTTATGAACAGTGAATTGACCAATGCCCTGGCGGAACAGTGGCGCGACGCGCTGAGTGCCTATGTAATGCACCATGTGTTACCAGACAAGTTGCAGGCCGGTGCCCTGAACATGATTACGGCCGATCACCTGGATCGTTATTTCATGCTGGATACCCAAGTGACCTCGAAGGTGACGACGTCCTACCTGGCTGAGGCACTGGCGTGTACCCAGACTTATATAAATTCGATCTTCAACAACCTTGAACCTGGGTATCCGGAGGAGTTCGACCCTAAGCTGAAGACATTCTGGCAGCAAGCCATGTCGAACTACTCGATTTGGGCGGCGTACCAGATGCTGGAAGATTATCCCGAGAACTATATCCGCGCCGATTTGCGGCTGGACAAGACAGCGCTGTTCCAGACACTGGAGAACGACCTTGGCCAGGGGCGGATTACCGATGCCTCAGTGCAAAATGTACTGCGGACGTATCTCAAGAACTATGAGTACCAGAACAGCATCCAGGTGCAGTCGGGCTATATTGACTACCGCGACGGTCATCAGGATGCCGATCAGTTCTCCGGATACAGCTATGCCAACGCAGACTATTACCTGCTGGGCAAGGACAGTGTCTCACCGCCCCAGTACTACTGGCGCAAGGTAGAAGTGCGCCTGGACGAGACGTCCAACTACATACAGCCTGACGCATGGTCGGAATGGCAGCCGATCACAGTGCCTGCGGGGAGCACGGTGACCCATGCTCAGTTGGTGCTGCTCTGCAATCGCCTGCATCTGGTCTGGGTGCACTATGGCGCCCCGATCTCGGTTGAGGTCGAGAATGTTGAAAAAAGCCAATACACGTTGAAGATGGAAACCAGTCATTTGGGGCTGGACAGACAATGGACTCCGCCGGAGTTACTGGGCAGCAAAGATATATTCACAGAAGCGGGAAAGGGCCTTGATACCACGCTCTACCGCCTGTTGGCGTTCGCAGCCGCGCAGGCAAGGGACAGTGATGACCATCTACATGCAGCGCTGTTTTCTGTACAAATAATCCAAGAGGAGGGGGAGCCGGATAAAGAGCTATTCCTAAACAGGGAGATTTTTGCTCAGCGCGACGTGTTGATGCGTCCGGTAAATGCTGCTCTTGAAATAACTATAAATCTATTGAAGGTGATACATAAGCTGTTCACGAACCAAGGCGGTAAGATATATCTGAATGAGCGATTTAATGTCGCCGAATTGCGGATGACAAATGTCAAGGCAGAAGATGGCAGTAATCCATATGTTGAGCTTGATGTTATGTTGTGGCAGCATGGTACGGGTAACAGCACATTGTATGTGCGTGCCCGTTCTTCAGAGGTTCGCTATGAACTAATTCCCGTGGACGCATATGTTACAAGCCATTTGATGGTGGCCGGGGGGCAGTTGTTGCAAGCCGAGATTCGGTCTACATCGCACGGGGTGCTTGATGTCCGTTGCAAGGTGTCCAGCGAGCCAGCATTCGAGAATGTCGAAGTGCGACATGACTCATTGAATACAGTGACGATACCTAAGGCAGATTTTAAACCGACATCCTATGGCTGGTTTGAAGCGAGCAAGCCGCTGGGTCAGGTTTCAGGTGCAAGTGCGTTGGTCCGCTATGATGCTCAGGAAATTCACGACGGTGCTGGGTTTAAATTCTATATCGATGCTGTAGAGCAGCTTAAGCTCATGGCTAGCAGTGAAAACTTCATAGTCTGGAGGCCAGATATATCTACCGTGGAGGGCGTAGAAATTAGTATCAGCGGTAAGCGCATTTGGATAGGGCCCTTTACTTATAATGGTGCTGCCGTCAGTGATTGGGTAAGCCGTTCGTGGAACAGAGATGAAGGTGATGAGTTGGTTTGTGAAATTAAGGAGCCAGGAGCAGTAGATTCACAGTTCACCTTGAAACGGGAGAAGACTGCTGGTGAACCCCTTGTAAAGCGGCCGTTTATCTCTCTGCAGAATACCGGTGCTAACTTCCTGATTTTCGATTTCATCGACGAAAAGGCGGGCGGGCTGGTGGTGCGCTTGAACTCCCAGCAGGTTCCCGATCTGATAAACCGTGTCAAATTCTCACCCCGGGATGTATTCGCCTGGGATGCGCAGCAACAGCGGGAACCCGCCTATAAAAAAGTGCAATCCAGCAATGCCTATAAAGGCGGGGGGCGTACGGCACAGGATCCATTGATAGATCCATACGATGCCAACGGCCCCTACCTGCGCGAACTGTTCTTCCACGTGCCCCACCTGATTGCCTCGCGGCTACAGGAAGAAGAGCGCTTCGAAGATGCGCGCCGTTGGCTGGAGCTGATCTTCAACCCGGGGAGCAAGCAATCGCCAACGGAAGCGAGCGGCGTCGATTATTGGAACTGTGCCTGGCTGCTGCAGGAAGATACCGAGGCTGCCGGCCTTGAGCACGAACTGATCGACCCTCATGTCATCGCGCTGCATAACCCTTCGCATTACCGCAAGGCCGTCTTTGTGCAGTATGTGAACCTGCTGATCGGCGAAGGCGACTTCCACTACCGCCAGCAAACCCGTGACAGCCTGGCCAATGCCTGGCTGCTGTACCGCATGGCGGCGGACCTGATGGGGGAGGCTCCGGATGCGCGTACGATCAATACCTGGGTTCCACGCACCGTGGCCGAACTGCTGAGCAGGTCGGGCGGCGGTGAGCGGTTGGAGCGCCATGCAGACGCCGTCAAGCCGGAGAACCTGCCCAAGCAACTGTCCACGTTCTTCTGGGCCGGCGTGGCGGTACATGAGGATTTTCGCCCGCCGGCCAACCGAGATTTGCTGGACATCTGGGACTTGCTGGCACAGCGCTTCCACAACCTGCGCCACTTCCTGAGCATCGAGGGTTACCCGATGGAGCTGCCGCTGTATGCGCCGGCGGCGAACCCGTTCGACCTACTGATGGCGCGCATGGGCGGCAATGCCAACCTGGCTCACCTGATGGGCTATCGCACCGTGGTGCCGCCTTTCCGCTTCCGCACCCTGGTGGCCAAGGCCCAGGAAACGGTGACCGCGCTGATCCAGTACGGCGAGCAATTGCGCAACTTCCTGGAGCTGGAGGAGCGCACCGAGCTGGAAGCGATGCAGTACCAGCAGGCTGCGGAAATTGCGGGCTACACCATCGGTATCCAGGAGCAGTTGCTCAGCCAGCAACAGAAGAACGAGGATGTATTGAAGGCGCAGCGTGCCGCCACGGCATTGCGACAGGAGCACTACGCACGTTTGTATGAAGAGAACATGTCGGGCGCGGAAATCGCGGCCATGACCGTCCATACAGTCGGGCGCTACATGTCTACGGGGATCAACGCCCTCTTCGCGGGTGGCAATCTGGCTTCGATGGCGCCCAATATCTTTGGGCTGGCCAACGGTGGCCAGGAGTACAAAGGCGGCTTGATGGCCGCCGGCCTTGTACTGGAAGCTGTCGCGGGTAACATGGTCACCGCGGGCGAGGTGTTGCGTGAGACGGAAGGGTACCGTCGTCGTCGCCAGGAATGGCAGTTGCAAGCCAAACTGGCCAGCAAAGAGCTGGATGTCATCGACAAGCAACTTGAAGCGCAACAGCATTCGACACTGGCCGCCCAGGCCTCCCTGGAGCACAGTCGCAAGGCCTTGGCGCAATCCCAGCAGCTGTATGCGTACTACCAAAACAAGTCCACCAGCGTGTCGCTCTATCGCTGGCTGCGCTCCCAGGCAACCACCTGGCACGCGACCCTGTTCGATGTGGCGGTCAGCCTGTGTAACAGCGCCCAGGCCTGCTGGCAGTACGAGACGGGCAACTACGACCGGCAAATCATCCGCACGCCCATCTGGCAGGCCGACCGCTATGGCCTGAATGCCGGTGGTGAGCTGCGCCTGGACCTGCACCGGCTTGAAACGGAATTCCTGCTGCGCCATCAGCGGCATCTGGAGCTTCGCAAGACGGTGTCGTTGCAGGCACTGGTGGGCCAGAATCTGGTCTCTAAACCGAGCGGTGAAACCCTTGAAACTTGGGAGCAAGTGCTCAAGGCGTTGACAGAGGATGGCGAGTTGGCATTCAGCCTGTCGGAAATGTTGTACGACCAGGATTACCCAGGGCACTACCTGCGCCGTCTGCACAGTGTGGCGTTGACACTGCCTGCCCTGTTAGGACCGTACCAGAACATCCGCGCGACCCTGACTCAGACCCAGAGTCGGTTGGTGACCTCGCCTAAACGCGAGGCAGTGCTGTTCCTTACGCCAGAGTTACATGAAGACGTGGGGACCGGCGATGGACGCTACGTGATGATGAGCTTGCGCCCGCGCCAGCAGGTCTGCCTGTCTTCGGCCAGCCAGGATATGGGCCTGGTTACCGCCTCCGAGACAGATGATCGCTATCTGCCGTTCGAAGGGACGGGTGCGGTATCCGACTGGCACCTGAAGTTCCCTCGTCATGCAGCACAGGCAGAACTGATCAATAGCCTCAGCGACATCATCCTGGAAGTCCGTTACTTGGCCTTGCCAGGTGGAGCGGGCTTCGATGCTGAGGTCGATAAGTTGGTCGAGAAGTACCTGGATCTGGCCCCCTGACGTTTTGCAAAGTGAAAACGGTGGCCTTCGGGCGTAGTTGAAGGTTGTTTGCCTGGCCACCGAGAGCGTGATTGTTCTTTCCGGTTGTTCTATCCGTACATCCAGCATAAACCAGGAGATGCCCATGGACATCAGCCCAAAACCGACCGCTTCAAACGAGAACGAAACAGCCAGCCATCCAGTGCTCAAGGATCATTCTTTCCCCGTCGGTAGCATTGGCCCTGAAGGCCAGGAACTTACATTCTGGAAGTGCAACCAGGCAAACACGTACTATGACTACCTCCCAGATTCTGATGGCACTACTTATGTACGGCTTCGTGATGGCGCTAATATCTGGCAGGATATTGAACTCCCCGTTGCAGCAAATCCACTCATTGAAGGGCGCCCTGAATACAAGCTTGGATGCCGGTACAATCCCGAACGGTTACCCGGGTGCAGACTTACTGTGTTTTTGATCAAGGATGGAGGGGACGACGGAGATAAGATTTTTGACGCGCCCTTGGGGCCTGAAAACAAGAAAGTAACGTGGACCACGTTGGATGCAAAAAGAATAATGGATGTACCTGAACACACACAAAAATTGAGAGTCAAGTTCACGACTCCAACCGGAAAGGGTGGGTACATCCTCCTGACAGAGGCCGTGATGGAGTTACTTTTGCCAGCGTTTGATAGTTGAAAAGATGCAAAGGGCCAGGGCATGCCAGCGGCTAAGGCGAGAACTCGCAAGGTGTCGTTCTGGGATGGCACGCTGGTCCCGCTCGGGGAGCATCCAGCTCCGAGAGTTTGCCCGCAGAAGCGTCGACGCTTCCGCGGGCAAACTCTTCTCACAGGGCAACGGAATCCAGACCGGGGCGGGCTGTTTGACCTTGGCTGCGAAGCCGATGCTGGCAACGCTCGTGCGAGTGGTCAGGCGAACACGAAATACTTGCGCACTGTCTCGACCACTTCCCAGGTTCCTTTCATCCCAGGCTCGATCACGAACACATCCCCCGCCTTCAGGTGCTTGGGCGCTTCACCTTCCGGGGTGATGATGCAGTACCCGTCGAGAAAGTGGCAGTACTCCCACTTCTCGTAGTTGACCTCGAACTTGCCCGGCGTGCAGATCCAGGTGCCCATGATCTTGCTGCCGTCGGCGGACAGGTAGGCGTTGAGGTTGACGGTGTGTGGGTCGCCGCCGATGCGTTTCCACTTGGTGGCGTCGACCACCGGGGTGGGGCAGGTTTCGCGCAGGACGGTGATGAAATCGGACATGGCGTGGCTCCAGGCAGCTGATGAAGTGAGGCATCACCATAGGGCCATTGCCGTGGACGCAGTTGCCTGGGCTCGACGTCCAGCTGTCTGCCTGCGCTATGGCAGGGCAGGGTGTAGGAGCGGCTTCAGCCGCGATGCAGGCAACGCGGTGCCTGGCACCCGCTTTGCGGGTGATCGCGGCTGAAGCCGCTCCTACAGAGGTCGCGTCAAATCAACGGATTTTGGGGCCTCACGCCCACCAGTAGCGCACGAAATGGAAGAACACCGGCGCGGCGAAGCACACCGAATCCATGCGGTCGAGCATGCCGCCGTGGCCTTCGATCATGTGACCCCAGTCCTTCACCCCACGGTCGCGCTTGATTGCCGACATCACCAGCCCGCCGAAGAAGCCCATGGCGTTTACGGTCAGCGCCATCAACGCCGCCTGCCAGAAGGTGAACGGGGTGATCCAGCACAGCAGCGCGCCCACCAGCGTGGCCAGGGCCACGCCACCGGCCAGCCCCTCGACGGTCTTCGACGGCGACAGGTTGGGCGCCACCTTGCGCTTGCCGAACAGCTTGCCGCACACGTACTGCAGCACGTCGCTGATCTGCACCACGAGGATCAGCCAGGCAATCAGCAGCAAGTTGCGGCCCTCGTAGCCGGGGATGTCCAGGGTCATCAGCGCGGGCACCGACGACACGCAGTACACCGCGATCATCAAACCCCACTGAACCTTCGAGGCGCGCTCGAGGAAGCGCGTGGTGTCGCCGCCGAAGCTGGCGAGAATCGGCAGCAGCAGGAACAGGTACACCGGGATGAAGATGCTGAACATGCCGTACCAGTCCATGGCGATCAGCAGGTACTGCACTGGCAGCGCCACATAGAACGCCGCCACCAGTGCGGGGTAGTCGCTGCGCCGGGTCGGGGTGAGGGTCATGAACTCGCGCAGGGCATAGAACGACACACCGTAGAACAGCACGATCACACCGTATTTGCCGAACAGGAAGGCGATGCCGATCACCAGCACCATCACCCACCAGGCGTTGATGCGGGCGTTGAGGTTGTCGATCACTGCGTGGGGGGCGGGGCCGGCACGCCACTTGAGCAGGCGGCCGATCAGGCTTGCGAGCAGCAGCAGGGCGCCGATGCCGGCGAACAGCGACAGGGTGTTGTTATCCATCTCAGGCTTCCTTCGGGGCCAGGTTCAGCAGGGCCTGGCGGGCCCGCTCGAGAAACGCGTGCTTGTCTTCGTCGTCTTGCAGGTGCAGCGGCTCGCCGAAGCTCAAGGTGCACAGCAGCGGCAGCGGCAGGGCACGGCCCTTGGGCATCACCCGGTTGAGGTTGGCGATCCACACCGGCACCAGTTCGACCTGCGGGTTGGCCGAGGCCAGGTGGAACAGGCCGCTCTTGAACGGCAGCAGCGGGTCGTCGGTGAGGTTGCGCGTGCCTTCGGGGAAGAAGATCAGCGAGTCGCCCTGGGCGAAGGCGTCGAGCACCGGTTGCAGCGGGTTGCCCTCGCCGGCCGGGCGCTGGCGGTCGATCAGCACGCCGTTGAACACCTGGCGGATGAGGAAGTCGCGGATGCCCGGCTTGCACCAGTAGTCGGCGCCGGCCACGGGGCGGGTATGGCGGCGCAGTGCCTCGGGCAGCGCCGCCCACAGCAGCACGAAATCGCCGTGGCTGCTGTGGTTGGCGTAGTACAGGCGTTGCACCGGTTGCGGTGTGCAACCCAGCCACAGGGCGCGAGCGCCGGTGATCAGGCGGGCGGCGGAGGTGATGACGAAGGCGGTCAGGCTGGCGAGCATGGCGGCGGTCTTATCCGGTGAAAGGGAGGGCAAGGGCGAGCACGACTTGCACGGCCAGGCACAGGGCCTGGCGGCGCAGCAGGGCCAGTGCGGCCAGGCTGCGGGCCGGCCAGTCGCGGGTGTCGCTGGCGGTGGCTTTCAGGCGCAGGTCGAACAGGGCGCGGTCCAGGGCCTGGGTGTCGGCGGGCAGGTCGGTGCTGGCGCTCAGGTGGGCAAACAGCTCGGCATCCAGGGCGACACGAATGGCCCAGTACTTGTGCGCCAGGCCGATCACCAGCAGCGCCGCGCAGAGCACGCTGGCCAGCGTAGGCAGCGGCAAGTCCAGCAGCGGTGCGAGACTGCAGGCCAGGGCCAGCAGGGTGATGCCGTCCGACAGGCGTTCCAGCTGGCGCCCGCGAACGAGCAGGCTGGCGATGACGAACAGGTTCATGGGTGCGCTTCCAGCTGTTGCAGGGCGAGGCGATGGGCTGGGTGAAGGACCACGCCGGGGCGGGCCTTGCGGATCAGCGCTTCGGCCTGATCAATATTGTTGCAGCGACCACTGAGCACCAGCCAGGCGGCCACCGCGCTGGCGCTGCGCGAATAACCCAGGGCGCAGCAGACCAGCAGAGGGCCTTGCTGGTGCAGGTCTTCGATGGCTTTGGCCGCTTGCTGCAGCAGTTGGCTGCTGGGGGCGACCAAGTCGAGGGTTGGCAGGTTGTGGTAACACCGTGACGACGTGCTCTGTGTAGGAGCCGGCTTGCCGGCGAATGGGCCGGGGAGCTCAGCGCATAAATCGACGATGCCGGTGAATGAGGAAGCATCGCTACGGCCAGGCATGCGCCCGAGGTATACACCCTCACACACCTCATCCGGCTGGGGATGCCGCCATGTCCACAGCCGGGAGTTAATCCATGCAGCCAGCAAGTAGGGCGCCAGCAAGCAGGTCACGGCAATGGACAGCCGCCCATTCGCACCCTTCTGGAAACCACCTGCCCCGAAGACGGCATAGTTCATTCCCACCAGCAGCAACGACACGGCAGGCCACAGCAACCACAACGCCGCCTGCCCGACTTTGAATGCGATCAGCACCAGCAGCAGCGCCCCCAGTGCATAGCGCAGCGCCAGCCGCCAGCGTTTGGCATCTCGCGCAAGCCGCGCCGACTGCCAAGGCAAAGGCCCCTGGCACGGCCACAACCACAGGCAGGCAAAACCGGCCAGCGCCCCGGTCGGCACATCGATGAAGTGATGCTGCCAGGTGGTCAGCACCGACAGCCCGATCAACCCCATCCAGCCATGCACCAGCCAACGCATGAGGCGCTGATGGGTATGCCGGGCGAACATCGCCCAGATGATCACCAGCAGCGCGATATGCAGCGAGGGCGCCTGGTTGTACGGCTTGTCGAAGCCCATCAGCACATCGAACAACCAGCCGAACAGCCCCGACAGTTCGGGGCGTTCGAAGGTGAAGCGCAGCGGCCAGAGCAGGAAGCAAGCGACGCTGATGAACTGCGCCGTGAGCAGCGCCAAGGCATGGCGGTCCATCTCCCGGCGCGTCAGCGGCAGCAGGAACGACAACCCGTAGAGCAGGTCGATCGACCAGTACGGGATGATCGTCCATGGCCACAGCGGCATGTGATGTTCCCAGGCGAACACCAGGCTGCCGATGTCATCGCGGCCTGCGGTGTAGGTGTTGGCCAGGCCGTAGCTGAGGAAAAACAACGGCCCGAGCAGCAACAGCCAGAGCACGCCCCGGCGAATCAGCCCAGCTTCACGTGCCATCAACCCACCCGCTGCGCCAGGCTGACGCTGAAGATGCCCCATTCGTCGATGCGCTGGGCGATCTTGCGGAACCCGGCCGCCTCAACCAACTGGTCCATCTCCGCCTGGCTGCGCCGGCGCATCACCCAGGCCTCACCGCCGCGGTGGCTGGTCAGGGCGCGGGCGATCATCTCCAGTTGCGGGTGCCAGGGCTGGCCGGTGTAGACCAGGTAGCCACCGGCCTCGACGGCATCGGCCAGGCCCGCCAGCGAGTTGCCCACCAGCTCGTTGCTGGGGAACAGTTCATACAAGCCCGAGACCACCGCGAGGGTAGGGCGCGGGTCGAGGCTGGCCAGGCTCTGGCGGTCGAAGGCATCACCCTGGATGAACCGGGCGATGTCGCCCAGGCCCTTTTCGCTGATCAGCGCGCTGCCCTGTTGCACGTTCAGCTCGCTGTAGTCGCGCAGCAGGATCGAATCGGGCAGTTGCTGCAGGCCTTGCAGCGCTTCGAGGATGTAGCGGCCATGGCCGGCGGCAATGTCGACGATGCGCACCGGGCGCTGTTGCCCACGTAATTGTGCGATGGCCAGGCGCAGCAGCTCTTCGACGTTCAGCTTGCGCTGGCGGATGCCGCGCCAGCCGATGGCGTCGAGGTAGTTGCGGTCGATCAGTTCGCCGATCCGCCCTTTGCCGGTCGCTTGGTTGCGGTACACATAGTCGAGGGTGGAGCCGGAGTCGAAGCCGGTGTCGAAGCCCAGCTTCACGCCTTCGGAAAGGCCTTTGCCCAGCCGTAGGCTGGCACGGGTAGCGCGCCAGTAAAGGTCACGTGGCGAGTTGCGCGGCAGTGGCGCGGCCAGGCTCTCGGCCTCGGCGCAGCTGGCGCCGGCCTTGTCGGCGTCCAGCAGCGAAGGGGTGGGCACGGGGGCGTCGAAGCAGTGTTCGACGAAACGCTTGATCCGCGCCAGGGCATGGGCGCGGTCGCGCTCGCCGAGGGTGTCGTGGAAGAAGCCTGGGAGGATGTGCTTCTCCTTGCGCGCGCTGCCCAGGCGTTCGAAGAACTGCTCCTGCGGCTTGCGCTCGACCACGAAGTCGGCGCCGGAGATCAGCAGTTGCGTGGGGACCTGGATCGCCTGGGCGTCGGCCACCACGCGGTCGGCGGCGTCATACAGGCCCAGCAGCATGGTGACCGAGATAGGGCGGCTGATCAGTGGGTCGGCCACGTACGACATGACGCGTTCCGGGTCGTGGGTCAGCAGGCGCGGCTTGACGTAGCTGTTGACGAAGAAGTTGCCGCGCCAGGCCTTGAGCAGTTTCAGCCCCGGCCGGGCGAAGGGCACGTAGAGCTTGACCTTGAACGCCGGCGAGGCCAGCACCAGGCAGCGCACCTTGGGCGCGTAGTCGTGGGCCCAGGTGGCGATCAGCACGGCGCCGACACTTTGCGCCAGCACCACCATGTCCGGTTCGGCGATGCCATGCTGCGCCTGGATATGCTCGATGAAGGTCTGCACGTCGCGCACGCTGGTGGCGAAGCCCGGGCTGTCGCCGCGCGCGCCCGGCGACTGGCCATGGCCACGGGCGTCCCAGGCGAAGAAGTCGTAACCGGGCAGGTCCAGCTCGTCGGCCAGGTGCGCCAGGCGCCCGCCGTGCTCGTGGCCCCGGTGGAACATCACCACGGCGCGGCGTGGCTGGTGTTCGTTGCGGGTGGCGGGCCAATGACGGTAGTGCAGCTCGACCCCGTCATGGGTGGAGAAATGCAGCGATTGCGCTTGGCGCATGGCGAATATCCTTGTTCGACAGCGAGGGGGCTCAGCGGGCTTCGATCAGGCCGTGGCGAACCCGGTTGTACAGGGTATAGAGCGAGAGCAGCAGGATGACCAGCAGCAGGCCGTTGATCCATGCGGCGTTCAACAGCCCGATGGCGACGCCGGTGCCCAGCACGCCGAAGGCGAAAGCGCGATCGCTCTTGCCCATCGGCCCGTCGTAGCGCCGTGAGGCGCCGGCCAGTGGGCCCATCACCCCGGCGTACTCGCTGATCACCGCGCACAGCACCACCAGCACCACCAGGGTGGGCGACACGCCCGCGAGCAAGGCGAAGGGCAGGTACAGCGCGGCATCGGCGATCACGTCGCACAGTTCGTTGAGGTAGGCGCCCAGTTTCGATTGCTGGCCGAATTCGCGGGCCAGCATGCCATCGACCGCGTTGAGCGCCATGCGCAGCAGCATCCAGATCGGAACGAGGATGAACAGCCAGGTCAGGTGGGGCAGCCAGGCCAGCAACAGGCCCAGCAGGACGGAGACGACGGCAGCGGTGACGGTGACCTGGTTGGCGGTGACGCCACGGTCATGCAGGCGCTGGACCGAAGGACGCAGCAGTGCCTGGAAACGGGGTTTGAGTTGATAGATCGATGGCACGTGGAACTCCCTGTCATGGTGCGGCATGGCGCCGATTGTGGGGAATTCGCCTGGCCGCGGGCAAGCTGCAAATCGCCTACTTGTGAACCGGACAAGGCTCGCATGGCCGAAGGAATGCGCCGCTTGTCGGCTTTGGTGTGCATGGTGTGTATTTGGCTTTGTTTTTATCCATGTCGATGTGTACGCTACACATCGCCTGCCAAAGGAATGCCGAATGCGCAGCAGGGACGTGATCCAGCTCATCGAGGCCGATGGCTGGTACGAGGTTGAAGTGAAGGGCAGCCATCATCAGTTCAGGCACCCGTTCAAGCGAGGGCGGGTCACGGTGCCACATCCCAAGAGCGATCTCCCCAGGGGCACCGCCCACAGCATCCTCAAGCAGGCGGGCCTGAAGTGAGGCCGATGATGCTACCCAGGGTGACCTGTCACCCCGAAGATCAATGGAGACACACCATGAAATTTCCAGTTGTGCTGCACAAGGACGAGGGCTCGGACTACGGCGTGATCGTGCCCGATGTGCCAGGCTGCTTCTCCGCAGGTTTCAGCGTTTCCCAGGCGCTGGACAACGTCCAGGAGGCCCTGGCGCTGCATTTCGAAGGGCTGGTGGCCGATGGCGAGGCGCTGCCCCAGGCCCAGGAAGTGGACGTGCATGTGGCTAACCCCGACTACGCCGACGGCGTCTGGGCGGTGGTGGAGTTCGACGTCACCCCGTACCTGGGCAAGGCGGTACGTTTCAACGCGACGCTGCCGGAGAACCTGCTGCAGCGGATCGACGAGAGGGTGAAGCGTGACCATCGCTACGCCTCGCGCTCGGGTTTTCTCGCTTCGGCGGCGCTGCGCGAGCTGGCCGTGGCGCATTGAGCATGAGGGGCCACGAGGTGGCCCCTTCGTCGTGGCCGATTCAGCGTCTGGCCGACGAGGCGCTGAGCATGTCGATCAGCTGGATATCGAAGTCGCGCTCCAGATACTCCATGCGTTGCTCGCCGAACGCGACCATGTGCGGCAGCGCCGAGTGCACGTCCAGGTCGGCCTTGCTGGCCCAGACCTCGAAGAACACGAACAGGCTCGGGTCTTCCTTGTCGCGCAGCATGTGGTACTCGATGCAGCCCGGCTCCTGGCGGCTGGGTTCGACGTAGGCGCGGAACAACTGCTCGAAAGCTTCGGCTTTTTCCGGGCGGGTCTTGGCTTTGAGGATGAAGGCGTAAGGCTCGTTCATGGGGTTTGCCTCTATGGATGACAGGATGAGGCGATCTTAAATCAACAATGTGTTTGGTATTTGTGATTTGTGGGCAAATGTATTTTGCCCCCAGGCCGCTTTTTCCCCCCGCCCGTGACTCCTTAACCTGCCGCCAATCCAAATGACTCGGTCGGCAGGCGCTCTCGCCTCGGATCGACACCGATACCTTCGAGGCTTGCGATGAAAAAGATTCTCCTGCTCAACGGTGGCAAACAGTTCGCCCATTCCGACGGCCGCCTGAACCAGACCTTGCACGACGCCGCCCTGGCCCACCTGGACCGTGCCGGCTTCGATGTGAAGCAGACCTTCATCGACGGCGGCTATGACGTCCAGGAGGAAGTCGAGAAATTCCTCTGGGCCGATGTGGTGATCTACCAGATGCCGGGCTGGTGGATGGGGGCGCCTTGGACGGTGAAGAAGTACGTCGACGAGGTGTTCACCGCCGGGCATGGCAGCCTTTACGCCAACGATGGCCGGACCCGTTCCGACGCCTCGCAGAAGTACGGCAGCGGCGGTCTGGTGCAGGGCAAGCAGTACATGTTGTCGCTGACCTGGAATGCGCCACAGCAGGCGTTCGACGACCCAAGCGATTTCTTCGAGGGCAAGGGCGTGGATGCGGTGTATTTCCCGTTCCACAAGGCCAACCAGTTCCTTGGCATGAACGGGTTGCCGACGTTCCTGGCGGTGGACGTGATGAAGCGCCCGGATGTGCCGGCGGCACTGGCGGCGTATGAGCAGCACCTGGACAAGGTGTTCGGCAAGGCCTGAACAACAGATCCATTGATTTGACATGGCCCCTGTAGGAGCGGCTTCAGCCGCGATCACCCGCGAAGCGGGTGCCAGATACCGCGGTGCATGCATCGCGGCTAAAGCCGCTCCTACAGAGAGGCGAACTGCTTGCATGTACGTTGATCAACGGCTATCAATCACGGCATCTTTCAACCAGGCTCACCCGCGTGAAAACTCGCTCTGAAGAACTCCAGGTCTTCGTCGCCGTCATCGACTGCGGCTCGATCTCCGCCGCCGCCGAACAGATCGGCCAGACGCCCTCGGCCGTCAGCCGCACCCTGTCGCGTCTGGAGGACAAGCTCGGTACCACGCTGGTCAACCGCACTACCCGGCGCATGGACCTGACCGAAGAAGGGCGCTTCTTCCTCGAGCGCGCGCGGCAGATCCTCGAGCAGATCGACGACATGGAAGAGCGCTTGTCGATGCACCACCAGACGCCATCCGGGCGCTTGCGCATCAATGCCGCCGCGCCGTTCATGCTGCACGCGATCCTGCCGTGGATCGGCGAGTTTCGTCAGCAGTACCCCGGTATCGAGCTGGAGCTGAACACCGACGACCTGATCATCGACCTGCTGGAGCAAAGCACCGACGTGGCCATCCGCATCGGCGAGCTGGCCGACTCCAGCCTGCATGCGCGCTCCCTCGGCTGCAGCCCGGTGCAGGTGCTCGCCAGCCCCGAGTACCTGGCGCGAAACGGCACGCCGCAGACGGTCGAAGACCTCGATGACCACTGCCTGCTGGGTTTCAGTACCCTCGAATCACTCAATCAATGGCCGCTGCGCCATGCCCAGGGCGACCGCTGGGCGATCCGCCCGCAACTGCTTGCCTCCAGCGGCGAGACCTTGCGCCAGCTGGCCATTGCTGGCGAAGGCATCGTCAGCCTGTCGCACTTCATGACCCACGAGGACATCCGCTCGGGCCGCCTGCAGGTCGTGCTCGGCGAGCACAACAACGGGTATCGCCAGCCGATCCACGCGGTGTATTACCGTAATACCCAGTTGGCCCTGCGTATCCAGTGCTTCCTCGACTTCATTCAGAAAAAGCTGGCGGCCTACGCCTGCTGAAGTTGCCTGAACACGACACGGGGTATCCCAAGGCGGCGGAAATTTCCTACGGTGTTTGCTTAGTCGAAGGGCTTCGGCCTTAATGACCGATCAACAAAAACAACACCAAGGAAGTGCCCATGCGTATCGTCCTGTTCCCGTCACTGGCCCTCGGGGCCGCCATCCTGAGCTGTTCCTCCGCCTTCGCCGTCACGCTCGAAGGTGGCGCGGTGGCCGCGCCTGATCAATATGGCGCACAGGTGGCCGCCGATATCCTGAAGAAGGGCGGCAACGCGGTGGATGCTGCGGTCGCCACCGCCTTCACCCTTGCCGTCACCTACCCCGAGGCCGGCAACATCGGCGGTGGCGGCTTCATGACCCTGTTCGTCGACGGCAAGCCGTACTTCCTCGACTACCGCGAAGTGGCGCCCAAGGCCGCCACCAAGACCATGTACCTGGATGACAAGGGCGAGGTCATCGAGAACCTGAGCCTGGTCGGCGCCCGCGCCGCTGGTGTGCCGGGCACGGTGATGGGCCTGTGGGAGGCGCACCAGAAGTTCGGCAAGCTCAAGTGGAGCGAACTGCTGACCCCGGCCATCGGCTATGCGCAGAACGGTTTCAAGATCGCCCAGAAGCAATACCAGTACCGCGACGACGCCCAGGGCATGTTCAAGACCGCGACCAACTTCAACGACTACTTCGGCAGCATGAAGGTCGGCGAGCTGTTCAAGCAACCGGAGCTGGCCAAGACCCTGGAGCGCATTGCCGACCAGGGCGTGAACGAGTTCTACCAGGGCAAGACCGCCGACCTGCTGGTGGCGCAGATGCAGGCCGACAAGGGCCTGATCACCAAGGAAGACCTGAAGGACTACAAGGCGGTGTGGCGCGACCCGATCGCCATCGACTGGCGCGGCAACGTGGTCTATACCGCGCCGCCACCCAGCTCCGGTGGCGTGGCGCTGGCCCAGCTGCTGGGCATCAAGGAGGACCGCGCGGCGGACTTCAAGGGCGTCGAGCACAATTCCGCCAAGTACATCCACCTGCTGGCCGAGATCGAAAAGCGCGTGTTCGCCGACCGCGCCGACTACCTGGGCGACCCGGCTTTCACCCAAGTGCCGGTCGACCAGTTGATTGCCAAGGACTACCTGGCCAAGCGCGCGGCGCAGGTCAACCCGACCGCCATTTCCGAGACCGACAAGGTCAAGCCGGGGCTGGAGCCGCACCAGACCACGCACTTCTCCATCGTCGACAAGCAGGGTAACGCGGTGAGCAACACCTACACCCTCAACCTCGACTATGGCAGCGGCGTGGTGGTGAAGGGCGCGGGCTTCCTGCTCAACGACGAGATGGACGACTTCAGCGCCAAGCCGGGGGCGGCCAACGCATTCGGCGTGGTGGGCGGCGATGCCAACGCCATCGCGCCGGGCAAGCGCATGCTGTCGTCGATGAGCCCGAGCCTGGTGACCCGCGATGGCAAGGTGGCGCTGGTACTGGGCACGCCAGGTGGTTCGCGGATCTTCACCTCGATCTTCCAGGTAATGAACAACCTGTACGACTACCAGATGCCGCTGGAGAAGGCGGTGGCGGCGCAGCGGGTGCATCACCAGTTGCTGCCCAAGGACACGATCTACTTCGACAGCTATGCGCCGCTGACCGGAGCGGTGGCCGAGGACCTGAAGAAGATGGGCTACGTGCTGGAGGACCAGGGCTGGGAGATGGGCGACATCCAGGCGATCCGGGTGACCGGGGAGAAGCTGGAGACCGCGTCCGACCCGCGTGGACGCGGGGTGGGGATGATCGTCAAGTGATGCGTGTTGGCTGAGCTGACGCATTCGCCGGCAAGCCGGCTCCTACAGGGGTATCCGTAGGAGCCGGCTTGCCGGCGAACCTTTCGAAGGTCAGACGCGGAACTGGCTGACCAGCGTCTGCAGGTGGCCACCCAGGCGCGCCAGCTCGACGCTGGAGGCGGCGGTCTCGTCGCTGGCCGCGGCGGTCTGCTCGGACACATCGCGCACGTTCAGGATGCTGCGGCTGATCTCCTCGGCCACGGCGCTCTGCTGCTCGGCGGCGGCGGCGATCTGCTGGTTCATCGACTGGATGTTCGACACCGTGCGGGTGATGTTCTCCAGCGAACCGCCGGCCTTGCGCGCCAGCTCGACGCTGCTGTCGGTCAGGTTGCGGCTGCCATTCATCACCTCGGCGACCTGCTGGGTGCCGTTCTGCAGGCTGGCGATCAGGCCTTCGATTTCTTCGGTGGACTGCTGGGTGCGCTGGGCCAGGCCACGCACTTCGTCGGCGACCACGGCGAAACCACGGCCGGCCTCACCGGCACGGGCCGCTTCGATGGCGGCGTTGAGCGCCAGCAGGTTGGTCTGCTCGGCCACCGACTTGATCACGTCCATCACGCTGCCGATCTTCTGGCTTTCCTGCTGCAGCAGGGTCATGGCTTCGGTGGAGCGGTGCACTTCGCGGGCCAGGCGTTCGATCTGGCTGATCGCCTCGCTGACCACCTTGTCGCCGGTACGGGCTTCGTCGTCGGCGTTGGTCGCGGCGTGGGAGGCCTGCTCGGCGTTGCGCGCGACTTCCTGCACGGTGGCGGCCATTTCATGCATGGCGGTGGCCACCTGGTCGGTCTCGACTTTCTGGCTGTTTGCGCCGGCGCTGGTCTGCTCGGTCACCGCCGACAGCTCCTCGGCGGCGCTGGCGATCTGGGTGACGCCGTCGCGGATACCGGTGATCAGGTCGCGCAGGGTGGTGCCCATGCGCGCGATGCCTTCTTGCAGGGCGCCCAACTCGTCGCGCCGGGTGACGCGCAGGTTCTGGGTGAGGTCGCCGCTGGCGATCCGGTTCACCACGTCCATGGTCTCGCGCAGCGGGCGGGTGATCTGGCGGGTGATGATGAAGGCCGCGAGAATGCCGACCAGCAGCGCCAGCAAGGTGGCGGTAGTCTGCAGGCTGCGGGCCTGGACGCTTTCGTCGTCGCGGCGTTCGATCTGGATCTTGTACAGCTCGTCGCTGCGCTTGACGATGTCGGCACCCTGCACGGTCATTTCGGCACGGGCCACGCCAATGGCGGCGGTGGCATCGCGGAACTGACGCACGGCGTCGCGGTAGGCGAGCACGGCGCTCTCGAACTGCTGGATGCGCGAGGCTTCGCCTGGCAGCTGGCGCTTGAGGCTGTCGATCTCGGCCAGGGCGCTTTCCAGCTGGCGCACGGCGGTCTGCTCGGTGTCGCTGGTGAGGTCGGCGATGTAGCTGCGCACGTCCAGGCGCACCTGCACCAGCTGCTGCTTGGCCTTGCTGATCAGCAGGTACTGGGCCAGGCGGCTGGCATCGCTTTCGGAATTGGACAGCACCGCAGCGCTGATCGCCTCGATTGCCTCGTTGGCGCGGCCGGCGGCCTGGTTCATCGCATCGCGGGCGGCGAGGGTGGTCTTGTAGCCCTGGCGCATCTTCTCCAGCGAAACCCGGTATTCGCTGATGCTCTGGCCCTGCTCGCGCAGCAGCTTGAGGTTCTCGGGGCTCTTGAAGGTGTTGACCAGGTGCTGCTGCTGGTTGCCAAAGGCATCGAGCTTGGCCTGGACGTTGGCGGCCGAGGCGTCGTCGCCGTTGGTCAGCATCCATTGCAGGCGTGCAACGCGCAGGTTGGTCAGGTCACTGTTGAGCTGGGTGATGTCGCTCATCCAGTTGCTGCGGTCGATCAGGCTGCCCAGGCTGTTCCAGCCGGTCAGGGCCAGCAGGCCGGTCAGTACGAGGACCAGGCCGAAGCCCAGGCCGAGTTTAAGGTTGACGCTGATGTTGGCGAACCAGCTGTTCATGCACGCTCTCCCAGAAAATGATTTCGCTCACTTGATCTCAATCGCTGGGCGTTGTTCTTGTGGGGAGCCCTGCTGATTCGTGCAGGGGTTATCGGCAAGGCGGGGCGAAGCTGAAACGCTTTTTCAGGCTATTTGTAACTGGTTGAAAACGTTTGCTTTTTGCACGTCGCAAGGGGCCGCCTTGGCGCCGATTCGCGGGCAAGTCAGCACCGGCAGGGCCTTTGGATGGCCGTGGCGCTGGGGTAAACTTGCCGCCTTCGCTGAACCCCTGACGGTATTGCCATGAATTTCGCCAAACTCGGCCTGATCGAACCGCTGGTGCGCACCCTGCAAGCACTGGACTACACCACCCCGACCCCGGTCCAGGCCCAGGCCATTCCCGCCGTGCTCGCCGGCCGCGACCTGATGGCCGCGGCCCAGACCGGCACCGGCAAGACTGCGGGCTTCGCCCTGCCGGTGCTGCAGCGCCTGGCCCTGGAGGGCGAGAAGGTCGCCGCCAACTCAGTGCGTGCGCTGGTGCTGGTGCCCACCCGGGAGCTGGCCGAGCAGGTTCACGCCAATGTACGCGAATACGCCGAGAACCTGCCGCTGTCCACCTACGCGGTATACGGCGGGGTCAGCATCAACCCGCAGATGATGCGCCTGCGCCGGGGCGTCGACCTGCTGGTGGCCACCCCGGGGCGCCTGCTCGACCTGTTCCGCCAGAACGCCATCAAGTTCGGCCAGGTGCAGACCCTGGTGCTCGACGAAGCCGACCGCATGCTCGACCTGGGCTTCGCCGAAGAGCTGCAGGCGGTGTACGCGGCGCTGCCGCGCAAGCGCCAGACGCTGCTGTTCTCTGCTACCTTCTCCGACCAGATCCGCATGCTCGCGGGCCTGGCGCTGAACGACCCGCTGAGCATCGAGGTCAGCCCGCGCAATGCCGCCGCCAGCACGGTCAAGCAGTGGCTGGTGCCGGTGGACAAGAAGCGCAAGGCCGACCTGTTCTGCCATCTGCTGCGCAAGCAGCGCTGGAAGCAGGTGCTGGTGTTCGCCAAGACCCGCAACGGTGTGGACCAACTGGTCGAGCGGCTGCTCGCCGAAGGCGTCAACGCCGACGGCATCCATGGTGATCGCCCCCAGGCGACCCGCCAGCGCGCGCTGGACAGCTTCAAGGCCCGCGAGGTCCAGGTGCTGGTGGCCACCGACGTCGCCGCCCGTGGCCTGGACATCGACGACCTGCCGCTGGTGGTCAACCTCGACCTGCCGATCGTTGCCGAGGACTATGTGCACCGCATCGGCCGCACCGGGCGCGCGGGCAACAAGGGCGAGGCGATTTCGCTGGTGTGCGCTGATGAAGTGCAGCTGCTGGCGTCGATCGAGACGCTGATCCGCCAGGTGTTGCCGCGCCACGAAGAGCCGGACTTCATCCCCGATCACCGGGTGCCGGTGACCGATGCCAGTGGCCAGGTGCTGAAGAAGCCGAAAAAGCCCAAGAAGCCGAAGGAGAACAGCGCCAAGCGTGGCTTGGGCCGCTGGATGGACAGCGCCGAGTCGGGCGCCTCGGCGCCAGCGGTCAAGGCGGTGCGCAAGGTGCCAAGCTTCGGCGGCAAGCCGCGCAAGCCCAAGCCTTGAGATCGGTTCGCCGGCAAGCCGGCTCCTACAGGGTTACCCGTAGGAGCCGGCTTGCCGGCGAACAGCTCTTCAGGCCTGACGCGCCAGCCAATCCGCCGCAGCCCGCCCAGCCCGCAATCCACTGGCAAAACAGGCCGTCAGCAGGTACCCCCCGGTCGGCGCCTCCCAATCCAGCATTTCCCCCGCGCAAAACACACCGGGCAGCTTCGCCACCATCAAGCCCTCATCCAACCCTTCGAAACGCACCCCACCGGCACTGCTGATCGCCTCGTCCAGCGGCCGCGTTCGCACCAGGGTAATCGGCAGCGCCTTGATCGCCGCCGCCAACCGCTCGGGGTCGGCGAAGGTCGCCTGGTCCGTCAGCTCGCGCAGCAACGCCGCCTTCACGCCATCGATCCCCAACTGACCGTGCAGGTGCTTGGCCATCGACCGCGAGCCACGAGGCTTGGCCAGGGCCTGGGCGATCTTGTCCACAGGCCGGTCCGGCAGCAGGTCGAGCAGCAGCGTGCCATGCCCGTCACGGTTGATGGCCTCACGCACCACGGCCGACCAGGCGTACACCAGGCTGCCTTCCACACCTTGCGCAGTGAGGATGAACTCGCCCTTGCGCGGCGCCATGCCGGGCACGCTAAGGGCGATGTTCTTCAGCGGCGCACCAGCGAACTTGTCCTTGAGCAACGCACTCCAGCCTTCGACCTCGAAGCCGCAGTTGCTCGCCTGCAAGGGGGAGATATCCACACCCCGTTCAGCCAATAGTTTCGTCCAAGCGCCGTCGGAGCCCAGTCGCGCCCAGCTGCCGCCCCCCAAGGCGAGTATCACCGCGTCGGCTTGCTGTGCCAGTTCGCCCTGTGGATAAGCGATCCGCAGGCTGCCATCGGCGTTCCACCCGAGCCAGCGGTGGCGGGTGTGGATAACCACCCCGGCATCGCGCAGGCGCTTGAGCCAGGCGCGCAGCAGGGGCGCGGCCTTCATGTCGCGGGGGAACACCCGGCCCGAGGTACCGACGAAGGTTTCGATGCCCAGGCCATGAATCCACTGGCGCAGGGCGTCGGCGTCGAAGTCGCGCAGCAGGGCGTCGATCGCGTCGCGGCGCTCGGCATAGCGGCCGACGAAAGCCGGGTAGGGCTCGGAATGGGTGATGTTCATGCCGCCCACGCCCGCCAGCAGGAACTTGCGCCCCACCGACGGCATGGCGTCGAACACCTGCACCGCCACACCGCGCTGGGCCAGCGCCTCGGCGGCCATCAGGCCGGCGGGGCCGCCACCGATCACGGCGACTGAGGGTGGGGAGGTGGGGCGGGCATCATTCATGGCAGGCGACAGGCTGTGGAAAAGAGCGCGCATTCTACCCCAGCAGGCTCCGCCGAAACACTGCTCAAAAAACGATCAACTTCTTGCAGGTCAGACGTTTAAAGGGCTGGACGGGCTTTCCCGCAGGTTATCCACAGGCGGTTCCACAGTCATTGTGAACAACCGATGATCCGTGCCGCGCTGTGATGGAGGATGCCGTGGCGCCGGGCCAGGGCCACGCGGTCCTTGCTGTAGCCGCCACCGATCACCCCGACCACCGGGATATCACGGCCCAGGCACTGGCGCAGCACCAGTTCGTCGCGGGCAGCCAGGCCTTCGTCGGTCAGGTGCAGGTAGCCCAGGGCATCGTCCTTGTGCACATCGACGCCGGCGTCGTACAGCACCAGGTCCGGTTGGTACAGCGGCAGCAGGTAGTTCAGCGCATCGTCCACCACCTTGAGGTAGGCACCGTCGTGCATGCCCCGTGGCAGGGGAATGTCCCAGTCGCTCTGGGCCTTGCGCGCAGGGAAATTCTGCTCGCAGTGCAACGACACGGTGATCGCCTCGGGGGTGTCCTGGAGGATGCGCGCGGTGCCGTCGCCCTGGTGCACATCGCAGTCGAAGATCAGCACCCGGTGCACGCGGCCGGCCTCCAGCAGGTAGCGGCTGATCACCGCCAGGTCGTTGAAGATGCAGAAGCCGGCCGGGTGATCGTAGTGGGCATGGTGGGTGCCGCCGGCCAGGTGGCAGGCGACGCCGTGTTGCAGCGCCAACTCGGCGGTGAGCAGCGAGCCGCCGACCGCGCGCACGGTGCGCCGGGCCAGGGCCTCGCTCCAGGGCAGGCCAAGCCGGCGTTGGTCTTCCCGCGACAATTCGCCGTTCATGTAGCGCTCGATGTAGTCGCGGTCGTGGGCCAGGGCGAGGATATCGTTGGGGCAGATCTCGGGGCGCAGCAGGGCCTGGTCGGTGGTCAGCCCGCTGTCGACCAAGTGGTCGCGCAACAGGCGGAACTTGTCCATCGGGAAGCGGTGGTCCGGCGGGAACTCGGGGCTGTAGTCGTCGTGGTAGATCAGTGGCAGCGGCATGGGGGTGTCGTGGTCGGGGCCAGTGCTGATCTTGCCAGCAGTGGCGGGCGGGGCGCTATCCTGATGCGCATCGCAATCGACCTTGGGGAAGGGCATGGGTAACGGGCTGCTGTCGTCCTGGACATTCTGGGCCATCCTCTCGGCGCTGTTCGCGGCGCTGACGGCGATCTTCGCCAAGGTCGGGGTGGCCGGCATCAATTCCGACTTCGCCACCTTGCTGCGCACGGTGGTGGTGCTGGTGAGCCTGGCGCTGATCCTCTACGCCACCGGGCAGTACCAGGCGCTGGGTTCGATCTCGCCGCGCAGCTACCTGTTCCTGGTGCTCTCGGGCCTGGCCACCGGGGCGTCGTGGATCTGCTACTTCCGCGCCTTGCAGTTGGGCCAGGCCTCGCAGGTGGCGCCTGTGGACAAGTTGAGCGTGGTCCTGGTGGCGGTACTGGGCGTGACCTTGCTGGGCGAGCGACTCGACCTGCGCCAATGGGCCGGCATCAGCCTGATCACCCTCGGCGTGGTGATGCTGGCCTGGCGCTAGCCGTTGTTACTGGCCTGTGCTGGCCAGCACCCGCTGCCAGTCGGGCTCGTTCATGCGCCCGAGGATCCGCGCCCTGCCTTCGGCATTGACCGAGACGAACAGGGCGCTGGCATAGCCGCTCTCGCGCTCGCCACCGGGCACGTTCTGCTGGCGCTGGAAATGGTCGATGCAGCCGTTGTGGGTGACCAGCACCAGGTTGTGTCCGGTCCGCTTGCGCGCCAGGGCTTCGCTGGCGAACTTGGCGTCGCAGCTTTCCAGCCAGTCGGCGCTGCTCACCGCCTGGCCGAGAATGAAGTGCGCGGTCTGGCGGGTGCGCAGCTTGGGGCTGGTCAGCAGGTCGGCATTGGCCAGCCCGAGTTGTTCCAGGCCCTGGCCGACGCGCCGCGCCGCCTGGCTGCCTTTCACGGTGATACCGGTGGAGTCGTCCAGGCAGGGGCCCGGGGCGCTGTCGCAGCGCTCGGCGTGGCGGATCATCACGATCACCGCACCGTCTTTCCAGTCCTGCAGCAGGCCGCTGTCGCTCAGTTGCTGTTCGTTGCCAAGGTCCACGATGTGCGTCCTCGTCGCCAGCCAAGTGGTTACCCCGGCCAGGGCCATGATCAGGCCAAGGGCGGCGCCCAGCACCTTGCGCGATCGGCGGCGTGCGAGATGGGGCGGGTTGGCCGGGTTGTCCAGGGTGTTGCTGAAAAGCATGCGTCGCTCCATGGGCAGTGCGGCGTCGGTTGTGGCCGCTGTGGTTGCCGGCATTCTGCGAAGCGCGCCGTTGGAGGGCGGTGAAGCGGATGTGAAAAAAACATCCGCTGGCCGGCGCCTGGGTGAACGTGCGCCGACGGCCTACGCTGTACACTGCCAAGCCGCGATTTCGGAGCTGCCCTGATGACCCCCATCCTCGAACTGGAAAGCGCCCGGCTGGTGCTGCGCCAATGGCAGGACGACGATCTGCGCGAGTTCGCCGCCCTGTGCGCCGACCCCCAGGTGATGCGCTATTTCCCCGCGCCCATGACGCGCGTGGAGGCGGCCGCGCTGATCGGCCGGATCCGCGGCCACTTCAACGAATACGGTTTCGGCCTGTGGGCCCTGGAGCGCAAGGACAGTGGTGCCTTCATCGGCATGACCGGGCTGCTCAACGTCAATTTCGACGCGCCGTTCGGCCCGGCGGTGGAGATCGGCTGGCGCCTGGCGCGGCGCCACTGGGGCCTGGGCTTCGCCAGCGAGGCGGCGTGGACCTGCCTGCGCTGCGCGTTCGCCCAACTGCACCTGGACGAAGTGGTGTCGTTCACCACCGAAGGCAACCTGCCGTCGCAGAAAGTCATGCAGGCCATCGGCATGCGCCACGACCCGGCCGGCGCGTTCGAGCACCCGCGCCTGCCCGCCGGCCACCCCCTGCGCCCCCACGTGTTGTACCGCATCGACCGCGCGCAGTGGCAGGAGAACCTGCGCGGCTGAATACGCCAGCATCAACGAGGCGAATGACAAACGCTGTATCATTTGCCGCTATGACAGCCATCATTTTCAAACTCTTTGGGGTTTGTGCTTGATTCGAACTTGCCGGGGCTGCTTTGCAGCCCTTTCGCGACGCAAGGCCGCTCCCACAGGCGTATGCGATTCCTTGTGGGAGCGGCCTTGCGTCGCGAAAGGACCGCAAAGCGGTCCCGGCATTGCCAGCCTTCAAAGCCAAACTTGCGGCTGAGCACGAAGACCTTGAAAGCGGTGGCCATAACAGCGCCGTAATGCCTTGCCAGGAGAACCTTCCATGAGCCACGTACTGGACGACCTCGTCGACCTGCTGAGCCTCGAATCGATCGAGGAAAACCTGTTCCGCGGACGTAGCCAGGACCTGGGCTTCCGTCAGCTCTATGGTGGCCAGGTACTCGGCCAGTCGCTGTCGGCGGCCAGCCAGACAGTCGAGGACGCCCGCCATGTGCACTCGCTGCACGGCTACTTCCTGCGCCCAGGTGATGCCAGCATGCCGGTGGTGTACTCGGTGGACCGTGTGCGCGACGGCGGCAGCTTCAGCACGCGGCGGGTGACGGCGATCCAGAAGGGCCAGCCGATCTTCACCTGCAGCGCTTCGTTCCAGTACGACGAAGAGGGTTTCGAGCACCAGGCACAAATGCCCGATGTGGTCGGCCCGGAGAACCTGCCGTGCGAAGTGGAACTGGCCCGGGCCATGGCCGACCAGTTGCCCGAGCGCATCCGTGACAAAGTGCTGTGCGCCAAGCCCATCGAGATCCGCCCGGTCACCGAGCGCGACCCGTTCAACCCCAAGCCGGGTGACCCGGTCAAGTACGCCTGGTTCCGCGCCGACGGTTCGCTGCCGGACATCCCGGCGCTGCACAAGTACCTGCTGGCCTATGCCTCGGATTTCGGCCTGCTGACCACCGCGCTGCTGCCCCACGGCAAGTCGGTGTGGCAGAAGGACATGCAGATCGCCAGCCTCGACCACTCGCTGTGGTTCCACCGCGACCTGCGCGCCGACGACTGGCTGCTGTACGCCACCGACAGCCCCTGGGCCGGCAATGCCCGTGGCTTTACCCGCGGCAGCATCTTCAACCGCGCCGGGCAACTGGTGGCATCCTCGACCCAGGAAGGCTTGATCCGCCATCGCAAGGACTGGGCATGAGCCTGGGGCAGATCCGTCACTGGGTGTTCGACATGGATGGCACCCTGACCGTGGCCGTGCACGACTTCGCGGCCATCCGCGAAGCCCTGGACATCCCGGCCGCGCACGACATCCTCACCCACCTGGCGGCGTTGCCGGCGGCGGAGGCCGCGGCCAAGCACGCCTGGCTGCTGGAGCACGAGCGCGACCTGGCGATCGCCTCGAAGGCTGCGGACGGCGCGGTGGAACTGGTGCGTGAGTTGCACGCGCGCGGTTGCCGCCTGGCGATCCTCACCCGCAATGCCCGCGAGCTGGCCCATGTCACCCTTGAAGCCATCGGCCTGGATGACTGCTTCCCGGTGGAGCACATTCTTGGCCGTGACGAGGCGGCGCCCAAGCCGAGCCCGGACGGGCTGCTGCGGATCGCCCGGGCCTGGGATGTCGCCCCTGCGCAAATGGTGATGGTCGGCGACTACCGCTTCGACCTCGATTGTGGGCGGGCGGCGGGCACCCGTACCGTGCTGGTAAACCTGCCGGACAACCCCTGGCCGGCGCTGGCCGATTGGCATGCGGCGGATTGTCGGGCGCTGAAAGCGTTGCTTTCTTGACCCATTGACCTGATACCCCCCTGTAGGAGCGGCTTCAGCCGCGATCACCCGCGAAGCGGGTGCCCTGCACCGTGTTGGATTCATCGCGGCTAAAGCCGCTCCTACAGGCGAACAGGCCCGCAAGGGCCTAAGCTGCACTGCACCTTTTTCCCGATGGAGACCCCCATGAGCACCAAGGCTCTCTATGTGCTGCCCGGCGGCGGCTACGACAAGGTCCAGCTCGGCACCTGCGAAACCGCCGCGCCCCAGGCCGGCGAAATCACCGTGCGCCTGCACGCCAGCTCCCTCAACTATCACGACTTCGCCGTGGTCAGCGGCATGTGGGGCCCGAGCGAGCGGCGCATTCCCATGGCCGATGGCGCCGGCGAGGTGGTCGCGGTCGGCGCCGGTGTCAGCGAGTTCAAGGTTGGCGACGCGGTGGTGAGCACCTTCTTCCCCAGTTGGCTCGACGGCCAGGCCCAGGTCGAAGGCTTCGCCAGCGTGCCGGGTGATGGCATCGACGGTTATGCCCGCGAACAGGTGACCGCCCGCGCCACGTCGTTCACCCACGCGCCCAAGGGCTACAGCCACGCCGAGGCCGCGACCCTGACTACCGCCGGCCTCACCGCCTGGCGCGCGCTGATGAGCGACGATCACCTCAAGCCGGGCGACAGCGTGCTGGTGCAGGGCACCGGCGGCGTTTCGATCTTCGCCTTGCAGTTCGCCAAGCTGGCGGGCGCCACGGTGATCGCCACCTCGTCCAGCGATGCCAAGCTGGAGCGCCTCAAGGCCCTCGGCGCCGATCACCTGGTCAACTACAAGAGCACCCCGGCCTGGGGCGAGAAAGTGCGTGAGCTTACCGGCAACCGCGGCGTCGACCATGTGATCGAAGTGGGCGGCCCGGCGACGTTGGAGCAATCGATGATCGCCGCGCGCATCGGTGGGCATGTGTCATTGATCGGCATTCTTACCGGGGTGGCGGGGCAGCTGCCGCTGGTGCAAGCGCTGGTGCGGCAGATCCGCCTGCAGGGGGTGCTGGTGGGCAGCCGCGCGCAGCAGCAGGCGATGGTCCGGGCCATCGACGCCAATGGCCTGCGGCCGGTGGTGGACAAGCATTTCGAGCTGGAGCAGATGGTCGAGGCATTCAAGTACCAGGAAAGCAACAAGCATTTCGGCAAGATCTGCCTGACCTGGTGAACAATTACAGCCCCTTTGGGCTTTTCGGATCGCCGCGAAGCTGGCACCGGCTTTGCCGGTGTTCGCCAGCAAAGCTGGCTCCTACACGGATCGCGCAAGGCTTGAGGTTGGCGCGGTCGGGGGTAGGAGCGGCTTCAGCCGCGATCACCCGCGCAGCGGGTGCCAGGAGCAATCAAGTGTGCGAGAGCATTGGAAAACGCATCGGCGCCTGATCGAGCGGTGTCTCTGACGCACCCCAGACGAACAGCGCATCGTCGTTATCCACAACCCGCGTGGCGAAACCTTCGTCCCGCAAAGGCGTGAACCCCAGCACCACCTCCCGCGTTTCAGGCCGTACCAGTTCCGGCAGCACCTCGTGCAGCTCCACCACCCGGGCGCAGAACACATCCACCAGCACCATCCGCTCGCCTTCGTGCTCCACCACCACATACGCCTCATGCCGAGGCGAATAGAACAACGCCTCCCGGTATGGCCCGTCGCAATAGAACATCATCAGCGCCACATTGGGCATCAGGCTCAACCGGGCCTGTGGACAACTGCCCGCCACCACCGCCATGAAGGGCTGCAGTTGCCCGCCGTCATCCAGGTCTACCGGGTGGAAACTGCTGACGCAACGTTGCCCGAACCACTTCAGGTAGTGCTCCTGCTCGACCACCCGGCGAAAGCCGAACTTCGGATAGAAATCCAGCACGGTGCTATTGGCGAACAGGAACAACAGGTCGCAAGGTGAGGCCCAGCGCTGCACCAGGCACTCCATCAGGTGGCGGCTGTAGCCCCGGCCACGGGCCTCGGGCCGGGTCATCGCCGTGCCGATCTGCGCGCAATGCAGGTACTGCCCTTCGTGGATGAAGGCCAGCGGGCTGACCGAGACATTGGCCAGCATCCGCCCGTGGCGAACCAGTGAGCAGGGCTGGTAGTTGTCCTCCCAGAAGCCCGCCACGTACCAGGCTTCGAAATCGAAGCCGTAGGTCTGTTCGGTCAGGGCGTTCAGCTCGCCACGCAGGTGCGAGTCGTCGCGGTAGTGTTCGACCTGCTCGAGGTCGGGGTCGTCGAGGATGATCGCCATGGTGTCCGTTCCAGGCTGTGAAGAGGGGAGATACATTAACGCCGATGGGAAGGAAAAGCTGTAATCAACTGTGCCCCACCGACCTTATTCCGGCACCAACCGATCGCGGCTGTTGGACAGGTGCAGGCACATCGCCGCGCGGGCCGCATCCGGGTCCTGGCGGCGGATGGCGTTGAGGATCGCTTCATGCTCCAGGTTCGCCAGGTAGGCATGCCCCGCCAGCTTCGCCCCCGCGCGCTCGGCCAGCGCCACGCGGTTGCGCGGGATCAGCGCGCTGCCCAGGTGCGCCATCATCTCGCTGAAGTACAGGTTGCCGGTGGCCTCGGCGATCAGCAGGTGGAAACGCCGGTCGGCCTCGATGCAGCTGTCGCCCGCGGCGGCCAGGTCCTGGTAGTCGTCCAGTGCCAGGCGCATCTGTAGCAGATGCCGGTCGTCGCGGCGCAGGGCGGCGAGGGCGGCGGCCTGGCCTTCCAGGCCGATGCGCAGCTCCAGCAAGTCGCGCACGCTGGCCGCGCTGTCGGCGGCGACCCGCAGCCCGGACTGGGCCTGGCGTTCGATGACGAAGGTGCCGATGCCATGGCGCGTTTCCACCAGCCCCGAAGCCTGCAGCTTCGACAGGGCCTCACGGACCACGGTGCGGCTGATGGCGTGCTCGCGCACCAGGGTGTTTTCCGAAGGCAGCCGGTCACCGGGCGCGTAGGTGCCGTGGAGGATCTGCTGGGTCAGGCGTGAGACCAGGTCGTGGGCGCGGGACATCAGGGGTTCTCGGAAAGTGAGGACATGAACATCGTCAGGTTACTTGTATGACAAGCTGAGGATAGTAATTTTTTTCATCCTGAATTTGGCAACTGGCTGGCGCCTTTGACCCGACTGTTAGTGAGATTTTTGGCGATTTTAATCCGATAAGCCGCTTGTATTTTGCCTGTTAGCTACAAAATTCGTGTTGTCGTACAACTTGCTCGGGAATATGCTCATTTCTGCCTGGAGGTCAGACAACCACCTGTCCACTCCAGCCCCCAATAAAAACAATGAGTGGGAGCCCCCCATGAACAACACCCTCGCTCCGTCCGCGCCTGCGCTCGCCAGCGCGGTGGCCAAGGTCAAGCGCCATGTCCTGCCGCTGTTCGTCATCATGTTCATCGTCAACTACCTGGACCGCGTCAACATCGGCTTCGTCCGCCCCCACCTGGAAAGCGACCTGGGCATCAGCGCGGCGGCCTATGGTTTTGGCGCCGGGCTGTTCTTCATCGGCTACGCGCTGTTCGAGGTGCCGTCGAACATGCTCCTGCAGCGGGTTGGCGCGCGCCTGTGGCTGACCCGCATCATGTTCACCTGGGGCCTGGTGGCCACGGCCATGGCCTTCGTGCAGACCGAGACCCAGTTCTACGTGCTGCGCTTCCTGCTCGGGGTGGCCGAGGCCGGCTTCTTCCCCGGCGTGATCTACTACTTCACCCGCTGGTTGCCGGCCGCCGAGCGCGGCAAGGCCATCGCCATCTTCCTCAGCGGCTCGGCCTTCGCCTCGCTGATCTCCGGCCCGCTGGCCGGGGCGTTGATGCAGATCCAGGGCATGGGCCTGCACGGCTGGCAGTGGATGCTGTTCATCGAGGGCATGGCCTCGGTGACGCTGTGCTTTTTCGTGTTCTTCTGGCTTGACTCCAAGCCCCACGACGCCAAGTGGCTGAGCCGCGAAGAGCAGGACGCGCTGGTGGCCGCCATCGACCAGGAGCAGCGCGAGCGCGAGGCCGGCGGCGTGGCCAAGGTGTCGGCCTGGCGCCTGCTCAAGGATCGCCAGATCGTGCTGTTCTGCCTGATCTACTTCTGCATCCAGCTGACCATCTACGCCGCGACCTTCTGGCTGCCGAGCATCATCAAGCGCATGGGCGAGCTGAGCGACCTGCAGGTGGGCTTCTTCAACTCGATCCCCTGGCTGATCTCGATCATCGCCATGTACGCCTTCGCCGCCTGCGCCAAGCGCTGGAAGTTCCAGCAGGCCTGGGTCGCCGCGGCGCTGCTGGTGGCGGCCTGTGGCATGTTCATGTCCACCACCGGTGGCCCGGTGTTCGCCTTCGTCGCCGTGTGCTTCGCCGCCATCGGCTTCAAGGCCGCCTCGTCGCTGTTCTGGCCGATCCCCCAGGGTTACCTGGATGCGCGCATCGCCGCGGCGGTGATCGCCCTGATCAACTCGGTGGGCAACCTCGGCGGCTTCGTCGCGCCCACCACCTTCGGCTTGCTGGAGCAGCAGACCGGCTCGATCCAGGGCGGCCTGTACGGCCTGGCGGTGACCTCGGTGCTGGCCGCCATCGCCGTGTTCTTCGTGCGCATGCGCCCAAAGGGCGTTGCTTCCCCTGACCTCAAGGCCGCTTCGGCCAACTGATTGAGAGAGACACCATGAACCTGCAGACAACCCCACAGGCCCACCTCGGCACCCCGGTGGTCACCGACCTGCGCGTGGTCCCGGTGGCCGGCCACGACAGCATGCTGCTCAACCTCAGCGGTGCCCATGGCCCGTTCTTCACCCGCAATATCGTGGTACTGCGCGACAGTGCCGGCAACACCGGGCTGGGCGAAGTCCCCGGTGGCGAAAAGATCCGCCAGACCCTGGAGGATGCCCGGGCACTGGTGGTCGGCCAGCCCATCGGCCATTACCAGCGGGTGCTCAACGCCATGCGCCAGACCTTCGCCAACCGTGATGCGGGTGGGCGAGGGCTGCAGACCTTCGACCTGCGTATCACCGTGCATGCGGTCACCGCCATGGAGTCGGCCCTGCTCGATCTGCTCGGCCAGCACCTGGGTGTGCCCATGGCTGCATTGCTGGGCGAGGGGCAGCAGCGCGAGGCGGTGAAAATGCTGGGGTACCTGTTCTACATCGGTGATCGCCAGCGCACCGACCTGGCCTACCGCAACGAGGCCGATGCCGACGACGCCTGGTTCCGCCTGCGCCATGAACAGGCCCTGACCCCTGAAGCGGTGGTACGCCTGGCCGAAGCCGCCAAGGCCCGCTATGGCTTCAACGACTTCAAGCTCAAGGGCGGTGTACTGCGCGGTGAAGAGGAGATGGAGGCGGTCATCGCCCTGGCCGAGCGCTTCCCTGATGCGCGTATCACCCTCGACCCCAATGGCGCCTGGTCGTTGCAGGAAGCCATCGCCCTGTGCCGCGACAAGCACCAGGTGCTGGCCTACGCCGAAGACCCTTGCGGTGCCGAAAACGGTTACTCCGGGCGCGAGGTGATGGCCGAGTTTCGCCGCGCCACCGGCCTGCCCACCGCCACCAACATGATCGCCACCGACTGGCGGCAGATGGGCCATGCGATCCAGTCGCAAGCGGTGGACATCCCCTTGGCCGACCCGCACTTCTGGACCTTGCAGGGCTCGGTGCGGGTGGCGCAGATGTGCCATGACTGGGGGCTGACCTGGGGCTCGCATTCGAACAACCACTTCGATATCTCGCTGGCCATGTTCACCCAGGTGGCGGCTGCCGCGCCGGGCGAGATCACCGCGATCGACACCCACTGGATCTGGCAGGACGGCCAGCGCCTGACCCGCGAGCCGTTGCGCATCGTCGAGGGGCATGTGCGGGTGCCCGAGCGGCCTGGGCTTGGGGTCGAGCTGGACGAAGACCAGTTGGCCAAGGCCCATGCGTGCTATCGCACCATGGGGTTGGGCGCGCGGGACGACAGCGTGGCCATGCAGTACCTGGTGCCGGGGTGGGCCTTCGACAACAAGCGGCCGTGCCTGGTGCGCTGAGGCAGCTTCGCCGGCAAGCCGGCTCCTACGGATTCGGCGCGGTCCCTGTAGGAGCCGGCTTGCCGGCGAAAGGGCCAGTAGGGTCCATGCAAAAAAATTCCTGCTGCCACCGGCATTCCCGGTCGGGCGTAGGCAGACGCCCGTGCAGCACCGCCCCGGTAACCCGGGGCTTTTTTCGTTTACGCCGCCGTTGCGTACACCACCACCGCCGCACGCAGCTTGCGCCCACCGAAAAGGCTCATGCGCTGGAACTCCTGGTGGCTCACCGGCAGGTGCTGGCAATCCAGTGCCTGGCGATGGCGCCCATGGTCGATGTCGGGGTCGTGCAGGTAGACGAAATCGTCGTCACAGGCGGTGACCAGCACCCAGTGCGGCGCCTTGCTGCCGGTCAGCCGGTAGTTGCTGATCAGCACCAGTGCCAGGCCGCCTTCGGCCAGTACCCTGGGCAGGTCGGGCGCCTGCCGGGCGATTGCCACTTCGCTATCGCGCAACTCGGCGCAGAAGTCCTCATGCACCAGGCGCATGACCTCTTTCTTGCCCGCCTGGCGCACCCCCTCGAGAAACAACGGCCCATCGGTATTGAGCAGCAGCCGCACGCGAAAGCCCCGGCGCCATGCGGCCAGGGCCAGGCCGTGGGGGCTGCAGCCGCCGTGGCCGGAGGTCATGAACACGGTGGTCGCCTCACGCCACAGGCGCAGTTCCTCACGGCGGGTGGGCAGGCGTTGCGGTTGCAGGGCCGCCATGGCCATCAGCAGGCAGGCCGGGCCACAGGTGAAGTCGGTGGTCTGGGCGTAGTAGGGCACCGGGCGTGTCTCGCCCGTCGGGTGCTGGAGGATGCGCTTCTCGTAGCGCAGGGCACTGGCGTGGTCTTCGTAGTAGTCGTCCACCTGGGCGAAGCGCCGGTAGCCATGACGTTCGTACAAGGCAATGGCCGTGGGGTTGTCGGTGCGCACCTCCAGCCGCAGGTAGGCGCGCTCGTGGTCCAGGGCGCAACGTTCGGCCTGCTCCAGCAGGCGCGCGCCTAGCCCCTGGCCGCGTGCCTGTTCGGCGATGGCGATGGAGTACAGGCGCGCCAACGACGTACCGCGATGGAACAGCAGCAACGCATAGCCCATCAATTGGCCGTCACGTTGGGCCACCAGCAGGCTGGCGTTGGCATGGGAGAGCATCCAGCGGAAGCTGCGCGGGGTGAGCCGGTCCAGGGCGAAGCACTGGTTCTCCAGTGCCAGCAAGGCCGGCAGGTCTTCGACAGTTGCCAGGCGAAATTCGATGTGCATAGGGCCGCCGTAAAAGTTGCGTAATGAAACGGGACATTCGAAAAACTTCGTGCTTAATAGAAACCGTGTCTACCCAACACAGGGCTTCCAACATGTCTTCGTTTCAGGAACCTTTACCGGCATGGTCCGGGGAAAGTTCAAACTCAAGTGCAACTGGCGTTATTTATCCACTGCAGCTGGACAACAAGTCAAGTCAGTTGGTGATCATCGTGGAGCGGCGTGATGACTGGGCTTCGTACCTGCCGAGCGAAGATGTTGTGACGGCCCAGGAATACCTGGAGCAGTCGCGCGATACCGACAGTGGCAAGCGTGTACAAGTCATAAACTTATGTCGTAACTATAAATATCTAGGCCACGGTTATTATTGTTCGTTGTTGGCCGAGGCGCGCGGCCACAACGTCATTCCGTCGGTCAAAAGTATCAGCGAGTTGACCCGCAAGTCGTTATACGGATTGGCCCTCGACGAAATGGCGCGCAGCCTGGAAAGCGCCTTGGCCAATCACCCCTACGGTGAAACCGAAGGCTTCACCCTGACCCTGTATTTCGGCCGTACCGACCTGGAACCGCTGCAGGACATTGCCCGCCAGCTGTTCGAAAGTTTCCCTTGCCCGATCCTGCTGGTGGAGTTCCGCAAGACCAGCACCTGGCATATCGCCGGGGTCAAGGCCGGCGCGCTGCACAAACTGCGCGAAGACCAGCAGGATCAATTCGCCAATGCCCTCGATGGTTTCAGCCGCAGGATCTGGCGCCAGCCGCGTTCGCGCCGGGTGGCGCGCTACGACCTGGCGATTCTCCACGACCCTGATGAAGCGTTGCCGCCGTCCAACCCCAAGGCGCTGGAGCGCTTCATCCGTGCCGGGCACCAGCTGGGAGTCGATGTCGAACTGATCGGCAAGAAAGACTACGCCCGCCTGGCCGAATACGACGCCCTGCTGATCCGCGAGACCACCAGCGTTGACAACCACACCTACCGCTTCGCCAAGAAGGCCGAGAGCGAAGGGCTGGTGGTGATGGACGACCCGGCGTCGATCCTGCGCTGCACCAACAAGGTCTACCTGACCGACCTGCTGCGCAGCCATCGCCTGGCCATGCCGGCCAGCGAGATCCTCTACCGCGACAACCCCCAGGCACTGGAAGGCATCGGCGAGCGGTTGGGCTTCCCGCTGGTGCTGAAGATCCCCGACGGTTGTTTCTCCCGGGGCGTGATCAAGGTCAAGGACCACGCCGAACTCCTGGCCGCCACCGCCGAACTGTTCGAACACTCGGTACTGCTGCTGGCCCAGGAATACCTCTACACCGAATACGACTGGCGCATCGGCGTGCTCAACCGCAAGCCGATCTTCGCCTGCCAGTACTTCATGTCCAAGGGCCACTGGCAGATCTTCAACCACCAGGCCCAGCGTGACGAGGTCAACGGCGAGTGCCGCACCCTGGCCGTGCACGAGGCGCCGCGGGCGGTGGTGGAGCTGGCGGTGAAGGCCGCCAACCTGATCGGCGACGGCCTGTACGGGGTCGACCTCAAGCAGGTCGGCGAGCGGGTGGTGGTGATCGAAGTGAACGACAACCCCAACCTCGACGCCGGCATCGAGGATGCCTACCTGCACGACGACCTCTATACCCTGGTGCTGGAGGAATTCATCCGCCGCCTGGAGCAGAAGCGCCGGGGGCAAGCCTGGTAACGAGGTGCTGGCATGATCGAAAGCTACAGCCTGGCCCACGGCCAGTTGCGCAAGCGTGAAGGGCTCGATTGCGAGGTGCTGTTGTTCGTCGAACCGGACAGCGCCGAGCGTGAGCTGTTGCAGGCCTGGTTCCACCTGGACGCCCATGCCCTGGCCTCGGCGCTGGACCCGGATGAAGTGTCACGCCTTGAGCTGCACCGTGATGGCCTGTTCCTGATCTGGAAGCGCCCGGAGAGCTACACCGGCGGCGACAGTTTCGCCTTCCAGGTGTCGTCGTTCGGCATGCTGATGGTCGACGGCCACCTGGTGCTGATCGCCCCGGACGCTTCATTGCTCGACGGCCTTGGGCAACGCCACGCGCTGCACGACCCGATGGATGTGCTGCTGGCCATCCTGCTGGACAACCTGCACCACTACCTGGGGCACCTGAAGGTGATCAAGATGGTCGCCCGCGAACTGCAGCAGCGTTTCGAGCAGTCGCTGGAAAACCACCACCTGATGCAGATGTTCAACCTCAGCGAGAGCCTGATCCACTACATCAATGCCATCCACAGTAATGGCGCGGTGCTCTCGCGCTTGCGCGCCCACGGCGAGAAGCGCCATTTCAACCCCGAGGTGCTGGCGCTGATCGACGACCTGGTGATCGAGAACACCCAGTGCCACAAGCAGGCGGAGATCTACTCGACGGTGTTCGCCGGCTTGATGGACGCCCGCGGCAACCTGGCCAACAACGCGATGAACGAGACCCTGCGCAAGCTCACCCTGATCAACGTGGTGTTCCTGCCGCTGAACCTGATCGCCAGCATCGGGGGCATGTCCGAGTTCAGCATGATGACCGCGGGCGTGCCGTGGTGGCTGGCCTACGCCTTGCTGGTGCTGGCGATGATGCTGCTTGGCGTGCTCATGGTGCTGGCGCTCAAGCGCCTGGCCCGAGGGCGTGGCCGCGCCGTGCCAGCCCCCGTCCCCCAACACCCGCGCGTACGGCCCACGCCTTCCTATCCCGGCATCGCCAATTGGAGAACCCCATGAGCAACCTGCAGATCGGCCTGATGATCGTCTCCGCGATCCTGACGTTCGCGGTGGTGAACTTCTATTGGGATTACCGCCGCGACCGAGATTGACGCTCCCAGGCATGCCGAGGGGCTTGACTGACGCGGATAGGCACGTGGTGTCGTGATCGAACCGTTGTCTGACGTTTTCGAGCATTTTGCTCGCGCCGCGCCCGGCTTAAAGTGAAGCCCGCATCCCCACGGTGCGTTGCCCCGGGCGCGTGAGAAGGCCGTAACAGAGCGTGCGCAACGTACTCCACCGTTGATCGAGGAGCCCTTACGCCCGCACCTGCCCGTCCCTTCCATGTGTCAGCAAAAAGAGAACAACACCAATGAACACCGTGGGATCCGATGGCAACCTTGCCCAAGGTTTCAAGCCGCGTCACGTCACCATGCTGTCCATCGCCGGCATCATCGGCGCCGGGCTCTTCGTCGGTTCCGGGCACGCCATCGCGGCGGCTGGGCCTGCGACCATAATTTCCTACTTCGTGGCCGGCACCCTGGTGGTGCTGGTCATGCGCATGCTCGGCGAAATGGCCGTGGCGCACCCCGACACCGGTTCGTTCTCCACCTACGCCGAACAAGCCATCGGCCGCTGGGCCGGCTACACCATCGGCTGGTTGTACTGGTGGTTCTGGGTGCTGGTGATCCCCATCGAGGCGCTGGCCGCGGGGCATGTGCTCAACGCCTGGTTCCCCCAGGTGGACAGCTGGATCTTCGCCCTGGCCTCGGTGCTGCTGCTGGCCTGCACCAACCTGTTCAGCGTGGCCAAGTACGGTGAGTTCGAATTCTGGTTCGCCATCCTCAAGGTCACCGCCATCCTCGGTTTCATCGGTTTGGGCTTCGCCGCGCTGCTGGGCTGGCTGCCCAATCGCGAGGTCAGCGGCCTGAGTACGTTGATGGCCGAGCAGGGCGGCTTCGCCCCCAAGGGCTGGTCGGCGGTGGTGGGGGCGTTCATCACCGTGATGTTCAGCTTCATCGGCACCGAGGCGGTGACCATCGCCGCCTCCGAGTCCAGCGACCCGTCGCGCAACATCGCCAAGGCCACCCGTTCGGTGATCTGGCGCATCAGCACCTTCTACATCCTGTCGATCTTCGTGATCATCTCGGTGGTGCCGTGGAACGACCCGCAGCTGGCGGTGGTGGGTTCGTACCAGCGCGCGCTGGAAATCATGAACATCCCCAACGCCGCGTTGATGGTCGACTTCGTGGTGCTGATCGCGGTGACCAGCTGCATGAACTCGTCGATCTACATCGCCTCGCGGATGATGTACTCGCTGGCCAGGCGCGGCGATGCGCCGGCGCTGCTGAACAAGACCTCGAAAGTCGGCGTGCCGCGCGCGGCGGTGTTCGGCAGCACCCTGATCGGCGCAGGTATCGCCATCCTCAACTACTTCGCGCCCAAGGGGGTGTTCGAGTTCCTGCTGGCCAGCTCCGGGGCCATTGCCCTGCTGGTGTACCTGGTGATCGCCATCTCGCAACTGCGGATGCGCGCAAGGCTGGAGCGGGAGAACGCCAACCTGAAGTTCCGCATGTGGTTGTTCCCCTGGCTGACCTGGGCGGTGATCGCGTTCATCAGCGGCGCCCTGGCGGTGATGATGTTCACCGAGGAGCACCGGGCCGAAGTGAGCGCGACGCTGAGCCTGGCGATCGTCATCTCGTTCCTGGGCATCGTCACCACCCGGGGCCAGGCGCGTCGGGCGGTGGGGGCGCGGTCGTTGGGGTGAGTCCAACGCAGGTCCCTGTGGGAGCGGCCTTGTGTCGCGAAAGGGCTGCGTAGCGGCCCCGGGATCCCGGTGTTGATGCAAAGATCGCTGGGGCCGCTTTGCGGCCCTTTCGCGACACAAGGCCGCTCCCACAGGGAGAGGTGCGGGCATTCGAATGATCTGAGCTGACCGGCCCGGATCTTCATCCGCGTGATATATCCGTGCCATCATTTTTTGTCTTACACTCCCGCCACTAGCTCGCAAGGGAGTGCGCAACATGCTTCGCGGTTTCCGTCTGGCTTTGTCCCTGTGTCTGTTGCACCTGCCGCTGGCGCAGGCCGGCGAAGCACCCGCCGATCCCTTGCTCGACGCCCCCTCAACAACCCCTGCCAACAGCGGACAGAACCCCCGTGGCGTGCTGCGTGCCCGCGACCAGGCCGTGCTGTCCAGCGAGCTGGCCGGGCGTATCGTCGAGATGCCTTACGCCGACGGCCAGGACTTCAAGCAGGGCAGCACCCTGGCGCGCTTCGACTGCAGTGCCTACCAGGCCCAGCTCAACGCCGCCCAGGCCGCCGTGCGCGCCGCCAGTGAAGAGCTCCGGCACAATCGCCAACTGGCCGCACTGAAGTCGGTCGGCCAGTTCGAGGTGTCGCTGGCCGAGGCCAAGCAGGCCCAGGCCCAGGCCGAAGCCCAGGTGTATCAGGTGCAGATCAAGCGCTGCGTGGTCAGCGCACCGTTCGACGGGCGGGTGGTGCAGCGCCGGGCCCAGCCCCATGAAAGCGTGCCCAGCGGCTCGCCGTTGATCGAGGTGGTGGACAACCGCTCGCTGGAAATCCACCTGCTGGTACCGTCGCGTTGGCTGGGGCGGCTCAAGCCCGGCCAGCCCTTTGAATTCGTCCCCGATGAAACTGGCCAGCCCTTGCAGGCCCAGGTCAAGCGCGTGGGCGCGCGGATCGACGAGGGCAGCCAGACCCTGCAACTGATCGGCGAGTTGCCCCGCGATAGCCAGGGCTTGCTCGCCGGCATGAGCGGTACCGCCCACTTCCCGGAACAGCCATGACCGTCGCGGCAGGCGTGGCCGAGCACGCCTTCGCACTGTTCCTCGGCTTGCAGCGCCAGGCGCGCCAGGCCGCCAGCAGCGAACAACTGGCCTACGCCATGGTCAACGATGGCCAGGCGTTGTTCGGCTTTCGCCATGCGGCCCTGCTCATCGCTGGCAAGGTCCAGGCACTGACCGGCATCAGCGTGGTGGAGCCCCATGCGCCGTTCGTCGCGTTCGTCGAGCGCGCCGCCCGCACCTTGCAGGCTGCAGGCATGGCGGGCCAGCCCGCCGCCGTCGACCCCGCTCGGCTGGATGCCCAGGCCGTGGCCGACTGGCAGTCGCTGTCGGCTGCCCATGCCTACTGGCTGCCGCTGCTCGATCGTCGGGGCGAAGTCTTCGGTGGCCTGTGGTTGGCTCGCGACCAAGCATTCAACTCCGCCGAACAGGCTTTGCTGAATCAGTTGGGGGACACCTACGCCCACGCCTGGCTGGCCTTGCGCCCGGCCCGGCCGTGGCGCCTGCGCTGGCCAAGGCGGCGTCTGCTGGCGGTGGTGGGGGCGTTGCTGCTGGTGCTGCTGGTGCCGGTGCGCCAATCGGTGCTGGCGCCGGCCGAGGTCGTGCCGCGCGCGGGGCGTGTCGTCGCCGCGCCGCTGGATGGGGTGATTGCCGAGTTCCTGGTCAAGCCCAACCAGACGGTCGCCATGGGCGATGTGCTGGTGCGCTTCGACGCCACCACCCTCAAGGCCCAGGCCGATGTCGCCGAGCGCGCGCTCGGTGTGGCGCAGGCCGAGCTCAAGGCCAGCACCCAGCGTGCCTTCAGCGACACCGAATCCAATGCCCGGCTCGACTTGCTGGCGGCTCGCGTGGAGCAGAAGCGCGCCGAGCTCGACTACGCCCGCCAGCTGCTGGGGCGCAGCGAGATCCGCGCCGAACGCGCCGGGATCGCCGTGTTCGCCGATGCCGAGCGCTGGATGGGCAAACCGGTACAGACCGGTGAGCGCCTGATGCAGCTGGCCGACCCGCAGATGGCCGAGTTGCGCATGGAGCTGCCGGTGGGCGACGCCATCGCCTTGCAGCCTGGCGCCGAAGTGGCGCTGTTCCTCGACAGCGACCCGCTGCACCGCCATGCCGCACGCCTGGAGCGCGCGGCCTATGAAGCCCAGGCCACCGCTGCCGGGCAACTGGCCTACCGCCTCGATGCGGGTTTCGATGATGCGCCGCCGCGCATCGGCCTGCGTGGCACCGCCAAGCTGTACGGCGAGCGCGCGCCGCTGGTCTATTACCTGCTGCGCCGGCCGTTGGCGGCGTTGCGCCAGGGGCTCGGGCTGTGAGCCTGCCGCCGTTGCGGGCCGACCTGCAACTGTCGGCGGCGGCGCCCGGCCACGACGGTGCGCCGCAGTGGACCCTGGCCGACCCGCTGCGCGGGCGCTATTTCAAACTGGGCGCGGTCGCCGTGCGGCTGCTGCAGCACTGGTATCAGGCAGAGCCGCAACGGGTACTGTCGGCCGCCAATGCCGAGCCTGGCCCGGCAGCTGACGCGCAGGCACTCGAAGAACTGCTGCTGTTTCTCGGCCAGCACGACCTGCTCAGTGCCGAGGACACTCGCCAGCGCGACAGCTATGCGACCAAGGCCGCCGCCACCCGGCAGAGCCTGTGGACACGTGTGCTGCACCAGTACCTGTTCTTTCGCATTCCACTGTGGCGCCCGGATGCCTTCCTCAACCGCGCCTGGCCGCTACTCGAACGCCATGGCGGCTGGCTGCTGCGCATCTTCCTGCCGCTGGTGCTGGCGCTGGGCGTGTTCCTGGTGATCCGCGACTGGTCGCGCTTCATCGCCACCTTCCCGCACCTGTTCAGCTTGGGTGGCATCTTGGCCTTCGGCGTAGCGCTGGGGTTCGCCAAGCTGTGCCACGAGTTCGGCCATGCCTTCATGGCCAAGCGCGCCGGCTGTCGGGTGCAGAGCATGGGCCTGGCGTTCATGGTGCTGCTGCCGATGTTCTACACCGATGTCAGCGATGCCTGGCGGGTGCGTGACCGCCGTTCGCGGCTGCTGATCGACGCCGGCGGGGTGTTCGCCGAACTGGTGCTGGCGGTATTGGCGCTGCTGGCCTGGTCGCTGCTGCCCGATGGCCCGGCGCGCACGGCGGCATTCATGCTGGCCAGTGCTACCTGGATCACGACACTGCTGGTCAATCTCAACCCCTTCATGCGCTTCGACGGCTACTTCCTGGTCAGCGACCTGTGGGGCGTCGAGAATCTGCAGCAGCGCGCTTTCGCCCTGTGCCGCTGGCGTTTGCGCGAAGCGTTGTTCGGCTATGGCGAACCGGCCCCGGAAGCCTGGCCGCCAGTCATGCGCCGCCGCCTGCTGGTGTGGGGCTATGGCGCCTGGCTGTGGCGCGCGGTGCTGTTCTTCGGCATCGCCCTGGCGGTGTATCACTTGTTCTTCAAGGTGCTGGGCATCTTCCTGATGCTGGTGGAGCTGGTGTGGTTCATCGGCTTGCCGGTGTGGAAGGAGTTGCAGCAGTGGTGGCTGCGCCGTGGCCAGGCGGCGCCGGGCAAGACCTTGCGGGTCGCAGCCGGGCTGGCGCTGCTGCTGACCGTGCTGGTGGTGCCCTGGCGCGGCGCGGTGGATGTGCCAGCGATGCTCGAGGCGTCCCGCGTCAGCACCTTGCACGCGCCGGTGGCAGCACGGGTGAAAAGCCTGCTGGTGCGCGAGGGGCAGAAGGTTGGCCAGGGGGCCCTGCTGCTGGAGCTGGAGTCGCCCGACCTGGCGTCGCGCCAGGCCATCGTGCGCCGCGAGATCGACATCCTGCAGTTGCTGTTGCGCCGCCAGGCCGGGCGCAGCGAGACGGCGGGCGATGCCGGCGTGCTCGAACAGCAGCTGGCCGAAGCCGTGGCCGAATACCGTGGCCTGGCGGCCCAGCGTGAGCGCCTGCAACTGCGCGCGCCGCGCAGTGGGGTATTGCGCGACCTGCCGCCTGAGCTGGTGCCCGGCCAGTGGGTCAGCCCGGCCCAGACGCTGGGGCGGATTGTCGAGCCGGGCGTGCGCTTGCGGGGTTACCTGGCCGAAGCCGACCTGTGGCGGGTGGCGGCCGGCAGCGAAGGGCGCTTTATCGCCGATGACCCGGCGCGGCCGGCAGTGCCGGTACGGGTGGAGCAAGTGGACGCCACCGGGGTGACGGTGCTGGAGCTGGAAGCGCTGGCCTCCGACCGCCATGGGCCGGTGGCCGTGCGGCGTGATGGCCAGCAGCGTGCGGAGCCGGTGCAGGCCCAGTACGGTGTGCGCTTGAGCCCGTTGGTCGAGGTGGCGGATGTAGGGCAGCCGGTGCGTGGGGTGGTGGTGCTCGAGGGGGCTCGGGAATCGCTGCTGGGGACCGCCTGGCGGCGGTTGGCGGCGCTGGGGGTGCGTGAAAGTGGTTTTTAGGGGGACCGAGCGCCGCTTGTGCGGCGCATCGCGGATGAATCCGCTCCTACAGGGCTGTTTTCCAGGACGAACCGACCACAAGGAACATCCATGACCGATACCCCGTTACCGCTCTGCTCTCGCCTCCCCCTGGCCATAGACCTGCCAGCGCTGCTGCCAGCCCTGGCCCAGGTCCCCACCGAGGCCTGGCAGACGCATTTCAACCACAGCTACCACGAAGGCGACTGGAGCGGGGTGGCACTGGTCACCGCCGAAGATTCCCCGCTGCCGCTGGCTCCAGGCCTGGGCGCGCCCAAAAACCTGGCCTGGTGGCAGGGCGAAACAGCCTGGAAAACGGTGCTGACGCCGTTCCAGGCCTCGCTGCGCGCCGCCCGCCTGCTGCGCCTTGGAGAATGCGCCAGGATTCACGAACACCGCGACCCCGACCTGGGCCGCCCCGGCGGCTGCCTGCGCCTGCACGTCCCGCTGCTCAGCCCGCCCGGCGTTGAGTTCCTGGTGGACGGCCTGCAGGTCCCCATGCGCCCGGGCGAGTGCTGGTTCATCGACCTGTCGCGGCCCCATCGCGTCAACAACCCTGGCCCCGGCGAACGTATCCACCTGGTGCTCGACTGCGCGGCCGACCCTTGGCTGCTGGCACTGATCAAGCAAGGCCTGGCGCGCACGCCAACGTTGCAGCCGGGCAGGGCGGGGCAGGCATTCGAACGGTTTCGCCGGCAGGTGGCCGAGTCACCGGCATTGGCCGCACGCCTGCAGGCACTGGAGGACCCTCGGGCCTTCGTCGCCGAAACAGTGCGATTGGGCGCCGAACACGGGCTGGCCTTTTCCGACGCAGAGGTCCTGGGCGCCATGCGCCGGGGCAAGCAGGCATGGAGCGATCAATGGCGAGCATGAACACCCCGCTGGACTTCCAGGGCTGGCTGCCCATCCGCCTCTGGCAAGGCGATACCGGCTGGCGGGTGGACTGGTGCTGGTTCGGCGAGCGGCGCTTGGCCCGGCCATTCTTCCGCGACGATGTCGACCTGGCGCTGCGCCTGCCGTTCAACCAGGCCATGCGCCGCGAAACCGATGTCCAGGCGCTGCTCGACTGGCACGCGCGCAGCCCGGGCCTGAGCCCCTCGGCCCTGGTGTTCCACGCCTCGCGCTGCGGTTCGACCCTGGTCGCCCAGTTGCTGGCCAGCCAGGCCCGCAACATCGTGTTGTCCGAACCTCCGCCGCTGGACAACCTGTTGCGCGCCGCACGCCAGGACCCGGCCGCCGCAACCTGGCAAGCCGAGGCCCTGCGCGCCCTGTGCTCGGCCTACGGCCAGCGCCGCCGAGGCGACGAGCAACAACTGCTGATCAAGCTCGACGCCTGGAATATCTTCGACGCACCGTTGCTGACGGCGCTATACCCCGACGTGCCCCGGGTGTTCCTCTACCGCGACCCGCTGGAAATCGTCGTCTCGCAACTGCGCCAGGCGGGCATGCACCGTGTGCCGGGGCTGCTCGGCGCTTCGGGCCTCGACAGCCTGTTGCCTGACCCTCAAACCATGGGCACGGTGGAATACACCTGCCGGCTGATTGGCGAAATCCTCGCGGCTGGCCTAGCGTTGTGCGAACGCCACGGTGGCATCGCGGTGAACTACAGCGAATTGCCCGATGCTGTCTGGGGCCGCCTCGGGCCGCTGTTCGATATCCAGCCGGGCGATGTGGCAGGCCTGCGCTGTGTCGCGGCCTTCGACGCCAAGCAACCGGCCATGAACTTCAGCGCTGACAGCCAGCGCAAGCGCGAAGCGGCCAGCGACGAAATACGCGCTGCAGTCGCCCGTTGGGCCCAGGCGCCCTACAACGCGTTGGAATCCATACGGTTGCGAAACGTCCAGGAAATGGCGTCAAACGACCTCGAACGGGTGTTTGAGAAAAAAGTTGAAGAGACCCTGCGTAGATAGTGGCTATCTGCCTTGTTCTTCGGCTACGCTGCTGCAGATTGTGTAGGACAATTCACTTGGATGTGCGCCCCTCACCATGGGGTAACCTTACGCAGGGAAGCCATACCCGATGTCCATCCCCGAGGTGAACCTCCGTCCCATCACGGACGCCGACCGCCCATTCCTGCGCACACTCTATGGCACCACCCGTGCCGCCGAAATGGCCCTGCTGCCGTGGCCGCAGGCCGCCATCGATGCTTTCCTCGACCAACAGTTCCAGGCCCAACACGACCACTATCAGGAGCAGTTCGCCGGCGCCGACTTCTTCGTCATCGAAGCGGCGGGCGAGCTCATCGGCCGTGCCTACCTGCACTGGGCCGACGACCACGTGCAGTTCATCGACATGGCCCTGCTGCCCGCCTGGTGCGGCCGCGGCATCGGCAGCCGGCTGCTTGGCCAGTGGCTGGCGCGAGCCGATGCCGACGGGCTCAGCGCCGGCCTGCATGTCACCCCTCACAACCCGGCCTTGCAGCTCTACCAGCGCTGCGGGTTCGAGGTGGTCGGCGAAACCGGCCTGTCCCTGAAGATGCGCCGAGCGGCGCTCACCCCTGCCATTCGTGCCTGAAGGATCAGCCCCATGCATGCCATGCCCACGTTTGACGACTTGCAACAGGCCACCGGCAGCCACTTCCAGCTGTGGGTCAGCGACGACCAGGCGCTCGAGGCGCAATTGCTGGCCGTGACCGAAGGCCAGGCCATGTCGCGGCGCCATCAGCGTTATGCGGCGGAATTCGCCTTGCCGGCCGGCACGGTCCTGCCGCAAGCGGTATTCCGCCTGTCGCCGCCAGGCGAGCCGGGCTGGCTGCTATTGATGACCCCGGTAAGCCCCGAAAGCGATGGGCGCCCGGTGCTTGAAGCGATTTTTCACGTTGACCGGCCGCTCTGAGGGCGTCCACCACACGCGTCATTTCCAGTGGGCCATGAGGCCCGTCTTCGAAGTGTTGTCAAAGGAGAGCAGCAAATGAGTGAGCCGTTCCTCGGTCAGATCACCTTGTTCGCAGGCAACTTCGCCCCTCGGGGTTGGGCCTTCTGCCAAGGTCAGCTTCTGAGCATCGCCCAGAACACCGCGTTGTTCTCGATTCTCGGGACGACCTACGGTGGCAATGGCCAGACCACCTTCGCACTGCCGGACCTGCGTGGCCGGGCGCCTATCCAGCAAGGGACGGGGCCGGGGTTGCCGAATGTCGTGCTCGGGGAGGTGGCGGGTGCCCCAACGGCCACCCTGACCTCACTGAACATGGCATCGCAACCCGTGAGCATTCCGGCCAGCACGGTGTCGGTCGCCATCCCGGCGGCAGAGGGCGAGGCCGACCTGCCTGCGCCTTCGACCAGTGGCGTGCTGGCCAAGCCCAAGGACACCACGGGGTCCGGCGCGGCGATCGACATCTATGCCTCGACCGCCAGCGACACGACGCTCAAACCGTTCAGCCTCACCATACCGGCCAGTACCGGTGCGACCACGGGGCAAAGCCAGCCCTTCTCGATCCGTAACCCTTACCTGGGCATCAACTTCATCATCGCAGTAGAAGGGCTGTTCCCGTCCCGCAACTGAGGCCGGGCAGGTAGCAAGCAGGACTGCGGGGCGCACATCGGCGCCCCGTCGTCCGTTCAGGATTTCCCAACAAGAACAGGCCGTCCTCACCCGCAAGGGCGGCACGCACAACCAGCCCCAGGGCTGAGCGAGGGCATCATGGCATTCTGGAAACGCGGCAAGGACACCCACACACCCAACGTTTCCACGAGCCGCCCGAGCCTTATCCAGGCCCTGGAGCCGCGCATGATGTTCGACGCCTCGGTGGGCGTGGTCGCCGACCAGGGCGCCCAGGCGGTCGAAGCCGCCGCGGCCGCCAGCGTGGCCAAGGACACCAGCGCCGCCAGCGATGCGGCCAGCAGCCGCGACAGCGCCACCCATGAACCCGTCCACGAGGCGGCACCGGCCAGCGCGCCGGTCACGGCGGCCTCGGGCAACCACCACGAAGTGGTGTTCATCGACTCCGCCGTCAGCGACTACCAGAAGCTCATTGCCGGCTTGCCCGCCGGCGTCGAGGTGGTGGTGCTGGACAACGGCAAGGACGGTTTCAAGCAGATCGCCGACTACCTCAACGGCCGCAGCGACGTCACCTCGGTCGACATTATCAGCCACGGCGACCAGGGCTATGTGTACCTGGCCGGCAACGCCATCTGGGCCAACCAGCTGGCCAGCCATGGCGCGGACCTCGCCCGCATCGGCGCGAGCCTGGCGCCGGGCGGCGATATCCGTTTCTTCGCCTGCAACACCGGGGCCGGCAGCGACGGCCAGTTGTTCGTCAACGAGGTGGCGCGGCTCAGCGGCGCCGATGTGGGTGCCTCGTCCGATTCCACCGGCAACCGCGCCGGCGAGGACTGGACGCTGGAGACCGTCTCGGGCGTGGTGGCCAGCGGCGTGGGCGTGCAGCGTGGCGACCTGTCGGCGTTCAGCACGTCGCTGGCCACCATCACGGTCACCAGCAAGAACGCCTCGCTCATTTCGGCCGGCGATGGCGGGGTGACCCTGGCCGAAGCCATCCAGGCCGCGAACACCGACACCTCGGTGGACGGTTCCGCCGCCGGCAGCGGCGCCGACATCATCGTGTTCCACCAGAGCCTGAAAGGGGAGACCATCCGCTGGACGACGTCTTCGCCGCTGCTGGTGACCAGCAACATCACCATCAACGGCGATGTCGACGGTGATGGCAAGGGCGACATCATCTTCAGCGGCGACGCCAATGACAACGGCATGCGCGACGCCGCGGACGCGTCGGGCCTGCAAAGCAATGGCGGTGGCGTGCTGACCGTGCGCAACCTGGATTTCCGCTATTTCTCCAGCAACATCGCCGGCGGCGCGATCCGTGCCTTTGGCGGCTCCATCACGGTCGAAGACTCCAACTTCCAGGAGAACTACGGCACGGTGATCAACTCGGCGACCTCGGTGGGGTCCACCGTGGTGGTGCGCAACACCACGATCCACGACAACAACACCAGCATCCTCGGCGGCAGCGGCATGTCGACCCTGGTGCGCCTGGGCGGCGTCAACAACCATGTGCTGGAAAACGTCGCCATCTACAACAACACCGGCACCTACGGCGCTACGGGCAACGTGGCGGCTGGTTCGATCATCGTGCTGGGCAACAGCGGCGGCACGGTGCGCATCACCAACAGCACCGTGGCCAACAACGTGTTCCTCAACACCAGCACCGGCAGCATCACCTCGGGTGGCCTTGGTTGGGCCAGTGGCCAGGCCGGCACGGTGACGGTGCAAAACAGCATCTTCACCGGCAACACGGTCAACGGCGCTGCCCTTGATGCCGCTACCAACGGCGGCGTCGGCGGCGGCTACACCAGCACCACCAACCTGATCGGCGCCTCGGTCAACTTCGTCAACACCGCCACGGGCGACTACCGGTTGGCCAGCACCGCCAGCAACGCCATCGACCAGGGCACCCTCGCCGGCGCGCCGCTCACCGACCTGCGCGGCTTCGACCGGCCCCGTGGCGCTGGTGTCGATATCGGCGCCTACGAGGTGCTGTACTCGGCGCCACCGGTGGTCGACCTGGACACCGGCAACGGCGGCAACGACAGCACGGTCAACTTCACCGGCAGCCCGGTGGCCATCGTGCCGAACATCAGCCTCACCCAGACCGACGGCGACACCCAGGTCAGCGGCGCGACACTCAACCTGAGCGGCGTGCTCGACGGCGGCAACGAAACCCTGTCGCTCAGCGCCGGGCAGATCGCCACGGCGGCCAGCTACGGCATCACCATCAGCGGCTCTGGCACCACGGTGCTGTCGCTCAGCGGCGTGGCCACCCTGGCCCAGTACCGCTCGATCCTCGCCGTGGTGGCCTACGGCAACAGCACCGGGGCCTACACCAGCGGCACCCGCAGCGTGACGGTCAGCGTCAACGACGACATGGGCAGCACTACCCGCACTGCCTCGGTGGTGGTCCAGCCGCCCAATGCCGCGCCGGTGATCGCCAACCTCAACGGCGACAGCCAGACCTACACGCAGGGTGCTGGCGCCGTGCTGCTCGACAGCGGCAGCAATGCCACGGTCACCGACAGCGACTCGGCCGATTTTTCCGGCGGCAACCTGACCGTGGCGGTCAGCGCCAATGGCGTGGCCGGCGAGGACGTGCTGGGCATTCGCAACCAGGGCAACGGCGCCGGGCAGATCGGCGTCAGCGGCAACATCGTCAGCTACGGCGGCGTGGCCATCGGCACCTATACCGGAGGCACCGGCGGCGCCAACCTGGTGCTGACGTTCAATAGCAGCGCCACGGCGGCGGCGGTCCAGGCCGTGGTGCGCAACCTCACCTACGACAACAGCAATGCCGCCAACAGCATCGGCCAGGCCACCCGCACCCTGTCGGTCACGGTCAACGATGGCGATGGCGGCACCTCGAGCGCGGCGTCGGTATCGGTGGCCATCCACGAGACCGTCCCACCCACCGCCACCATCACCCTCAGCGACTCGGCGCTGAAAGTGGGCGAGACCGCGACGGTGACCATCACCTTCAGCGAGGTGGTCAGCGGCTTCACCAACGCCGACCTGACCGTGGCCAACGGCACCCTGAGCGCGGTGTCCAGCAGCGACGGCGGCAAGACCTGGACCGCCACCTTCACCCCGACCAACAACCTCACCAACGCCAGCAACGTCATCACCCTGAACAACGCGGGCGTCACCGACCTGGCCGGCAACGCGGGCGCCGGCACCACCAGCTCGGCCAACTACAGCATCGACACCGTGCGCCCGACGGCGACCATCGTGGTCAGCGACAGCAACCTGGCCGTCGGCGAAACTTCGCTGGTGACCATCACCTTCAGCGAGGCGGTGACCGGCTTCACCAATGCCGACCTGAGCGTGGCCAACGGCACCTTGAGCGCGGTGTCCAGCAGCGACGGCGGTATCACCTGGACGGCCACCTTCACCCCGACCAGCAACATCACCGACGCGACCAACCTCATCACCCTGGACAACACCGGGGTGCTCGACCTGGCCGGCAACGCCGGCACCGGTACCACCAATTCGAACAACTACGCCATCGACACCCAGCGCCCGACCGCCACCCTCGTGGTGGCCGACAACAGCCTGAGCGTGGGTGAGACGTCGCTGGTGACCATCACCTTCAGCGAGGCGGTGACCGGCTTCACCAATGCCGACCTGACCGTGGCCAACGGCACCTTGAGCGCGGTGTCCAGCAGCGACGGTGGCATCACCTGGACGGCGACCTTCACCCCGACCAGCGCCATCACCGATGCGACCAACGTCATCACCCTGGACAACACCGGGGTGACCGATAGCGCTGGCAACGCAGGCACCGGCAGCACCAACTCGAACAACTACGCCATCGACACCGTGCGCCCGACCGCGACCCTCGTGGTGGCCGACAGCAACCTGAAGATCGGTGAGACATCGCTGGTGACCGTCACCTTCAGCGAGGCGGTGAGCGGCTTTACCAACGCCGACCTGACCGTGGCCAACGGCACCTTGAGCGCGGTGTCCAGCAGCGACGGTGGCATCACCTGGACGGCGACCTTCACCCCGACCAGCAACATCACCGACACGACCAATGTCATCACCCTGGACAACACCGGGGTGACCGACACTGCCGGCAATGCCGGCAGCGGCACCACCGACTCGAACAACTACGCCATCGACACCCAGCGCCCGACCGCGACCATCGTGCTGGCCGACGCCAACCTGACCGTGGGCGAGACCACCACGGTGACCATCACCTTCAGCGAAGCGGTGAGTGGCTTCACCCTGGCCGACCTGGCGGCGCCCAACGGTACCCTGAGCGGGCTGTCCAGCAGCGACGGCGGTATTACCTGGACGGCCACTTTCACCCCGACGATCAACGTGCAGGACGCCACCAACGTCATCACCCTGAACAACACCGGGGTGGCCGACCTGGCCGGCAACGTCGGTGCCGGCACCACCAACTCCGCCAACTTCACGGTCAACACCCTGCAACCCACGGCGACGGTGGTGGTGAGCAACCCCGCCCTGCGCGTGGGCGACACCAGCCTGGTGACCATCACCTTCAGCGAGGCGGTGAGCGGCTTCACCAATGCCGACCTGACCGTGGCCAACGGCAGCCTGAGCGCGGTGTCCAGCAGCGATGGCGGCATCACCTGGACCGCCACCTTCACCCCGACCAACAACATCACCGATGCGACCAACCTGATTACCCTCGACAACAGCGGCGTGGTCGGTGCGAGCAGTGGCAACGCCGGCTCCGGTAGCACTGATTCGAACAACTACGCCATCGATACCCAGCGCCCGACCGCCACCCTCGTGGTGGCCGACAGCAACCTGGCCATCGGCCAGACCTCGCTGGTGACCATCACCTTCAGCGAGGCGGTGACCGGCTTCACCAACGCCGACCTGACGATCGCCAATGGCACCTTGAGCGCGGTGAGCAGCAGCGACGGTGGTGTGACCTGGACCGCGACCCTGACTCCGGCCGCCGGCATCACCGACACCAGCAACCTGATCACCCTGGACAACACCGGCGTGACGGATATCGCGGGCAATGCCGGCACCGGCAGTACCGATTCGAACAACTACGCCGTCGACAGCCAGCGCCCGACCGCCACCATCGTGATTGCCGACCCCAACCTGACGGCAGGGGAGACCACCACGGTGACCTTCACCTTCAGCGAGGCGGTGAGCGGTTTCACCAACGCCGACCTGACGGTGGCCAACGGCACCCTGAGCGCCGTGAGTAGCAGCGACGGCGGTATCACCTGGACCGCCACCTTCACCCCGAATGCCGGGGTGCGGGACCTCAGCAACGTGATCACCCTGAACAACACCGGTATCGCCGACCTGGCCGGCAACGCCGGGACCGGCACCACCTCGTCGGCCAACTACACGGTCGACACCCTCGTGCCCACGGCCACCGTCGTGGTTGCCGACACAGCCCTGCGCGCAGGCCAGACCAGCCTGGTGACCATCACCTTCAGCGAAGCGGTGAGCGGCTTCACCCTGGCCGACCTGAGCGTGGCCAACGGCACCCTGAGCGGGCTGAGCAGCAGCGATGGCGGTATCACCTGGACCGCGACCCTCACGCCCACCGGCAACGTCGAGGACGCCAGCAACCTGATCACCTTGGACAACACCGGCGTGGTCGGCGCGGCCTCCGGCAACGCCGGGGTGGGCAGCACCGATTCCAACAACTACGCCATCGACAGCCGCGCCCCCAGCGTGACCAGCGTCGGCGGCCCGGTGGGCGTCGCCTACAACGCCGGCGACACGCTGGTGTTCGTGGTCAACGCCAGCGAGGCGGTGCAGGTGGCCGGTTCGCCACGCCTGGCCCTGGACATCGGCGGGCACACGGTGTTCGCCGACCTGGTGGCCGGGGCGGGCACCACCACCCTGGTGTTCCAGTACACCGTCCAGCCCGGCGACAACGACAGCGACGGCATCACCGTCACCGGGCTCAGCGCCAATGGCGCGACCCTGACCGACGCCGCCGGCAACGCCATGAACCTGACCCTCAACGGCGTGGCCGACACCCACCAGGTGCTGGTCGACACCCAGGCGCCGACGGCGGTCGGCATCGTCACCCTCGACCCCTCGCCAAGCAACGCCCAGAGCGTGCGCTTCACGGTGACCTTCAGCGAACGGGTCAACGGTGTCGACCTGAGCGATTTCAGCCTGGTCGCCAGTGGCTCGGCCAGTGGCACGTTGACCGGCCTGCAAGCGCTGGGCGATGGCGTCTACGTGGTCACCGTCGGCGGTGTCAGCGGTACCGGCACCCTCGGGCTTAACCTGAAGGCTAGCGCCACGGGTATCACCGACGTGGCCGGCAATGCCCTGGTCGGCGGCCTTACCGGCGCCGTGTACAGCATCGACCGCGACGCGCCCACGGTGGGCAGCGTCAGCGTGCCGGTGGGGGTGACCTACAACACCGGCGATGTGCTCACCTTCGTGGTCAACACCAGCGAAGCCGTGGTGGTCGACGGCGTGCCGCGCCTGGCCCTGGATGTCGGCGGGCGCACCGTGTACGCCGACTTCGTGGCCGGCTCCGGCACCCCGACCCTGGTGTTCCAGTACCAGATCCAGGCCGGCGACAACGACAGCGACGGCATCCAGGTGCAGGGCCTGTCGGCCAACGGCGCGACCCTGCGCGATGCGGCCGGCAATGCGCTGACACCGGGCCTGAACAATGTCGGCGACACCCGCGGCGTGACCGTCGACGGCACGCCGCCGACGGTGGCCTCGATCGTGGCCAACCCTTCGCCAACGCCGGGCAGCCAGTCGTTCACCGTGACCTTCAGCGAGAACGTCAACGGGGTCGACCTCAACGACTTCCAACTGGTGAGCAATGGCAACGCCAGCGGCACCTTGCAGTCGCTGACACGCCTCGACGGCCGCACCTGGCAGGTCAACGTCAGCGGCGTTGCCGGCGCCGGCAGCCTGGCCCTGGCGCTCAAGGCCAGCGGCACCGGCATCACCGATAGCGCCGGCAATGCCCTGGTCGGGGGTTTCACCGGGCAAGGCGTGGCCCTGCAATCCAACGACGGCGACCCGGAATTCCGCGCCTATCCGCCGACGCACTCGCTACCGACCAGCCCGGATACGCCGCTGGTGTCGACGCCGCTGCCGGTCACCGCGCCCTACCAGTCGCCGTTGCTGCCACAGCCGCTGTTCGAGGTCCCGAGCGCGGGTGCTGGCCTGCCGGCGCTGGGCAATATCTTCATCAAGGATGGCGCGCTGGCGCCCAGCTACCTGGCCCAGGTGTTCGCCGGCCAGCAGGGCGGCAGTGGCATCGGTAACGGTTCGGGCGCCGGCTTCCTGGGCTTCGGTGGCGGCGACGCCAACGTGTTCGGCGCCAGCAGCCTGGCCAACCTGTTCGACAAGACGCTGCCGGACGACGGCGGCCCGTCCGACCTGGCCGGCAGCAAGCTGCTCTCGGCCGCAGGCAAGGGGTTGAGCGGGGCGCCGACTTTGGGGCAGCAGTTGCAGGCCTTCCGGGAGGGGGAACAGCGCCAGGCCAGGCAACTGGCCCAGGCGCTGGGGCAAGTCGAGGTACCCGCGCCGCAGGCATGAGCCAACGGACGCGAGCAAACCATTAGAAGAAAGGCAGTGCCGTACCAAGGGGGCGGACAGGGATGATCAGAGCATCGAGAATTTTTGCAGTAAGCATGCTGGCGCTGGCGGTAACGGGGTGCGCGGTCAAGACCCAGCCCATCGACCGCAGCGTCAGCGAACAGCGGGCCCGGGCGGACCTGGCCAACATGTTCAAGGGCCAGGAGGCGCTGCACGGCCCGCTGACCCTGCACCAGGCCATGGCCCGGGCGGTGAAGTACAACCTGGAGGCACGCCTGAAGGTCATGGAGGAAGCCCTGGCCCAGCGCCAGGTGGACCTGGCCACCTTCGACATGCTGCCACGCATGGCGCTGTCGGCCGGTTACGCCGGGCGCAGCAACGTCAGCGCCTCGAGCAGCCGCAGCGTGCTGACCAACACGCAGTCCCTGGAACCTTCGACCTCCCAGGACCGCGACCGCGATGTCGCCGACCTGACCATGGTGTGGAACGTGCTCGACTTTGGTGTCAGCTACGTCAGCGCAAAGCAGCAGGGCGACCAGCGCCTGATCGTCCAGGAGCGCCGGCGCAAGGTGGTGCAGACCATCATCCAGGACGTGCGCTCGGCCTACTGGCGCGCAGTGGCCGCCGAACGCCTGCTCAAGCAGATCGACACCCTGATGGCCCGGGTCGAGCAAGCCCGCGACAACAGCCAACGCCTGGGCGACCAGCGCATCGGCGACCCGATCCAGGCGCTGAGCTACCAGCGCGCCCTGATCGAAGCCACCCGCCAGCTGGAAGAACAACGCCGCGCCCTGTCCCTGGCCAAGACCGAGCTGGGCGCGCTGATCAACCTGCCGCCCGGCACCGAGCTGACCCTGGCCGCCACCGACGACTACAGCGTGCCCGAGCTCAAGGTCGGGTTGGAGACGCTGGAGCAGCACGCCCTGGCCACCCGTCCCGAGTTGCGCGAGCAGGACTACCAGGCGCGCATCAGCGCCGCCGAAGTGCGCAAGTCGATGCTGCGCATGCTGCCGGGCCTCGAGTTCTCGGCCGGCGGGCACTACGACAGCAACAGCTTCCTGATCAACCAGCACTGGGCCGACTACGGCGTGAAAGTGACCTGGAACCTGTTCAACGTGCTCTCGGGCCCGGCCTCCATCGACGTGGCCAAGGCTGGCGAGCAAGTGGTCGAGGCGCGCCGCCAGGCCATGTCCATGGCCATCCTGGCCCAGCTGTACGTGGCCAACGCCAACTACAGCGAAGCCCGCCGCCAGTTCGCCACCAGCCAGCAACTGGTGGCGCTGGACCAGCAGATCGTCGAGCAGTTGCGCAACCGCCACCAGGCGCAAGGTATCGGTGAACTGGAACTGATCCAGGGCGAACTGAACGCCCTGCAGGCCGACCTGCGCCGCGACCTGGCCTACGCCGAGCTGCGCAACAGCTACGGCCAGGTATTCGCCAGCGCCGGCCTCGACCCGCTGCCGCAAACCCTGCCCTCCAACGAACTGAGCGACATCGCCCAGGCCCTGGGCAACAACGAAGCGCGCTGGCAACGCGGCGACATCACCCCCGGTTCCTGAGGGCAAACCAACACAAACCTCTGTAGGAGCGGCTTCAGCCGCGATCACCCGCGAAGCGGGTGCCGGACACCGCGTTGTGTGCATCGCGGCTGAAGCCGCTCCTACAGGACCCCGCCAGCCTCAGGCCGGCACACCCACTAAAACCCGATCACCTCACAACACCCAACACATACTCCAGCAACTGCCCCACCGCCACCGGCAACGCCACCCGCCCGGTTTCCACCACCAACTCCGGCCCTTGCGGCGCCTCATACGGCGCATCGATCCCGGTAAACCCCGGCAATTCCCCCGCCCGCGCCCGCCGATACAACCCCTTGGGATCACGCGCCTCGCAAACGGCCAGGTCCGCCTTCACATGCACCTCGTGAAACCCCGCCCCGCAGGCCCGGCGCGCGGCGGCGCGGCCCTCGCGGTACGGCGAGATCAACGCCGCGATACAGATCAGCCCGGCATCGGCGAACAGCGCCGCCACCTCGCCCGTGCGGCGGATGTTTTCGTGACGGTCTTGCGGAGAAAAACCAAGGTCGGCGTTCAGGCCCGTGCGCAATACATCGCCATCGAGCACATAGCAGGCATGCCCCAGCTCGGTGAGCTGCCTGGCCAGGCCCTCGGCCAATGACGATTTACCCGCGCCCGAAAGCCCGGTAAGCCAGATGACTGCGCCACGTCGCTCGCTTCCTGCGTTGTGCACCTTGGAAACCTCCGAAGGGGGGAGCACTTGAGTGTAGTGCGCTCAATGGGCGGGAAACAGCAGGTGGGCAAGCCCCGGATCCGCCAGCATTCGCCCCGCGTCATGGCCGATGCCCGGCAGCACGAACTGCCGATGCTCGACCGGCGCCGCCCACTGCCGCGCCAGGAACGCTTCGTAGCGCAGGTAGGCGAGCTGCCGCTCGACGCGATCGCGCCCTTGGGCCTCGGCGCCGCAGCTGTGATCCATCACCCGGCTTTCGGGATGCCTGTCGCGCTCGCCGACCAGGTAGGTGACATCGCGCCCGGCATAACGCCGCCACACCTGCCGGGCATCCAGCCCTTGGGGGGTGAAGTACGGCGGCGCACCTTCCAGGCCATAGCGATAGCGGTCGTAGCCTGCGCACTGGCCAGCCGGCAAGGGCGCGAAACCCTCGCCTTGCGGGCGGTTGGCGTCCAGGTACAGGTAGCTGGACGGGCTGGCGACGAAGTAGCGCACGCGCAGTGCACCCGGGGCGCCCTTGCCCAGCAACGTATAGCGTTGCAGCAACTGGCCGCCGGCCGAGTGCCCGAACAGCACGACCTCTTTCAGGCGTGGGAAACGCTCGCGGTCCGCAAGGTAGATCAACAGGTCGTCGAGCACGGTGAACGCCGCTATGCCCTCGCGCCCTCCGCTCGACGCCGTGCCGTGCATCCACTTGTCCTTCGGCCACAACGGCTGCAAATCGGTTGCTTGGGGATCGCTGGCGGTCAGGAAGTTAGGTGCCATGAGCAGCGTGTCGCGCTGCCCGAGCCCGGCGTTGCCCAGCAGGGACAGGCCGCCGCGATAGTAGTCACCGGCATCGCGCCGCACGCCATGCAGCACGATCACCGCGCGCTCAACTGAAAGCCGCGAGTCGAGTGCCGCATTGGCGTAGACGGTGAAGTCGTAGGGCTCGCCCTGGCCCAGCTTTACCCGCTGCGGCGCGTCATCGGCCCAGGCGGGCAAGGCCAGCCAGATGAGCAGGGCGAGCAGCCACCGCCAGCCAGGACGGGTTTCATTCGACACCTCGGCGCACTCCCTCGATGTAGCGCATTACAGCCGGCGATTTCTCAAAGCGCCGATGCACCAGGCTCAGCCATGAACTCGCCTGGCTGTCGGCAATGTTCCGGTAGTTGACCTGCGGCAGGCTGATCCGCTGCACCACCGACGCCGGCACCACCGCCACGCCCTGGCCCAGCGACACCAGGGTGAGCACCGCCACCAGGCTGCCCGGCTGCGGCCCCAGGCGCGGCGCGAAGCCGCCCAGCTGGGCGATCGCCAGGGTGCCGGAGATCTGCTCCGGCAGGATGAAGGTTTCCTCAGCCAGGCGCGCGGCGTGAAGCGTCTTCAGCTCGTTGAGCCGTGAACTGGCCGGCAGCGCCAGCACGAAGCCTTCCTCGTGCAGGGCGATGGCCGCCAGGGCGTCCGGCAGCTCCATGGGCGAGCGCAGGTAGGCCAGGTCGAGCTGCCCCTCATCGACCAGGGCCGGCAGCGCAAGCATCGGCACTTCACGAATGTTCAGGCACACCTCGGGGTAGCCCTCGGCGAACTGGCTCACCTGCTGTTGCAGGATGCCCGAGTAGGCCGCGGAGGCCACGTAGCCCAGCTCGATCCGCCCACTCTCACCCCGCCCGGCGCGCCGCGCCCCCAGCTGCGCGGCATCGAACTGCCGCACAGCGTGCTCGGCCTCCACACGCAAAGCCTCCCCGGCTGCGGTCAGTTGCACCTCACGCTGGCTGCGCTGGAACAGCAGCACCCCCAGCTCGGCCTCCATGTCCTGAATCTGCCGCGTCAGCGTCGGCGGGGCGATGCCCAACTGCTCGGCGGCGCGGGTGAAATGACCGTGCTGGGCCACGGCGAGGAAGTAGCGAAAGTGACGGATCTCCATGGGGCCTCGTTAGCCTGCGGCTAATGACGCCGAACGCGCAAGCTAACAAGCCCGGCCCCCGGCAGCGGTAAGGTGAGAACAACACTACAAGGCTGGCACCGTGACCGCAAAGCCGCCCCTACACAAAACCTGTAGGAGCCGGCTTGCCGGCGAAAGGCTTCACCCCGCCCACGCAGACCAGCCATCCAGCGGAGCCTTGCCATGTCCACCACCAGCGCCTCGGCGCGTTTCACCCTGTTCACGGCTTCGGCCGTGTGCGCCCTGATCATCCTCGACACCAACATCGTCGCCGTCAGCCTGCCGAGCATCGCCCGCGACCTGTCCGGCTCGTTCGCCGACATCGAATGGGTGGTCAGTGCCTACCTGCTCGCCTTCGCCGCCTGCCTGCTGCCCGCCGGCAGCCTCGCCGATCGCTTTGGCCGCCGGCGCATGCTGCTGCTCGGGCTGGGGCTGTTTGGTGCTGCCTCGCTGGCATGCGGCGCTGCGCCGGACTTGCTGTTCCTCAACCTCGCCCGTGCGGCAAAAGGCGTCGGTGCGGCGCTGCTGCTCACCGCCGCATTGGCCGCCATCGGGCATCGCTTCCACGAGCCCGAGGAGCGCTTGCGTGCCTGGGCCTTCTGGGGCGCCTGCATGGGCGCGACCATTACCTTTGCGCCGCTGCTCGGTGGCCTGATCGCCAGTACGCTTGGGTGGCGGTGGATCTTCTACATCAACCTGCCGCTGGTGGTCGTGCTGGCGCTGATGGTACTGCGTAGCGTGGAAGAGTCCCGTGACACCGCCGCCGCCCGGCTCGATCCCTTCGGCAGCCTCACCTTCGCCGGCAGCCTGGGTTACCTGATCTGGGCGTTGATCGATGCCAACCGCGTGGGATGGGACAGTGCGCCTACCTTGGGGCGGTTGGTGATTGCGGCATTCCTGTTCGGGGTGTTCGTGATGGTCGAGCGCAGCCAGGCGCGGCCGATGATCGACCTGGCGCTGATGCGCAGCGGACGGTTCATTGGGGCCTTGCTGGGGATGTTTGCCTATGCCGCGTGTGCCCAGGTGATGATGACCTTGTTGCCGCTGTACCTGCAGAACGGGTTGCAGCTGTCGGCGCTGGCGGCGGGGGCGGGGATGTTGCCGTTTGCGCTGGCGATGTTGCTGACACCGCGGGTGGGGATGCGCTTGGCCAAGCGGTTGAGTGCGGCGCAGGTGTTTGCGTTGGGGTTGGTGTTGGTGGGGGTGGGGAACCTGGCTTGCGCCTGGGCGGTGGGGCACGGTGGTTATGGCGCCTTTGCCCTGGCCAGCCTGGTGCTTGGCGCGGGGGCAGGGCTGCTTAATGGGGATACGCAGAAGAACATCATGGCGTGCGTGCCGCGTGAGCGGACGGGTATGGCTTCGGGGTTGAGTACTACCACGCGGTTTACGGCGATTGTGTTGGCGATTGGGGTGCTTGGGGGGATTCTGGCGGGGCGGAGTGCGCAACTGCTGCGTGAGGCGATGGTTGGGGGGGCGCCTGAGGCGCTAGATAAGGTGGGGGAGATGGCTACGCGGGTGGCGGCGGGGGATTTGCAGGCGGCGTTGGGGGGGCTGGAGCCGGGGTTGCGTGGGGTGGTGGCACCGTTGGCGCAGCAGGCTTTTGTTGGTGGGTTTGAGGTGGTGTTGCAGGTTGCGGGGGGGATGGCGTTGGTGTTTGCGGTGGTGGTTGGGGGGCTGCTGGGGAGGCCGTTGCCGCAGACTGAAAGGCAGATCGTTCGGGTATAAAAAAGCAATTGGTTGCCCCAATGCCTTTACACAGTTTGGGAGGGCAATTTGAGAAAAATACCTATCTATTTGAAAACATAGGGAATAGCGCCGCTACAGATTTTTCGTGGAGTATCGCTTGGAATACTGGCTGCCTAGAAATGCCGACGACGGAATTTTTGACGGTCTCTTAACTGGTAAGCTAATCCCTCAAGGCGATTTTCCAATTGCTACGGCCAAAAGAGGTGATAGATTCCGAACTGCTCATCCAGTAGATGAGGAGCATTGTCGCTTTCAGTGGCATGTCGCCGTCTCCTTCCTTACGGGCGAAAAGTCATACCGCGTGAGAAGGAAATTCTCGGTGCTCGCTTTGAAAAGATTGTCAAGGCACCGCTAGATCTCGACGGGCAGTTTCGCCAAGAAATGGAAATGCTCGTTAAAGCGCGCAGGTAGCTACAGAATGCTTCTGGGTGGTAAAGCTGACCCTTTTCCAGGCAACGATGGGATGGATGCTTAGAGGGTTGGAGGGTAAAGTACCCCGTTTGAATGCCGTCCCTTGGAACCCGTCCATGCCGCTTCTTTCTTGGTTCAACCGTGACGCTGACCTCACGCGAGCCGCTCTGGCTCCATATCGCCTGCTGATGCCCAATGCTGACCTTTCGCATGGCGAGGCTGACTCCCCCAACATGCTCATTCAGGGCGACAACCTCGATGCTTTGAAAGCTCTGCTGCCTTACTACGCAGGGCAGGTGAAATGTGTCTTCATCGACCCACCCTACAACACTAAGTCCGCTTTCGAGCAGTATGACGACAACCTTGAGCACTCTCAGTGGCTGTCGATGATGTATCCACGATTGGAGCTGATACGTGAGCTGCTGGCCCCGGATGGCTCCCTCTGGGTCACCTTGGATGACAATGAGGCGCATTACTTCAAGGTGATCTGCGACGAGATTTTTGGAAGGCCCAATTTTATCGCCTCCGTCATCTGGCAGAAAATCTACTCCCCGAAGAATTCGGCTCGTCATTTTTCGGTCGATCACGACTACATTTTTGTTTACGCCAAAAACGCTGAGAAATGGGTTCCCAACCCGATGCCTCGGACTGAAAAACAGGACAAAGCCTATCGGAACCCCGACAACGATCCAAGGGGGCCGTGGAAGGCAGGGGATCTGTCAGCACGCAACTATTACGGTGCTGGTGTATACCCTATTACAACCCCTTCGGGTCGTGTCATTTCCGGCCCACCTAACGGCATGTACTGGCGTGTGTCCGAGGACAAGCTTCGTCAATTGGATGAGGACAATCGAATCTGGTGGGGCAAAGATGGCGGTAATGTGCCGGCTATCAAACGCTTCCTCTCTGAGGTGAAGCAAGGCCGAGTGCCTCAGACCTTCTGGCCTTATGAGGAAGTGGGTCATACGCAGGATGCGAAGAAAGAGGTAGTTGCGATATTTGGTGACGAGAATTTCGCTACTCCCAAGCCGGAAGCGCTGATGAAGCGCATTCTTGAAGTGGCTACTAATCCTGGAGATCTTGTATTAGACAGCTTCCTTGGGTCGGGAACGACCATTGCGGTAGCTCACAAGATGGGGCGGCAGTGGATAGGGATCGAAGTAGGTGCCCACGCCGAGAGCCATTGTCAGCCTCGTCTAGCGAGAGTCGTGGACGGTGAGCAGGGTGGTGTGTCCAAAAGCTTGAATTGGACCGGCGGTGGCGGGTTCAGGTATTACACGCTCGGTGTTCCTGTATTCGATGAATCTGGTCACATCCGTGATGGTATTTCTTTTGAACAGCTCGCCGCTCACGTCTGGTTTGCTGAAACGGGCACGGCCAGATCCGCACACGCTGACAAGTCGTCGCTTTTGGGCATCCACCTCGGTACTGCTTACTATCTGCTTTTTAATGGGATTCTCGGTGATTTGACGAATACTGGTGGGAATGTTTTAACAAAGAGGGTTTACAGGGCACTGCCTGAATTTGACGGGCAGAAGGTGGTTTATGGCGAGGCCTGTGCGCTGGCTCCTGAACTGCTGCAGGAATTAAAAATTACCTTCCGCCAAACACCTTACGACATTAGGGCACGTTGAGAATGGCTCATACACTCAAACTCTATCAAAGCCGTGCGCTGGGCAGCTTAGAAAAATACCTCGATGCTTCTCGGCTGGATGGCCCTGAAAAAGCATTTGAGGACAACGTAGACGTTGGCTTGCTCAGCGAATACAAGAAAATGCCGGGCATGCCTTTGGTTCCCTACGTATGTCTGCGTATTCCAACGGGCGGCGGCAAAACGATCCTCGGCGCACATATTATTCGCATCTGTGGTGCCTCATATCTCGAGCGCCAATTTCCTTTGGTCATGTGGATGGTGCCCACCACTCAGATCAAAATGCAGACCCTCGAAGCCTTCCAGAACCCTCGCCACCCCTATCGACAGGAATTGGATGATGCGTTCAACGGTCAGGTAGCTATTTTTGATGTTGTTGATTTTTCTCAGATTCGCCCAGCGGACTTGATAACGAAGGTCTGTGTGGTGATCTCAACTGTTGCTGCACTGCGTGTGGATAAGGAAGAGGGCAGGAAGGTATACGAGCATCATGAGGATCTTGAGGCTCATTTCAGTAGCGTCTCGAAGGAGCTAAGTTACCTTGAAAGAGGGGGGGGCGGTAAAGCTGTTGCGTCATTTGCCAACCTTCTTAAGCTTCATGGTCCATTGGTGATAATGGATGAAGCGCATAATGCTACAACGCCACTATCCTATGCGGTGTATGAGCGTCTTGGGCCGAAGGCTGTCGTTGAGTTGACTGCTACGCCTGATATTTCCAGTTCGAACGTACTGGTGAGCGTTTCCGCCTTCGAACTGAAGGCGGAGAACATGATTAAATTTCCGGTCGTGCTAAAAGAGCATAATGGGGAGTGGCAGGTCGCTGTCAGCAGTGCCGTGGCAAGACGAAAATCGCTTGCGAAGACTGCATTGGGAGAGGCTGAGTACATTCGGCCAATTCTGCTCATTCAAGCAGAGAACGCGAAGAGTGAGGCCACTGTCGAGGAAGTAAAAAGGCATCTTATAGATACCGATAACGTTGATGAAAAGGCTATCGCAATTGCGACTGGCACGCAGCGGGAAATTGATGGTGTAGATCTTTTTGCTAAGGACTGCCCCATTGAAGTCATTATCACCAAGCAAGCCCTGAAAGAGGGCTGGGACTGCTCTTTCGCATATGTTTTCTGTTCTGTCGCTCAGGTGAAGTCAGACAAAGACATTCAGCAGTTGCTTGGTCGTGTGCTGCGAATGCCTTACGCCGTTCCAAGGCGGCAGGAGGAGATGAGCAAAGCATACGCTCACGTGACCACTGACAGCTTTGGACGAGCTGCTGGGGAGCTTACCCAATCGCTCATCAACATCGGCTTCAACCCGATGGAAGCTGCTGTCGCAATCCGCAAGGAGAAGGCACCTGAGTTAGACCTTCAAGGTGGCTCGATTGGAATGCCGGAGTTGCCGGTAATTAAGCTGATTTTGCCAAAAGTGCCCGACTTTTCCAAAATTCCCGAGCGAGATCAGCAGCGTGTTCAATTCGTACTGAATGCTGATGGTTTAGGCGGGACAGTCGAAGTTATAGATGCGATCGATCAAATCACGATTGATGCGATTGTTTCCACAGTGTCTGGTAAGGTTGCAAAAGAAGCTGTTGCTGCTGAGGTTGAACGTCACCAACAGGCAACCATTGCGGCCAAAGCACCCAGCGAGCGGAATGTGGTTTTCCAAGTCCCACGCCTTTGCGTTATGGAGCAAGGTGAGCTTGAGCTTGTAGATCGAGGCGCTGTGTCGGCCACATTCAGCTGGGATCTACTATCCACGCCACCTGATCTTTCGTCATTTAGATTCGACGAGGCCAGTATGACGTTCGAGGTCTACCTCGATGATAAAACTGTCCAATTCCAGAACATTAAAGACGATGTACATACCTACCTGCCGGGCTTTGCTCAGGACCGGACTGCTGCCGATCTCATTGGTTGGCTCGATCAAGAGATTCGTGAGCCTTCCATCAAGCAGCCTGTGCTGCGTGAGTGGTTGCGCCGTGCTGTTACCAGCTTGCTGGAGGAACGCGGCTTCTCGCTTTCCCAGCTCTTGAAAGGCCAATTCATCCTCCGACGAAAGCTCGGGGAGCAGCTTATGCTCGTGAAGAAACAGGCTTACGACGCTGGGTTTCAACAAGCATTATTCAGTGCGGACGCTGATTTAGTCACGTATGACGGTCCCGGCTGTGCCTTTACTTACCCGCAAGACATGGCTCTTTACCCGGCAACCTCGTATTACCAAGGCTCGTACCGTTTCAAGAAGCATTACTACCCATTCCCCGGTGTTTTGCCCTGGAAAACGCCGAAGGGTGTAATCAGTGAAGAGTTCGAATGTGCTCAGGCCATCGATCTACTTGATCAAGTGGACTTTTGGGTCCGTAATCTCGTTCACTCGACTCAGTTCTGGATGCCCACCTCGACTCAACGGACCTATCCTGACTTTGTGATTAAGCTCAAAGACAGCAGACTGCTCATTGTGGAGTACAAGGGCGGCGACCGTGTGAGCAACGATAACAGCAAGGAAAAACGCTTGATCGGTGAGCTATGGGCTAAGAAGTCTGCGGGGAAGGGATTGTATTTGATGGCTCAAAAGAAGGACGATCAAGGCCGTGGCGTTCGTGAGCAGTTGCTTGCGGTCATTGAAAATTCTTGATCGTCATGCCCGGCTACGTAGCCGGGCTTTTTGAGCTGCCTCTGGTTTGCAACTCCATCATGAGCCTATAGCTATCCAACTTTACTTGCCGTGCTTTCCATTCACACAAACGATCATCGCTGCTACAGTCTTACTTCGATTCTGAGGAAGCAAAGAGTATCACATGCCCGCGATGTGGATGATTCGAGGTGATGGTGGCCGTCTCTATGACGACTTCAGGGATCGCAGTCTTGCTGCCATCGGGTGGGCTCAGCTAGCGCTTGAGGCCAAGCCCGGTGTTTCCAGGAAGGCGTTGATCCAAGCCTATAAAGACCTTCAACCAGGAATAAAGGACGCGAGTGCCGTAGCGGGGGCGTCGCAGGTCTTCCGTTTCGTTAACGAAGTCAACATTGGTGATACGGTCGTTACCTATTCTCCTGCAAACCGGACCTACCTGGTAGGTCGCTTCACTGGAACGTGTCTGCTCCGCCCTGATCTGGCAGATGATGGTATGTCTTTGACCCGACCTGTTGAGTGGTACACGCAGGAGGTTGATCGCGACAAGCTAACAGGTGCCAGCAGAAACAGCCTGGGGTCTACGCTAACCGTATTTAAAGTTTCTGAGGATGCTCAGAAAGAGCTACTTGCCCTCGCTACTGGAAAAAGCGTCTCCAGACCACCGAAAGACTTGATTGAAGATTCCGACGTGCTGGAAGACCCGTTGAAGGGGGTTCAGGAAATTGCGTTTGAGCGGATCAAAGACCAAATCAACAGCTTGGACTGGGCTGAGATGCAGGAGCTGGTGGCCGGAATCTTACGAGCAATGGGCTACAAGACACTGGTGTCTCCGGCCGGCGCTGATCGTGGCAAAGACATCATTGCGTCACCCGATGGTTTCGGATTTGAGCCGCCGCGCATCGTTGTGGAGGTTAAGCACCGGAATGCCCGGATGGGAAGTAACGAGATCCGTAGCTTTCTCGGCGGGAGGCACAAGGATGATCGAGGGTTGTACGTGAGTACTGGCGGATTCACGAAAGAGGCGTTGTATGAGGGTGAGCGAGCCAATGTGCATCTGACAATGTGGACGCTGGATGAGCTGGCTCGGACGCTGATGGCGCATTACCCAGCCACCGATCCAGAGACGAAGCGGTTGGTACCGTTGACTTACTTCTACATGCCTGCGTGAAACGTGCTCTCACCGCATCCCTGGCACAAAAAAAGACGCTCGAGGACGTCTTCTTTAGAGTTTGGTGGAGCCGGGGGGAGGCAAAACCATCAATTAATACAAAATTAAATTCTTATAAATCAATAGGTTATATCATTGGTGGTTGAGGATTCGCCACCCATGCCCTGTGAATTCTGCTGCCCTGACGCTTCGCGAAAAGATAGCAGGATTATCAACTAAATCTAAGGAAAGGAAGGGATTCAGAGCTGGGAATGGATCATATTCGCGAGAGATAGCTCTGATGTACCTCTCAGGCTTCGTGATCGTGTCCCGGGAAGTGGTGTAACTGAAGCAGCCGAAAGCTAACATTCGCTTGCGGTAGCTGCTTTCCAGACGCGGGCGGTCAAATTTACTCGTTCTCATGAGCATGCACTCGCAACTCAAAAAATGAATAGATACGAGCATACGAGCTATGATTTTTCTAACTATTAAGCTAAATTTTGATCAAGAAATAGTGCGAATTTTAGGGCGGCAAAGGAGAAGGTGATTATGGCTGGGAGCGACATCGTAGTGGTCATACCTGAAGGGCAGGCTGATATGACGCCCATAATTCAACGTTGCCTTATGTCTGTTAGAGAGGAGCTAAGAGATAACCCTTATATTGTTGAGGCGATCAAGGTTCTTCAGGTCGGAGGTTATAGAAGCTCAATCGGGTCTTTTTGGAATGCTGTAGTAGACGATTTGCGAAACAAAATTATGTTTCGGAGCGTAAAGCTATTTAACCAGTCTATAGAAACCGGTAGGAAGGTTGAGACGTATGAAGATTTTCAAAACTATGTAAATGATGACCAATTGATAGAAGGTGCGTACAAAATTGGTGTTGTCGGGTGGGAGGCGAGTAAGGTTCTCCGCCATGCTAAGGAAACAAGGCATATATTCTCAGGGCATCCAAAAAGTAGCGATCCTTCTATAATAAAAGTCCTCTCAATGATGGATGATTGTATAAAGTATGTTTTGAATGCGGAGTATCCAGCGCAGATAATTGATGTTAATGACTATGTTGCAAATTTGTCTGAGTCTAATTTTGACCGAAACACAGTTGCGATTGAAAGCGCGCTGGGTGATCTCCCTGAGGTATATAAAAATGAACTGGCGAACAGGCTGTTTACTTCTTATATCCATCCTCAGTCTACAAGTGTTCTTAGATCGAATATCGAGTTCGTAGCCCCTATTTTGTGGAGAGTTCTGCCTAAAGATATACGGTTGCAAGTGGCTCGGAGAGTTGACCAGGAGATACAAAAAGCCCAGGTAGATGTTACTCAGGCTGCCTTTGCTTTCATCGGTCTCGTGAAAAGTCAAAGTTATTTGTCTGTAGTTGCAAGGAGGTATCAAATTACTCCTTTGGTTCAAGCTCTTACAGTGGCGCTTGACGATTTCCCTCGGGAAAACGACGCGGTGAAAAATCTAGTTCCTTACGCTAGCTTGGTTCCGGAAGAACTGCTCGCAGAGTACGTTGCAGGGTTAACGAAGACATATGTTGGGCGAATGGGGTCTAGTGCACGTTATCAGAGAACAGATTTTTTCGCAGATGCTGCTGCAATTTACATTCCTGATATGTTTAAGTTGTTTGATGATCATGCTGCAAACTATTTTGTCGAGATAGTAAAGCAAAGTGAATTGTTAAAGAGACGAATTGAGGCTCCTGCCAAGCTTAGGAGGCTTAGAGTTCTGGCGAACATAGTCGCCGAGAAAATATCAAGCACTTTTCAGGAGCGACCTTTCATTGAGGCGTTATGCTCGGAAAGTAGAGAGGGAGAGTTTTTTGCGATGTTGCGCCAAAAAAATTAACTTCAATGTTGCATGCGATTGCTATGGGCCCAGTACTATCGTTCGCGAACGTTAGTGCTGGGTCCATAGCGGCCGATCATAACCGACTACTTTCGACTCTTGAAGCGCAAGCAAGAGTTCGCTCACCAAAAAGTTTTGGGCTAATTTTGTAAGTCTTCTGAGAGAAACATGCCTTCCATTTCTAACAAGAGCATCTTGTCGAGGTAGTAGGCTATATTTTCAGCAGGAATGAAGTTAAGCAGACCTTCCGTGTCGCTTGCGAGTGTAACCATTCCTGCAAATTTCCACTCGTCATTTGTCTCCGCCATCACAAACGCCCCGCTCATTCCGCGAAACTTTCGAGGTCGTTTACCAAAGACTTTCACTCTTATAAGTCCGGGATATGAAGGCTCCGTCAGAACGCCATTCACGCACCAGATGACCGCTGAAAGAATGTTTTTGCCGTAGTCATACTCTCTGTCTTGGTCTGGATAGCCGATAATCCGGAAAATTTCGACTTCGCTCATCCGATCGGACTCGATGTAGTCTGTTGCGCGCACACATGCCAAGCCCGCAGCGAACAAGGCATCATGCTGTGATTCAGCGATACGCATGATGACAATATCGGAGCTAGGGTCTGGATCTAACTCGTCTTGAAAGACTGCGCGGCGGTCGAACTGGATTGAGATGGGGGCATTGCGAAGCAGAATGCGTAAGTCGTGATGCTGTGCCTGCTGACTATTCAGCACATGCTGCGCTGAGATGAGGAACAACTCGCCAGCATGCTCAAGCACAAATGCGGTGCCTACACCCTGCGGTTCAGAAAAAAATTCAGTTTCAGTCGCCAAGATGACAGGGTGCACCTGCCCCTCAAGCAGATCTCCAAACACTTTTAGCGTGATGAATTCCTGTTGCTGCATCCGAAACCTCTTGCATTGAGCAGCGATAATCGCCGCTACAGGTCTTTTGCGGGAGTCGTGGAGCACAATGCCGTTAGCTACTAGTCCCGCCATCGTACTGAGTTGGGCGGAAGCTTACGTTCTTCTTCCACCAGATAGCAAAACGCCCAAGGTTTCGGCACGTCCGGGATGGATCGGGCAGCTTAAAACCTTGGGCAGGATGTGCGAAGAATAGATTAAGCGGTAAGCCCGTAAACCATCACCGTAGCGGCAACTCTCCCGGGCCAACTTAAGCTCAATCCTCCTCCTTCATCGCCTCCAGCTTCCCAACCTGCTCACTGGCCAACCGGCTGATGATGCGGATCGCCTGGTGAATCCCCGCCGTGTTACGAAAGCTCAACTGCGGGTTGTGCTCGCACTCCAGCACCTCGTCATGCTGGACCAGCGCCTCACCGAGCAATTCGAGAGTCTAGACGTAGCTCTGGAGGGTAGACAGGCGTTCATGGTCAGTCATGGGGCACCTCCCGGTTGGCGCGGGTGGCGAAGGACTGGCTGTCGATCGGGTAAAAGGTTGGGGATAGGGTCGCCACGGGGGATGGCCGGCGGAGAGCGGATGCGAGGATCCTGTACAGATTTGCGAAATGCATGCATGAGGTCCTTTTCGGTTGAAGCACCACACCATCGTCGCCAAACGAATAGGGTGGCAGCTGTACGCAGGTTGGCGAACCGAGGAAAAGGAACCCGGCAGACCCGAAGGTCTCCCACGCACAGCCGCCATTACACGAAACTGCGGACACAAAAAAAGCGCCTGCAATCGTGGTCGGGGCGCCGTTGCGCCTTTTTCGGTCGGGTCGCCAAACCCGGTTGCGGAAATGGCCGCGACGGAGGGAATTTATTCCTTAGGGCCTGCTTATGCAAGCTGGGGATGGCTGGGAAAAGGCAACGGACGTTGCGGGAAATTGCCTACGCCGCTGGAAAGGAAAAAATGACCGTCTTGGAGGCTGTGTATTTACCAGATTCCAGGCACAAAAAAAGACGCCCGAGGGCGTCTTCTTCTTTGGATTTGGTGGAGCCGGGGGGATTTGAACCCCCGTCCGCCAGTACTCCGCTGTCGGTACTACATGCTTAGCCGTGTCTACTGATTTAATCCGCAGCCGCCCGACGGGCAGGGTGCTTTGGATGAGTTGGGTAAGTTTTAGTCGCTTCGCCCCCAACGTGCTGCACGACGATCCTGTTCTGTATGACAATCATTTCGGGTTTACAGGCATCCCCTGATGATTGCTGGAGCCGAAGCTACCAGGAGAGCGGGCTCAGCTGCTTACGCAGCGAGAGCGTAGCCCTCGTAGTTTTCGTCATTGGCAACTATAGAAAGTTGCAACAGTGGATTTACGAGTTCTGTTACCAACTCGGCATGCACCTAGAGTTTCGCTACCGGCGTCGAATCCTAATCGGCCCCACACTCAGCTCTAGCTGACCGCACCTTACGGCGCGTGAGGCGGAGTATACGCCTTTGCGCGCGCCGCGTCGACAGGCGGGCGGTTTCAGGTGCCGCTGCCGCCTTTCTCGGTTTTCTCCAGGCGCTCGAGCACCTTGCTGGTGATGGCGATGCATTCCTTGGTGTCGCCGGAGGCCTGGGCGGCCTTGGCTTTGTCCACGTGCTCGGTGAGGGCCTTGTCCAGGCCTTCGGAGGTGGCGCCGGCGGTGGCCATGGCGTCGTCGATCTTTTGCAGGTTCAGGGCGCACAGGTCGTCGGCGGCGAAGACGGGCGAGGCCAGCAGGGTTGCGGCCGCGAACAGGGCGGATAGCGCAGTGCCTTTCATGGGTGTCTCCTCGTTAGGCCTCTGGAGGGTGGGCCTGAAGGGTGGACTGTGCGGGGTTGGCGGGGGTTCCATCGGAGTTGTGAAGCATGCTGGCCTGTGGGAGCGGCCTTACCGAGGCGTCGGACCGATCGGAAAGGGCGCGCAGCGGCCCCCGGGTTTCAGTGTTGAGCAAAGATCGCCGGGGCCGCTTTGCGGCCCTTTCGCGACACAAGGCCGCTCCCACATGGGCCGCGCTATGCCTGAGCCTCACTGCAAACCTGTAGGAGCCAGCCTTGCTGGCGATGCCCGGCAAGGCCGGGCCAGGGGCACTCTGTGGTCTATCCCAGCAGGGCCAGCTCCCACAAAGAAGACAGTTGTTCCCACAGGGGAG